>DEMS01000004.1:35109-78593 GCA_002359315.1 Bacteroidetes bacterium UBA2664 | reverse complement strand
TAGTTAATCTAAAAGAGCGCAGTTGAGGAGCGAATGCGACGAAACGAAGTCGGAACTCGCTGGAGCTGATGGGTTGTTATTATTTTTAAAATTAATCCGTCACATCGAGCAATGGAGGAGCAACAGCGACGAAGTGTGTCGAGATGTCAAGTCGCCTTCAAGAGATGACCCAGATTCAACTTATGAATTGGAATTAGATATTTATTTGAAAATACATCTTTTTGAATGCCCAACAACCCGGTACCTCTGAAATCAACGACACAATATTTCTCTTCACTGTTCACAACTTCACCAATTCCGTAAAATTCCGGCGACGGACCGTAATAAACCAGATCACCTAACTGCAAACGATTCTCTGCCCTTCTGTGATATGGATATATAACAGGTAATAAATCTAAGCGATAAGAGAGTCGTCTTTTTTTAATCGGCATCGAATCAGTGAAATATAATTTCTCTTTTATTTTCTGATAATACCTGAATGGAGATATTTAGAGAATCATTCGGTAAAAGTTCCGAAATTTTATCCGGCCACTCAATAATGGTGATACCGTCACCATAAAAATAATCTTCAGCACCAATTTCAACGGCTTCACTGTAGTGTTCAAGCCTATAGCAATCAAAATGATATATTGACAGTTCACCAATGTACTCGTTGATTACAGTAAACGTAGGTGAGGAGACTTCATTACCTGAAAATCCAAACCCTTGTACAAATCCACGTACAAAATGCGTTTTCCCGGCCCCCAGTTCTCCACGTAAACAGATAACATCCCCTGCTTTTACCCGTTTGGAAAAATCTTTCGCAATTTCAATCGTCTGATCCGGGCTATCACTTTGAAACTTCTTCATTTTCGAGGTACCATTGTTGCTACAGGTAATATCATTTCCTGCATAGAGGCACCCCCATGCTGGAAAGTGTCTTTATAACGATTCTGGAACTTGTTGTAATTGGTTGGATAAACAAAAAAGTAGTCTTCTTTTGCAATAATATAAGTGTTGGCCGGCGGATCCACCGGTAACTGGTACAAATGAGGTTTATCAATGAACATGGCAGCGCTGTCTTGTGCTTTTAAATTTCTGCCATATTTATATCTCAAATTTGTCGCAGCGTCTCTGTCACCAAATACTTTTGTATCACGCATCGCTCGCACAGAACCATGATCAGTGGATACAACGACTGTCACATCCTCTTTCGCCAACTCTTTAAACATCCTGAAAAGGGATGAATGCTGGAACCAGGTTTCAGTGAGTGATCTGAATGCAGAGACATCCGGAGCTAACTGCTTTAACACTTCTGAATCGGACCGGCTATGGACTAACGTATCCACAAAATTATAAATAATTGTGGTGAGCGGTGTCTGAGTATAGTTGGAAATTTTATCAGCAATTCTATTCCCATCTTCCGGCTGTATTATTTTTTCATATTTTACCTGATCAGAAAGCTGACTCCGGCTCAAATATTTTTTCAAAAGCTCCTCTTCATGTCGATTCAAAGAGGTCTCATCCTGACCCATTTGCCATAGTGCCGGGTATCTTCTCTGGATCTCGAGAGGATAAAGGCCGGAATAAATTGAATTTCTGGAAAACGGGGTAGCCGTCGGTAAAATTGAATAGTAAAATTCGGTATCAATCGTGTAATAATCATCCAGCATGCTCTGAAAAAGCAACCACTGATCGTATCGCATACAATCAATCAGAAAAAAGAGGACCGTTTCTTTCTTTTCAAGCCTGGGAAACACTTTCTCCTTTAACAACTCCGGACTTAAAATCGGCCGGTCATCACTACGCTGCAGCCAACTCAAATACTCCAGCTGTATAAATTTTCCAAATGCCTGATTAGCCTGTTGAAATTGGTCTTGAAGTACCTGTTGAAGGGCTTCATCCCCCGACTCTAAATTCAACTCCCAGTGTGTCAGGGTTTTATAGATTTCAATCCACTCTTTCCAATGAGTCTGATCACTAAATTTTGATGAGAGTTCATTAAATCCTTTTAAGTAGGTTTGCGCAGCTTTTTCGTTTTGAATTCTTTGTTTATCGAGAATTCGCTTAACCGTTAGTAGAATTTGATTTGGGTTCACCGGCTTGATCAGATAGTCTGAAATCTTATTTCCGATCGCATCTTCCATGATCGACTCCTCTTCACTCTTGGTAATCATGACTACCGGAAGAGATGGCCGAATCACCTGAATCTGTTCCAGTGTTGCCAGGCCATCCATCCCCGGCATCTGTTCATCCAGAAAGATAATGTCAAATGTCTGCGTTTTGATCAGAGAAATAGCATCTTCCCCGTTGGTTACGGGTGTAACTTCAAAACCTTTTCCTTCCAGGAAGATAATATGTGATTTGAGCTGATCAATCTCGTCATCAGCCCATAAAATTTTGCTTGACATAGATTGTAAAATAGCGAATGCCAAGCGCTTTATAAACACTGCTTTTCACAGTTTTTAATATATATTCAATTAATCACTGTATATTTTATCAAAGTTCAATAAACGGCTTAATCTGCTCCAGTCTTCTCTCACCTATACCCCGGATCTCAAGAAGTTGTTCTTTTTCAGTAAATGATCCGTTTTCAATTCTCCACTCAACAATCCGTTTCGCATAAGCGGGTCCGATACCCGGAAGTGTGACAAGCTCTTCTTCTGAAGCTGTGTTTATATTGATGATTTCAGGGTCTATTTTCTGATCTGTTTCCGCATCTGGCCGATTCGTATTCTCATTCTGAATAGTTTTTACTTCGATCAAATCAGATCGGTTTTTTATTATCACTATCTCATTTTGCGGTTGATATCTGGCAAGTACACTCTGCCTCTCCTGTTCTCTTATCCGGCTCTTTTCTCTAAAAATGCGTTCCAGATTTTCGTAATGCCCGGGGTCATAATTCACAACGGGTTCATGATGATAATAGATTCCACCGGTTATGATGAGAAAAATCATCAATATTGAGACCGTAATCCGTTCACTTCGGTTTATCTCAAGTTGCTCCAGAAAAAAATAGATCTTACGTCTCATTGGGAACACTCTCCGGTTCTTGGAATTTGTGATGATAAATAAAACTCATCATTGAAATAGATATCTGCTATATTTATGAACCAAATTCAGATACTCCCTTACAATATTAAAGAAATGAATAACCCGGATTTTTTTACTGCAAAAGAGAGTCGATTGGCCTGGTATCAAACCGGAACCGGTAAACCCCTCCTGATTTTACATGGCTGGGGCAGTGAATCCAAAGTAATGATGCCTATCGCAAAAAAACTGGCGGACATTCGAACCTGCTACCTGCTGGACCTTCCCGGGTTTGGACAATCAGACAATCCCCCTGTAGCCTGGAGTGTTGATGACTATACGGATGCTGTAGAAGAGTTTATTAAAGCTCATTTTAAAAATCAGACCGTAGATCTTTTTGTTCACTCATTTGGAGCCAGGGTAGCCATCAAACTGCTAAATCGTAATAATGCGGGTTCTACTTTTGATAAAATTATTTTTACCGGCGCAGCAGGACTGAAGCCAAAAAGAAAAGCAAACTACTATATCAGGAAATACAGTGCTAAGATTTTAAAGATGCCTTTTTTAATACTCCCAAATCCACTTCGTGAAAAAGGATTAAACCGTCTTAGAAAAAGTGTCCTCTGGAAAAAATTGGGTTCATCAGATTATCAACAACTGACCGGGATTATGAGAGAAACATTTGTTAAGACTGTGACAGAGTATCTGGACCCTTTAATTCCCTCGATTGAGCATGAAATCCTGCTTTTATGGGGCGAGAATGATTCGTCTACACCGATTGATCAGGCTAAACGTTTTGAAAAGAACTTAAAACAGAGTGCACTCATTACGATCCGTGGCGCCGGTCATTACGCATTCCTTGAAAAACCCTCAGAATTCATCGCCATCATGAGGGCTTATCTGGAACCAAAGAAGTAACTGAAGTTACTTCTTTCCTTTACTTTTTCTGTTGTTTTTTGTCTTCCGGTTGTTATTGGAAATCTCGTCTGCTTCCGGTTTTTTATCACCCATCTGTTTGTTGATCAAAGCCTGCTGAGCTATAGAAAGCACATTGTAAACCAGATAGTATAAACTCAACCCGGATGCAAAGTTATTAAACACAAACAGCAGTACGAATGGGATGATATACATGAATACCTTCATGTTTGGACCCCCACTCGGAGCAGCCCCGGCACTCATTCCCCCGGATACCTTGGACTGGAAGAACATAGCTGCAGACATCAGTAAAACAAAACCGGCGAGCTGATCACCCAGAACCGGAATGGAAAATGGCAGACTTAAAATATAATCCGGTGCAGATAAATCATTTGCCCATAAAAAGGATTGCTGCCGTATGATCATAGAGTTCTGGAAGAAAAAGAACAGTGTAATCAAAATAGGAAACTGAAGCAGCATAGGCAGACAGCCACCCAGCGGATTCACTTTCATTTTTTTATAAAGAGCAATCGTCTCCTTTTGCTGTTTTTGCGGATCATCTTTGTACTTCTCCTGAATCTCTTTCATTTGCGGCTGTAACTCCTTCATTGCAGCCATACTCTTGAAACTCTTTTGTGTAAGCGGAAAGAGTACCAATTTAATGATAACGCCAAACAGGATGATCAAAACCCCGTAGTTCGATATAAATATACTTCCAAATGTAAAAAACGGAATGACCAGAAATCTCACCAATGGATCGGCAAACCAGCGAATTAACGCATAACCGATCTCAATTACATCATATGCAGTTTCATCATATTCTCTCAAGTCGTAGTACCGAAGCGGTCCAGAATAGAGCTCATATGTAAGCGTTGGATGCTGGCCAAAATTTGATTGAACGAACGCTTGATATTTATGTACGGTTCCGGGCTGACCGGGTTCGCCTATAATCTGGCCCGTCAGTGTAGCAGCATTTGAATGTGTTACCGGTTTGATATACTGGCCAAAAAATCGGGTTTTAGTCATTACCCAATCAATCGTCCCGTTATATCTCTGCTCGGACTCCCCTTCTTCGGTAAGATTCAGCTTCTCAGTACCCCCACCCAAATAAACAAAAGCTTCTGTATTTAAAGCATCTTGTGAAATATCAAGTTCTGTAAAATTGAGAGCAGAGGTCCAGCCGAACTCAACATTGGTGCCGCTGATATAAGGCTCCATTTCAACTAATTGAATGTCCAAATCATAAGAGTATTGTTCACCATAGAAGGTGTACGTAAAAATAATGCTCGATTCCTGATTCAATGCCAGTTGATAGGACAGTGAAATATTTTCGGAGTCAGACAGTTCAACATCTCCCGGTTCGAAAAGCGGCTCAAAAACCAGCTCATTGGTTTCAATATTGTAATTTTGAGCGGACAAAAAACCCAGCGAATAGGCAGAACGCACTGAATCCTGAATCATTTGAACAGGTGTCTGGTCCCAATTACTGTGGTTTAGAAGTGTCATACTAACCGGACCTGCACCCACATTTGATAACTCTATCTCATATCTGCTTGTCCGGATCGTTGTGAGCAGTGTATCCGGATAACTGGACTCTGCAAAAGTGCCCATTGCGCGAGCAGCCGGTATTTCCGGTTCTGAAAGCTCACCGGGAGTTGATACTACATTCTCGTCTTGCGGACTGCTATCCGATTGTGCAGGACGTTGATCTTCCAAAAGTTGTTGTTCACGAGCTTCTGCAAGGGCCAGGCTATCTTGCAAGGCACGCTCCGCTTGTCTGCGATCCATCTCTTCCTGACTCGGCATCGTGAACCACGCCCAGCCAATAGTGAGAACAAAAATGAGCAACAGCCCAATAACAGTATTCTTATCCAAAATTTCTCAATTTAATGGGTTTTTATTGTTTGAGTTATCAATATCACCTTCCCCTTTTCTCAAACGATTATTATCCAGTTCAATAAGTTTTTTTCTCACTTGTATCAGTATTGGGATCATATCTTTTTCAACTTCCTGATATGATATGTTATCCCTGTTTGCCATAAATACCGCATGAAATCCAAAATTGTTATGACGAAACAGATCTTGTAAATATCCCTGATGCAATCTATAAGCTTCACGCAGCAATCTTTTTACTCTATTCCGCTTAACTGCGCTCTTGATCTTTTTCTTTGGAGCGACAAAGCCTATCAAACAACCCTCTGAAGGGTCCGTGTAATGGCGATATCTGAATTGAATAGATTGGTTATTCAGCACGGTTGACTTTTCAAAAAGGCGTTGGAAATTTCGCCTGCCGCGTAGAATTTTTTCCCGCGGCATTGAATAATCTGGCTTATCCTGTTCAGACCTATTTCGGTCCTTTTTCATCACTAACAGTAAGCTTATGGCGCCCTTTTGATCGGCGTCTCTTAAGCACATTCTGTCCGTCACTGTCTTCCATTCTTTTACGGAATCCGTGCTTGTTCGCTCTCTTACGTTTACTTGGTTGGTATGTACGTTTCATGACCTGCTAATTAATATAGATTCAAAATCTCGTTTTTTAGATAGACCCCAAAAATAAGAAGAATTTTATTAAAATCGAACGGCTTTTTGACTCTCACACTCCGATTTACAAAAAATCAAGGATATCTCTTTCCTAAAATGATAATTAGGGCCCTTCATTTAATGTGATTTGATCCAATGACTCCTCTGCCACCCCTGCAGAATTTATCCCCCTGCCAATACAAACTGCAGACAATAATGCGGGTTTTCCACGGTTAACCCAAATGGCATCATTCTTGTTATTGCTTAGTCATTATTGCCAATACGTAAATAATATTATAAAAAAGAGGCCGCTCCGGATATTTTAGATTACAAAAATCACCGGAGATTCACACTTATAACTTCGCTAACTGGTTGTTGAACACTGATTCATTAAGCTGTAACTTGCTTCACTGAACAAAAAATTGATTTTTAGAAATATGTTAGATCAAATATCCAATATTCTTACAAAGATTTTCGGCACAAAAAGCTCAAGAGACCTGAAAAAAATATGGCCGATTGTTGACCAAATCAAAAGCTTTGAAGAGAGTGTAAAAGCGTTAACTGATGACGAATTAAAACAAAAAACGGTAGAATTTCGGGAACTCATTAAGGAGAACACCCGGGAAACGTCTGAACAGATTGAAGAGATTAAAATAAAAATGGATTCAAATGATGAATCTATTACCCTGGAAGAGAGAAGGGAGTTTTCTGAGAGACTTGCCTATTTGCAGGAAGAGTGGCTCGAAATCCTGGAAGATACACTGGAAGAGATCCTGCCGGAAGCATATGCAGTTCTGAAAGATACCTGCCGACGTTTTATCGGGAAGAAATGGAAAGTAGCCGGCAGTGAAATTGAGTGGGATATGGTTCCTTATGACGTTCAGCTGGTGGGTGCCATATCCATGCACCAAAGCAGTATCGCTGAGATGAAAACCGGTGAAGGTAAAACATTGGCCGCGATCTTTCCCTCCTATTTAAATGCCCTGGCCGGCCGGGGTGTCCATATTGTAACCGTAAACACCTACCTGGCTCAGCGTGATGCGGAATGGAATGAGCCCATTTTCAACTTTCACGGCCTGACTGTCGACTGCATCGATCGTTACGATCCAAATACAGAACTCAGAAGAAAAGCATACAAGGCCGATATCACCTACGGTACGAACAATGAATTTGGTTTCGACTACCTTCGAGACAATATGGTGATTGAAGAAGAACAGCTTGTCCAGGGCAGACACCATTTTGCAATTATTGATGAGGTGGATTCAATCTTGATTGATGAGGCCAGAACGCCATTGATCATCTCCGGCCCTGTCCCTCAATCTACCGGACAGCAGAAGTATGAAGAGATGAAACCCAGAGTTGAAGCACTGGTAAACGCACAAAAAAAATTGGTTGCATCTCTCGTAAACGAAGCAGAAGCACATTTCAAAGAGGGGAATAAGGAAAAAGCAGGATTGGCACTCTACAGGGCTGAAAGAGGATATCCCAAAAACGGAAAATTCCGGAAACTCATGCAGGAGGCCGACTATCAAAGACTCGTTCAGCAAACAGAGAGTATCTATCTGGCTGATAATGCAAAAAACCTGCCTTTTGTTGATGAGTATCTCTACTACGCAGTAGATATGAAACAGAAGTCGATCGAAATGACCGACAAAGGAAGAGATTTTATTACCAAAGATGAAGAAGGTAATGAGTTTTTTGTGATTCCGGATCTGGGAACGGAGACTTCCGAAATTGAAGAGTCCGTTGAGAAGATAAAAAAAGAGAAAATTGAAGAGGTCAAATCAAATTCGGAATTCAGTGATGACTACAAAAACAAGAAAATTGATGAGATCAAAGAGGAACTCAAGCAGGATCGAGAAAAACAGTTTAATGAACTACACCGCCTCTTCGCTGAACGTGGAGATCGAATTCACACCGTTAACCAGCTGCTAAAAGCATATACACTCTTTGAGCGTGAGGAAGAGTATATCGTACAGGACGGGAAGGTGCAGATTGTGGATGAACACACAGGCAGGGTCCTCTCCGGTCGCCGTTATTCTGATGGACTCCATCAAGCCATTGAAGCGAAAGAAAACGTAAAAGTGGAGGCAGCTACACAAACATACGCCACAATAACTCTGCAAAATTACTTCAGAATGTATCATAAACTTGCCGGCATGACAGGTACGGCAGCGACTGAAGAAGGTGAATTTAATGAGATCTACAGTCTGGATGTAACCGTTATTCCTACAAATCGGCCGATCATACGTGACGATAAGGAAGACTTTATCTTTCGAACTAAACGAGAAAAGTATAAAGCAGCGATTAACAAGATCAGAGAGTACCATGAAAGCGGACAACCCGTATTGGTAGGTACAACAAGTGTGGATGTCTCTGAATCGATCAGCCGGATGCTCAAAAAAGAGAAAATTCCACACAACGTCCTGAATGCCAAACAACATGCCAGTGAAAGTGAAATTGTTGCAGAAGCCGGCCGGCCCGGAGCCGTTACAGTAGCCACGAACATGGCGGGGCGGGGTACGGATATCAAGCTCACTAAAGAGGTGAAAGAAATAGGAGGTTTGGCAATTCTGGGAACAGAACGGCATGAATCGAGACGGATTGACCTTCAGTTAAGAGGGCGTGCCGGCCGACAGGGGGATCCGGGCGAGACACAGTTTTTTGTCTCTCTTGAAGATGATCTCATGACATTATTTGGCGGTACCGACCGGATTGCCAATATCATGGATAAACTGAATTTTGATGAAGGGGAAGTGATTCAGCATCCATGGGTAACAAAATCACTTGAACGGGCCCAGAAGAAAGTTGAACAGAACAATTTCAGCATTCGAAAACGTCAACTTGAATATGATGATGTATTAAATAATCAGCGAAAAGTCATCTACTCAAGACGTAAAAATGCTCTTAGAGGCGATGAGCTTCAAGGAGATATTTTTGACATGCTTGAAAATTTAGTTGAATCAATCGTATATGAACATTTCCCAAATGGTGAATTTGAGAAATTAAGAGATGAAGTGTTACGTGTACTTGCAGTAGATGTCGAAATTGACCTGGATAGCTGGGCTTTAATGGGTGAAGATGGGTTGATTGATCATGTTATTAACCGGGCATATGAAGTCTACCGAAAGAAGGAAAAATTAGTTGCTGAACCTCTCTACAGAGTGATTCAACAGATATTGGCATCCGATTCTGATAAAAAGCCGAACAAGATTCAGGTAATTTTCTCTGATGGTATTCGTCGGATGCGTATTGTTGTTGATGTCGAAAAAGCAGCTAAAAATGAAGGGAAGGAAGTTGCCCGTGCTTTAGAACGAACAGCCATCCTGTCAACCATTGATAATAAATGGATGGAACATTTACGAGAATTGGATACGGTGAAAGAGGGGATTGGTTTGCGTTCATTTGGACAGAAAGATCCGCTACTCGAATACAAAAGAGAAGCATTTGAAATGTTCAAAGTGTTATTAGACGAAATTAATAAAGAAGCCATTTCACTCATTTGGAAAGCCATTCCGGAAATGTCGGGCGACCCAAATAGAGTCCAGCAAGCGAAACAGGAGCGTGGCAAATATGATATGGATAAAGCCCAGACTCAGCATGCAGATTCTACAAATATGGGATTCCGCGGTGCACAACAGAGCGGGGATGGAAGTGCTCGTGCATCGGCTCCCGGAGAAAAAAGACAACCGGTTACCGTTGAAGATGAACCGGGCAGAAATGATTTTGTTAAAGTTCAAAACTTAAGTACAAATCAGGTGAAAGAAGTAAAATGGAAACACGCCAAAAAGATGGTTGACGAAGAAGGGTGGATTTTGGTCGAAAAATAGGCCCTTTATTCACTGCTTGTTAATCCATCTGTTTTGAAGTAATTTCAGATAATCATCTTAAGACATTATGGACAAAAAAATACTCCGTTCACTTCAGTGGAAAAGATCCTGGATTATGTGGCTTCTTGCAGCATTTATTGCTGTATGGTTTCTGTTTTTTGATACATATAGTGTCATGACTAAAATGAAGCTGGAGCGACAGAAAAAAGATTTGGTTGAGCGTACGGAAGATTATCGCCAGCGCACCGCAGAATTGGAGTCCAAAATAAAAGCCCTTGAAAATAATCCGGACCTGATCGAAAAGATTGCACGCGAAGATTATGGTATGAGAAAACCGAATGAAACGGTCTATATCATACAAAGAGCGGATTGATTGATTCTATTTTCGAATAATCACCTGCACCATATAGATTATCCAAACTAAAGAACAAGAATTCAGCAGGTATTATAATGCCCTTCATTCGTCTTTTATTTATTTTTGTAAATTCAATGGATCAAAGTGAACGATCCATTAGGCATGTTTCTTAATTCACCTTCATGCAAAGAGTTGTCCTATCAAATAGCACCCCGTGTATTTTTCTGACAATCCTACTTTTGCTGGTTCTATCTGTAAATGTTTCAACTTCACAAGTTGTATCTGATTCTCTGCGAACAACAGAAAACGATACTATCCCAGAGAGCACAGTACCCTTTGAAAGTGTGCCCGACTCATTGCAAATGGATACAACTTTTCAGCAAAGTCAATTCACTCCAGAAGAACTGATGAACGGACAGGATTTCTCAGCACAATCACGGGAAGCCGATCGCCAATCTGCACCGGATGCTGTTAACTTTCAGGCAAGAGACTCCCTTACATTTAATTTCAGGGGCCAGCGGATCGCTAATCTATATGGCGCCAGCAATGTACGCCATACATCCGGGGAACTATCTTCAGGTACTATTGAACTTGATTTAAATAAGAGTGAAGTAATGGCATTCTCATCAGAACCCACTGATACTCTCTCCTATCCAACTCTAAAACAAGGCGGAACGGATCTTAGAAGCCGGCGGATCCTTTTCAATTATGAAACGGAAAAAGGAAAATTTGAAGTTGCTGAGATTCAGATAGATGATGGATATTTAGTCGGAACAAAAGTGAAAAATATATCCAGAACTGAAGTTTTTGTAGAAGATGGGATCTACTCCACTTGTCCGCCGGATCATATGTACTATTATATCAAGGCTCAACAGATGAAAGTTGTTGATGAAGAGGAAATTTTCTTTACAAACGCCAGGCTCTATATTCTGGACATCCCCTATCCGCTCGTTTTCCCTTTCGGTTATGTTCCGGCTGGAATTGACCGCCGACGATCCGGGATACTGGAACCAACATATGCCTTTCAAAACAGTTCGGCACGTGGCTTAGGACTTCAAAATTTAGGATGGTTTCAATATATCAATGACTATCTGACTGCTCAGACTTCTTTTGATGTGTTTACCTCAGGCACCTTCTTCAGTGAATCCCGTTTACAGTACCGAAAGACCGGTAATTATAATGGGAATATTACGCTCGGCTATTCAAGTGAACGCGGATTAGAACCTACAGATCCCGGCTTTACAGAGACAAAAACACGACGTCTTTCAATATCTCACGATCAGCAGATAAACCCTTTCTCAAATATATCAGCAAATATTAATCTGAGAAGCGCAGATTATTTCAGAAGAAATTCCTTTAACATTGATGATCGGGCTGAAACAAGCAGTACCTCAAGAGTCTCATATCGTTATAGTCATCCGGAAAATATATATAACTTCAGTGTATCATCTAATCTGAATCAGCAGTTTAGTACCAATGTCACACGGTTAACCGGACCAGAGATGAACTTTTCACTACGTCAGTTCTCCCCATTTGCTTCAAGCAATCCCGGAGTTTCAGAAGAAAAATGGTATGAAAGAATCTCAATTAACTATAGAAATAATTTCAGATCAGAATACAATTTCACTCCTACGGACCGTGACTCTGCGGATGTGAATTGGTTTCAGGCACTTCTGGACCCTTCCCTGCATAGAGAAGCAACAGGTGGCGACAGACATATTCGATCAGGATTTATACAAAGGGCAGATGTAAGTGCATCACAAATTATTCCCAGCCAATTTATAAATGTAAGTGCCAATATGAATTATAATGAATATTGGTATCCATCATCAATCCGAAGAGAATTGAATGAAGAGACAAACAGACTCGAAACCAGGCAAGAACCCGGCTTTGTAACGGCAAGAGATTTTTCAACTTCTCTTAATTTCAGTACAACTTTTTACGGTATTTCACAGATCAAAATTGGGAATTTTGAAGGACTAAGACATACCGTCCGGCCCAATATCAGTTTTGGGTACCGACCCGATTTTTCTGAAGAACAGTGGGGGTTTTTTAGAGAAGTTCAGAGTGATACACTTGGGAATACACAAAAATACTCAATTTTTCAGGAGGAAATATTTAATGGCCCCTCAGCCGGTGAGCAGCAAACCATGTCGTTCGGCATAACCAATATTTTTGAGACTAAAAGTGTAAAACGTGATTCAACCGGTGAGATAAATTCTACAAATCTGAGAATCATAGATAACCTTTCAGCGACTTCCAGTTATAATTTTGCCGCAGACAGCCTTAATTTTGGCCGTCTAAATGTTTCTCTCTCATCCAGAGTTGTTGAAGGCCTTCGGCTATCTGCAAGTGCAACCTATTCTGCATACAGCCGGGATGACAATGGAGCTGAAATCAATACATTTATTTGGCAAGACTCGAATAAATTTTTACAGCCACTCAGTTACAGCTTAAGCCTATCGACCTCCATTCGAAGGGGCGGAATGGGTGGCAGTACCCGACTTTTTACTCCCATTTATAATCCATACGACCCATACGATCAATCCTTTTTCAGTCCGGTCGATCGCAGGTTTAATAACGAACCGATTCAGGATTACTCCTCTACATTTCAAATGGGGCTTGATTTCAGCTATCGATGGACGTATCGGCATGGAGAAGATGCCAGGAAATCTGCAGTGCTGAATGCTAATAACATTCGATTTAACCTGACTCCCAAATGGAGTGTAAGCACAAGAATCGGTTATGACTTTATAGAAAAAGAGTTGACTCCCTCCCAGTTCAGTTTACGCAGAACAATGGTTTGCTGGGATCTTGATTTCCAATTCAATCCTTTTGGAGAGTTTCAGTATTATACTTTTCGGCTCTCTTTAACCGGTGGACAGATACAGAGTTTATTCCAAAAATTACCCGGATTAAACAACCTGGAAAGAAGTTCTTCACCAACCGGAAGAAGGCCCTCAGGATTCTAAAAAGTCCATTGAACTGTTACTTCAAATAATTATTTATATAAAACAAATTCATCAATGCAAGATAAAGCCAGATTTTTCGCATATGCTACATGGGTTACCACAATCTCATTGGGGATCATTATTTTCACTCACCATTTCTTCCAGTTCATGTCTGAATCCTGGCTGATTATGGTACTTACAGCTTTGAGCTTCGGTTTTTTATATTTCAATATCACATACGCAGCAATTAAACGATATATCCGGAAAGTCCCCGCTCCAACGAAAATGCATATTGCGCTGGCAATTCTCATTTTTATCCCCCCCTCCGGTTGGTTAGTGATTATGGATCAACCCTTTAATCAAAATGACGTGGTACTCATGATAGTGCTTATCCTGTCTTCTGTTTCCGGAACTATTTATGGGAATAAATCCGGCATTAAAGCAAGGTATGAGTACGTACAGAAGTTAAAACAGTACCAAAAAGAGATAAGTGAAAAAAACGGATAGATTTTGATGGGTTCTCAAGTCGGACAGAAACGCAGCTTTAGATTCACGCCGGTTTTTTATGACTTTATAATGTTGTCAGACTCAATAATTAACTTTTTCCCGGTCACCTCTTCAAAAAGAGACTTCTTCCTCATTGCACCCCAGATTTCCAATTGAGGATCTGCTTCTGTTACAATTCTCATTTTAATTGACTTTTTATCCTGACTTAAATCAATGGTGCGTACATTTTGATAATGACTTCGATCCAATCCATCCGCAATTCGCAGGATAGCTGAAAGTTTTCGTATCCTCTCCTTATCGATCACTTTGAGTTGATCAAACAGATTGTGACGTGGTTTCGGGGTAGAGCGCCGATGATATCTGGCAACGTGTGCCATCACTTCAATTTCTTCTTCATTAAACCCCTTCAAATCGGCATTTCTGATGATATAAAGGGCATGTTTATGATGCTTTCGATGAGATATATAATATCCAATGTCATGCATAAAAGATGCATATTCAAGCAGTTCTCTATCTAAAGAATTTAAATTCAGATCATCCTGAACAAAATCAAAAATTGCCAGTGCCAACTTCGCTACATGTTTGGAATGTAACTCATGCCAATCACATTTGTGAACTAACTCCATAACACTGCGCCGCCGCGGATCCCCTACAACATTGACCTCCTTTAAATCTTTCAATTCCTGTTTTATAAATCGCAAAATAATCCCTTCACGAAGGGCTTGAGCCGATATTTTAACCTCTTTGATTGCAAAATTTTGCAATATAAAATTGACCAATACCAACCCCACAGGAAGCAAATCAACTCTTTTTTCATCTAATCCAACCAGTTTGGATCTCTCCTTATGATCCAGGGTTATCACCTCTTTATAAAAATCAAAAAACTGCCTTGATGTAAACCTCAACTGATTTACTGTCAGATTTGGTGATTTTTTAAGCTTATGAGATATCATCAAGGCAATATTCTCCATGGTCCCTGATGAACCTATCATTAGCTTTCCCCGATGAAGGGCAAATGCCTGCGCCACATCATCCAAATTATTCCTAAAATGAGATTCCAGGTCTTTAATTTCTGCAGGAGTAATAGGGTCTGATTTAATAAATTCTGAAGTCAATCTTGCGACTCCAAGCTTTTTACTCGTCAGGTAGAAAAATTTTTTCCTGTCGGCCAATATAAACTCTACACTCCCTCCTCCGATATCCATTATCAACGAGGGTAATTTTGGCATTTGAACACCATGTTGAACAGCTAAACCAATTAATTCAGCTTCCATTCTGCCGGGAATTGCGATTATTTTTATTCCCACTTCATCGATGACTCTCTGTATGAAAACTCCCCCATTTTCAGCTTCACGAATCGCACTGGTTGCATAGGCAAGAATCCGATCTGAACCTTGATGCTCACTCAATGTCTTTATTTTATTTAATGCATCCAGGGCTCTCTGCATCGCTTCTTCAGAAAGTCGATTATTGAAACCCTTTTCCGCCAATAAAACCATCTCCTTTAGTTTGTCAATCGTATAAAAACTACCATCCGAATAGACATCAACTATGACGGCATGAAATGAATTGGTGCCAAGATCGATCGCGGCAACCCGTTTGATCGGACTATGTGGGGGCTGTGGTTTCATTCAGTAATGGCTGACAGATATTTACTCTTGAATTACGTGTATTCTATTTCTTACTCAATGACTAACCTGAATTATATTTTAACATCTCAAATCTGACAAAAATCTACTCTTTTTAAGGGTACTAAACATGATAATGAAAGTGGCACCAAAAATCTTTTTTGATTTATTGAGATGAAGTTACCTGAATCCTTTCCTATTTTTATACGATGGATACAGAAATAGCGGAAAAAAACTTTAAATCTGTTCCGTGGTGTTTTAACGGTCATTTTCATACGGTTCTCTGTTCAACATTGATGTCGGCACCCGATCTGAACTCAGAGCGTATAGAAATAGATACGCCTGATGATGATTTTTTAGAGTTGGATGTAATGAACCGAGGACAAAAAAAACCGGTAGCTGTTTTATTCCACGGTTTAGAGGGGAGTTCAAAACGATATTATATTACACGGCTGGCAAAAGAGATTTCAGCTCGTAATTTTAATGTTGTGATGGTCAATTTTAGAGGGTGTGGTGATAAATTAAATCGAAATAGGCGGTTTTATCACTCAGGCGAAATTGAAGATGTTGATACTATATTAACCTGGGTCAAACTTCAGTATCCAAACTCACCGCTTTTTACAGCCGGTTTTTCACTGGGTGGAAGTGTTTTATTTAATTACCTGAAAAAACATGGAACAAATCATCCTATTGCTGCCAATGTTGCGATTTCTACTCCATTTGAATTAAAAAAGGGCTGTGAAAATCTGGATAGTGGTTTGAATAGATTGTATTCAAAGCGATTTTTGATCACACTTCTGGACAAACTTGAGCGTAAAAGAGAATACTATCCTGATCTCCCGACATACACGGGGAATTCACTCTATGATTTTGATAACCAGGTAACGGCTCCATTGCATGGATTTACGGATGCTGATGATTATTATCAAAAATGTTCCAGTTATTTCTTTATGGATCAAATTAAAACTGAGACTCTGATTGTTCATAGCAAAGCAGACCCGATGACCCCTTTTAAATGGACTCCAATCGATGAAATTAGCCGAAACCCAAAACTTTTCAGTTGCTACCCGGACGAGGGGGGGCATGTCGGATTTTGGTCGAAGCCTCAGGGATGGCTGGAAAGGACTGTGGCTGATTTCTTTGATTCATTTAAATCGAACGGAAAAACATCTTCAATTGGTTGTAATTAAAACAAACTTTTTTAAAAAATATGGTTTTAATCATAGGTTCCGGGCCCATTGGTCTAGCCGTCTCTATTGAATTAAAAAAAAGGGACATTCCATCTATCATTATTGAGAGGGGGGCATTGGTCAATTCAATTTTTCACTATCCAACCAATATGACCTTTTTTTCCACCTCCGATAAATTGGAGATTGGTAATGTTCCATTTATCTCCCATGGCCCCAAACCCACACGAAGTGAAGCCCTCGAATATTATCGTCGCGTCGCTGAACATTATAGCCTGAATGTGAGGCTGTATGAAGAGGTTACAGATGTAGAAGGAAATGATGGTGCTTTTACTGTAACCACAGATAAAAGTTCGTATAAAGCCAGTAAGGTAGTGCTGGCAACCGGATTTTATGGCCGGGAGAATCGAATGAACATCCCCGGTGAAGATCTCCCGAAAGTAACCCACTATTATGATGATCCCCATCGATATGCATGGCAAAAAGTACTGGTTGTGGGCGGAGGAAATTCTGCGGCGGATGCCGCCCTGGAAACGTGGCATTGCAATGCTGAAGTATCGGTACTTGTTAAGTATGATACTCTAAAGCCCTCTATTAAATATTGGATTAAACCGGATATCGAAAATCGAATTAAAGAGGGATCGATTAAAGGCTATTTTAATTCAAAACTTTTAGCGATCCGTGAAACTGAGGTAGATATTGAAACTCCTGAGGGACTGATTACGATTCAAAACGATTTTGTTTTGGCAATGACCGGGTATCAGCCTCATTTTGATCTGATGGAGAAACTGGGGATTGAACTAACAACAGATGATGTCAAGATGCCGGTTTATGATACCGATACACTTGAAACGAATCGTCCCGGACTCTATGTGGCCGGTGTTGTTTGTGGGGGGATGGATACCGGCCGGCTCTTCATCGAGAATAGCCGTGTCCATGCTGAACAGATTACCCGGCATATTGAGAAAAGCGAAAAAAAATAGGGCAAGCGACCCATATCACGCCGCTACGACCTGCTACCGCTGCTGCCTTCCGACCCTGACGGAGTTCACAAGGAGCTGGCTGTATGGAACTTGCCCCGATTTTAATTTCAAACTTTTTTAGAGCTACGAGGGCGAAGCACTGCTTCGCAATATCAACGCTCAGTTCTTAAACCTAACCGTAACTTTCCTCAGTATCAACGCATATAATTCTTGCATTGTATGTGGAGCTACGGGGATTCGAACCCCGGACCTTCGCGCTGCCAGCGCGACGCTCTAGCCAACTGAGCTACAGCCCCAAGAACAGTAAAGATATGATCTTTATTGCTTAGATGTCAACGTCTTTTGCTCTTTAAAATTCATTATCGAAAATTATTACAACTTTAAAAATATCTCGCCACACTAAAACCAATAAATGAACCGGGGCGATCCAATCGTTTTGCAAAATCCAATCGAACCAGTCCAAATATTCCATTCAGACTGATTCCAACCTCTGAATGTACACCCTCTGACGTCAACAGTGTGTCAGGGTAGTCTCCATCCGCTTCAGCATATCCTGCCCCGCCAAATAAGATCAACCCCCATCCTTTTTCAACCAGATAGCGCAGACCCAGCAACTCAAATGGAATCGTCCTGAAATTGTGTTCCGCGGTGCCAAGCCAAAACCTGTTTCCTTCATAGGGCAAACTGTATCTGGTTTTTATAGAACCGAAAGGTGTGAACCGATTCATCGACCCATCAATGGCCCCAAAGCGTTGGAGAGGGAGTTCACCGATAGACGTACCCGCCGTCAAATGGATATCGAGCGTGTTCGCAAAGAGACGTCTTTGATAAAACGTATTAATATTCCAGTCAATCTTTACTGTGTGCTTTGAAAAGTTGAAGTCACTGCCGATAGATTCGCCACTAAACTCACTGATCAATCGTATTTGCCGGGTTCCTGTGAAGCCGTAATTTTGAGCCTCAACATTATAACCCAATTCAAATTTTACAGATTGAAGAGTGCCATCTTCAATTGCAATATTTTCTCTTCGGGGATCATGATTCCCAAATAAACTATTATCAAATACATCAACATTTTCAAATGAGGATTGAAGTTCTCTATGAAAAATGGCCGTAAAATCTGTTCGGGGTAAAATACTTTGCAATCTCAACCCTGCAGTCATTTTCTTGTTACGGAAATAATCAAAATAGTCCTCACCGCCGATGAGGTTATTTATACTTCCAAAACCCAATCTGTAGATTTCAGATTGGTATCTTGTATCCGTTTTTACTTCATAACCGGCCAATAGATCAACCCTGCTGCCTTTCAGATCAAAAAGTTTCTTTGAAAAAGACATTCCATAGTCCCAATTTTGGCTATGAAAACTATATCCTGCAAATATATCTGTGCGCAGACTAAAATCATCAACTCTCCTTTGATAATTAAGACCGATATGATGACCATCCATTCTGTTATATCTCCATCTGGGAGTTAGTCCATTTGGAATCAGGTTGCCCAGGCCTGATCTCTCACTATTCTCTGTCGAATCATTTTCAATCATTTTAGCTAAAAATCCTTCCGGTTTAAAAGCTTCCTCGATTGTTTTTGTACTGTCAATCGTTTCATATGCTATCATCTCCTCTTCAGTCAAGGGAATCGGTTCCGACGATAAATATTGACCTTCAACTTCTATTGAATCCATACGAACCAGAAATTCCTCATTAGAAAATATAGAATCCGGTATGCTCGCATTGATCTCATAGTCGGACAGACGGGAGGCCTGACTAAACTTGATGGAAGGAAATTGTAACCCGATCATACCAATTCGAATCAATCCCTCAATTCTCATATCAACAGGCAGCCAATACTCGCTGCCATAGTTACTGAACTGCTGTTTATATGCCAGATTAAAATCCTGAATTGGCGGTGGAAAACTAACCACATCATTTGGTTTTAATTCCACTTCAAGCAGTGCATAATCTCGTCCCAGTACCCATGCGATACCCTCAAAAAGAGGTTGTCTTGATCTTTTGGGTATCACCTCAATTTTATAAAGCGGCTTGCCATCCATCTGTTGAGTTTCCAATAGTTTAAAACCGTAATATCGGGTAGCGTTGGGATGTGTGATACCTACAAGATTATAACCGGCAATTTCAATATTGTCATCATAAAAGTTGGGTAAATATCGTACTCCGGCAAAATTGTTATCTTCGGTTATATTCATTGTCTGCCGTCGGGTAAGCTGTACTTCCCGATGACCCTGAGTACGATCCCAATAAGCTATAGAACTGCTTTCTGAGATGGAGACAATGGATGTATCATTGCTTAGTGATTGCCGGGTGTAGGCATCCACCTGATAATTATTAAGAGTTGCTCGCCAGATTTTTTTGCGTTCGATGACCAGCTCCATAATCGACAATCCAGGATCATCACCCGTTACCGTGATCTCACCCAATGAAGCAATCGAAGGGGCCATCTCAATTAATAATGGTAAGTCCGTATCACTTTGAATTGTAAGTTCTTTGGTTTCGAAACCGATATATCTAAATTGCATTGTTACCGGAAGTGAGTCCACATTAAGGCTAAAAAAACCTTCATTATTTGTGATCGTCCCCCGGTATGAGCCCATAATCAAGACGGTTGCAGCCGGTAATCCATCACCCGATTCAATTTCAGTAACACTGCCGGTGATTTCAATTTGTGAGTAGCCTCTCCCTGAGATGAAGAGAGTAAAAAAGATAAGAAATAGTAAAGCTCGCATTAATAAACTCTCAATGATTGAATTTTCAGGTCTGATAACAATCGTACGAGCAAACCATTGTTTCGTTTCAATCTAATTGATGAGATTTGAAAATTGATTTAAAATCGATGAAATAATCGTTGCGGGCTGATCAGTTCAGACTTTCGAGAACAACCGCCGGCTCTAATGGACTCACCACAACTTCATCAAAACGATTAAATAAGATTCGGTTATCTGTGTGGACGATATATCTCTCCCCATTACACTCCACATGATAGGTGATATCATGACCCCTGAATTCACGGGCAACGACGATCCCTTTGGTACATCCGTTCGAATTTCCGTTGGGTTTGCTTATTGTAAGATGTTCCGGCCGGATTGAGCATGTGATCTGCCCCTTTGCCCGACAATTTAATTTGAGTGATCCTAACTCTGTATCAATCGTGTCTGTATCGTTTACTTCTGCTTCGAAGATATTGGTCCGGCCTAAAAATTGAGCAACAAATTTAGTCTTCGGTTTGTAGTAAACCTCTTCAGGTGTTCCAATTTGTTCGATTCTACCGTTATTCATCACGGCAATCCGATCGGCAAAAGAGAGGGCCTCTTCTTGATCATGAGTAACCAAAACAGCACTCATACCTGCTTTCTTCAAAATAGATCGAACTTCTTTCCGGGTTGTATCGCGCAGCATTGCATCCAGGTTTGAAAATGGTTCATCCAGCAGCACTAGTTTCGGCTCCGGAGCAATGGCCCTGGCAAGTGCAACCCGTTGCTGTTGCCCGCCGGAAAGTTCGGCCGGACTCTTGTGTTTATGTTCACCCATCCCGGTTCTGCAGAGTACTTCTTCAGCAAAAACTTTGCGTTTAAATTTGGGCAAATCCGTTAATCCAAATGCAACATTATCCAGAGCGGTCATATGAGGGAAAAGCGCATAATCCTGAAATACGAACCCAATACCTCTTTTTTGTGGCTGCAGATGAACATTTCTTGATGATAGTAACACACCATCCAAAAATACTTCACCGGCATCAAGTCGTTCAAATCCGGAGATAATGCGTAATGTTGTTGTTTTTCCACAGCCACTCGGGCCTAAAAGGGCAACAATTTCGTCCTCTTTTACATCAAAAGACGTTTTTTGTACAACAGGAACATCCTTTTCGAACGATTTTTCTATATGTTTAACTTCAAGAAGCAATGGATCTCCGTTAGAAGATTGGGTAAAATTTAGCGGATCGCTTATTTATATTCAGTCTTTATAAGCTAAAGAATTTTTTTATTCTTTGAAATGATTCTTCTGCAAATTATTCCCAATTTTAACGAGTCCGGCCTTGTAAACGATTAAGTTATCAGACTTACTTCCCTGCTATTTATACCGTATAGAGAGGTCGGGCATCCTGTCCGGGACAAGTATTCATGTGATCAGAATCTGAAATTCACTCCTATTGCGAGTCGATTATAGTTATCAATGCGGATTTCATCGGTATCAACAAGTTTACTGTATCGGAATTCAATAAATGGTTTAACGGTTGGAAGCAGTGTTATTTCTGCACCTCCAAATCCGTTCCAATAGAAATTATCCTCTGAATAATCCATAATCCCGGAATTGCTTTCTTCACTGTATCTTTCAGTACCGAGGCCGGCACCGACATAGGGTTTTACTAATCCGAGCTTTAATCCAAGAACCAAAGCTGCTCCATAGTCATAAATATTGATATTGGTATTGAGTCCGCGATCGATCAGGCTTTCTGCATCATCATCAGTAAACCAACTGAAATGTCCGCGGAAATTTAAATCAACGATCGGTGCTTTTGATAGAATTTCCCTCTCAATTTTAATGCCAACACCGGTTGTGGGATCTTCATCTCTGATTTCAACACCGGCACCGATTCCCCATTGTGCATATGAATAATCAGCACTTATTAATTGTGTTGTGAATAGTCCAATGATAAGTATAAGTATCTTTTTCATAGTTCAGTTATTTTTGAAATGTGTAGGGTATATTTACCCTGCTACCTGATTTCCACATTTAGATTTTAATGATTATGACATGATTCCTACAGATCTATTTATAAAATGTTTCAATGTTATGAGCCTTAATTTTAAAATTTACCCTTCCGGTTGAGAAAAAAGCGCTTCAATAATTGAAGTAACAACAAAAAAAGATTAATATAAGAGGTGCACTATAACATTATGTATCTATAATTTACTAAAATAGTCAGTGTTACTCTATTAGATTGAAGGGAAAAAGCTTCTTATAAGAATACATTTCTCTCGTGCATTTGAAAATTTTATCACTAAATCACTTAATTAACGAATCCATATTATGAATGAGTTAGGAAAAAAAACAAATAAAAGTAGTGTTTCTCGGCGTGACTTTCTTGCCACATCTGCTGCAGCAACTGCGGCTTTTACGATCTTGCCAAGTAAAGTTGTTAGCGGCCTGGGACATAAAGCCCCAAGCGATAAGTTAAATATTGCCGGTGTTGGAGTCGGTGGCCGTGGTGCTGCAGTATTACGACAGATGGAAGATGAAAACATCGTAGCTCTTTGTGATGTAGATTGGAGATACTCTCAAAATACTTTTGATCAGTATCCTGATGCTAAAAAATATTGGGATTGGAGAGTAATGTTAGACGAGATGAGTGATGATATTGATGCCGTAATGGTAGCAACATCAGATCATACTCATGCTGCAATTGCAGCTCATTCGATGACCCTTGGCAAGCATGTTTATGTTGAAAAACCTCTAACTCATACTGTGTATGAATCCAGATTATTGACCAAACTTGCTGCTGAATACAATGTAGCTACCCAAATGGGGAATCAGGGATCATCAGATGAAGGTACCAATCTAATGATTGAATGGATTAAAGCCGGCGCAATCGGTGAGGTGGAGCATATAGAAGCCTTTACAGATCGTCCTATCTGGCCGCAAGGATTAAATACTCCTTCTGAAGAGATGGCTATTCCGGATACATTCAACTGGGATCTATTTGTAGGACCCGCACGAATGAGACCTTATCACGAAATTTATACACCCTGGAACTTCAGAGGATGGTGGGATTTCGGTACCGGCGCATTAGGAGATATGGCTTGCCATATTTTGGAAGCACCTTTCAAATCTCTTGAATTGGGTTATCCGACACGCGTACAAGGAAGTTCAACCATGTTGATGAGAGATTCGGCACCGGTTGCACAAAAAGTACAATTAATCTATCCTGAAAGAGACAGTAGTTTTGGCCGACTCCCTGAAGTCACTATTGACTGGTACGATGGTGGGTTACAGCCCGTAAAACCTGAAGGATGGGTAGAAGCACAACAGTATAAGCCGGAAGAGTGGCCGGGTGGTGGTAATCTTAACCATAGAGGTGGTGGAGTTATATTCCACGGCTCCAAAGATACATTGGTTTGTGGCTGTTACGGTGCTTCTCCATGGTTATTATCCGGAACCGTACCGGATGTACCGAAAACAGAAAGACGGGTAGAGCTTGGTCACTACATGGATTGGGTAAGAGCTTGTAAAGAAAGCCCTGAAACTCGTGTAGAAACCAAGTCTGCATTTGAAATGTCCGGACCGTTTAATGAAATGGTTGTAATGGGCGTTCTTGCAGTACGTTTACAGGGATTGAATAAAGAGTTGCATTGGGATGGAGAAAATATGCAATTCACAAACATCAATCCTGATGAACGAGTGAGACTGATCATCGAAGATGGATTTACCATTGAAGATGGGCATCCATCATTTAGTCGTGAATTGACAGATTGGCTAAATGCACAGGAATTTGCAAACAGTCTGATCAGAAAAGATTACAGAGATGGCTGGAATCTGCCTGCCATGCCCGCTTAATTAAATTCAGATATAACATAAATTAAATAACATTATGAAAATAAAAACCTTATTAAAATCATCGTTAACACTTGTATTTGCAGCCTCTCTAATGACTGCATGTTCATCTGGCGATGAAGCAGATGTTGCAGAAGTAGAAGAAGTATTAGAAGAAGCTGTACCCAATACCCTGACAGCTCAAGAAGTTGAGGATGGATGGGAACTCCTTTTTGATGGCGAATCAACTGACGGATGGCGAAGCTACAATGGCGAAGCTTTCCCGGAAGGAGGTTGGGTCATTGAAGATGGTGCACTTCGTGTGATCGGAACCGGAATGGGTGAAGCAGGTGGTGAAGGAGGCGACATTATCTACGATGAAATGTTCCAAAATTTCCACCTCAAACTTGAATGGAAAGTTTCCGAAGGAGGAAATTCAGGTATATTCTATCTGGCACAGGAGATGGAAAATACTCCGATTTGGCAATCAGCGCCTGAAATGCAAATCCTGGACAATGAAAGGCATCCGGATGCAATGCTGGGTGTTGACGGCAATCGAATGGCAGGTAGCCTTTATGATCTGATACCAGCCGTACCGCAAAACTTTCGCGGAGCAGGTGAATGGAATCAGGCAGAAGTACTTGTATACCGCGGTACTGTTGTCCATTTCCAAAATGGTGCCCCCGTGGTAGAATACCATCTTGGAACTCCTGCCTGGGAAGAGATGATTGCAAACAGCAAGTTTCAGCCCTATGACTTCTTTGGGAAAAATCAACCGGGTTACATTGGCCTGCAAGATCACGGAGATGACGTTTGGTTTAGAAATATCAAAATTCAAATCAGAGAATAAGAGATACACCTCCATTTTCTGATGACTTTTAGCCATCGCATTAAATCAATGCGATGGCTTTTTTTTTGAATATCATTCTCAAATGCGAACGTTTTCATCAATAATTGCAAGTAAATTGAAAATGGAAGAGGCTCATTAATAAATAAATCCTCTTTGGTATCCATATCTCATTGATAATATTCTTCTTATTTAAGGCAGGTTCAATAGATTAATTTCAATTTATTATGAGTAAGGGGCATTTTACGGGATAATTATCATATCCTTTAAGTGTAAAATTATCAGTTGTTTAAACGACTTCATTTTGCAATTCTAATTATATTATTCTTTTTCAATCATTTTCGCTAATATTCAATGCGCTCAAGTAGCGTCTCTCTTGATGAATAGTCAGGGTATTACACCGGATACGTGTAATACCCTCTTTTTATATGAAACTTGCCATTCTTTTAAACGTATCTTTATTTTCGCTCTAAATTTTAACACGTTATATTGTCCTATGGCTTCCATATCAATCAAAGTTCTATGATCAATGAAAACATTTAATATCAGTCATCGTACAAAAAGTGGCCTTGAGGTTTTAGACCTTCAAGGAGAGTTAGATGCCCACACAGCATCCCAATTGGAAGATGCACTCAAAAATCTCATTCACAATAATAAATCAAATATCATCGTAAATTTTCAAGAGCTCGATTACATAGCAAGCGCCGGTCTCGGAGTCTTTATGGCCTATATTGAAGATGTAAGGAGTACCGGAGGGGATATCAAACTCACCAATATGAATGAAAAAGTTTATAATGTGTTTGATCTGCTTGGCTTCCCTACACTTTACGATATCTTGCAAGATGAAATGCAAGCCATTGAAAAATTCTTAGACGAAAAAGGATAGTCTGATTGGCTAAATTAAAGACATATAAAAAAACGGTGGGAGCATCGACTGAAAATCTATCTGAAATAAGAGATTTTGTGGCGGGTCATGCCCATAATTTCGGCTTTGATGATAATATAGTCGCAGATATCCGTTTGGCCGTGGACGAAGCATGTACAAATATTATTAAACATGCCTATAACAATGACCCAAAAGAAAATCTTGAAATCACCATTGAGGTTGATGATAAGAAATTCATGATATATTTGGTCGATAGAGGTGAAGGATTTGATGTCAAAACCTATCAGAAACCGGATCTCAAAAAACAAATTGAACAGAAAAAGCGTGGCGGAATGGGAGTGCATCTCATGTTGAATCTCATGGACGAAGTTACTTATCAAGTGAAGAACAATATGAATGTTCTATGCATGTGTAAAAACCGAAACTAGAAACGAATGCAGCCGGACAAAAAAAAATCGGGGGAACAATCTAGTTTTGAATTGAATACTGTGCTTGAAACAAGTCGGCTTCTTGTCGAATCCCGTAACCCTTCATTCATTATCAACAATCTGCTTCTCATATTAATGGGTAGATTGCTGATTCCTAAAGCTGCTATTTTTATTCATGACACAGTCTCCGGTAACTATATTTTAAAAGAAGCGAAAGGCTTGCCTCTTTTGAAGATCGGTGATGTATATAATATCGTTTCGGATGAAAATCAAAAAAACAATTCATTCTTCAAACTGAAGAGTGTCAATAATTCATTTCCAACCATTAGTGCAAATCCGGACAAAAGCTACTTTTTTAACCTTAGAACCAGCAATAATCACCACGGTTTTCTGTTACTTGGAAGCAAGGCCGATCAAACAACCCTTGACGATCATGAAATAGAATTCATCGAAGGCTTGTGCATCATTTCAACTGCTGCACTGGTTAATTCTGAACTTTTTAATGAATTAAATAATACATACAGGAATTTAGATCGCCGGATTCATGAACTAAATACACTTTTTGATCTCTCCAAAGAGTTCAACTTGCTGATCGACCGGGATAAAATTTCCAGAATTTTTAAATTCGCGCTTCTAGGCCAGCTGTTTATCAGAACATTTATTCTGGTTTACAAGAATCAAGATACTCCCCTGCTGCTTGCTTCAAGTGGTATTGCTAATGAACCGTCAAAAAAACAGATCGAAGAGATCTTTTGCCATACAGATGAAGATGTTCTGATCATTGATAAAAATTTTGAAAATAGTCACGATTGGATTAGTGAAAATAAAATCGCTGCTCTCATATGTGTATCTATTCAAGGTGAAAAAGTAGCGGTCATAGGTGTCGGTGAAAGAGCCAACAAAGTACCATTTAGTGACGCAGATTTTAATTTTTTAAAATCACTTGCAAACCTCGCCGTGATATCCATTCAAAAAACCTATTTTCTTGAAGATAAGATTGACAAGGAGAGAATGGAGGAGGAACTATCCATCGCAAAATCGATTCAGCAAGGATTACTTCCAGATCCGGTCCCAAAAGTTGAAGGTATCGACCTGGCTACCAAAACCATTTCCTCAAGAGAAGTGGGGGGTGACTATTTTGATGTTGCAAAAACCCCGGATGGGAATACCATTTTTGCCATCGCTGATGTTACAGGCAAGGGAGTCCCGGCCGCACTGTTAATGGCAAACCTTCAATCCATGTTGCATGTCCTTCTGCCGGTTGAAATTACCTTATCTGAAGCTACTGAGCGTATTAACAACTTAATCTATAGAAATACTCCCCCTGATAAATTTATCACCTTTTTTTGGGCTAAATATCTTTCAACACATAAAATATTACGATATGTGAATGCAGGACATAATCCGCCACTTCTCCTAAGAAAAGACACAAACCGTTTTGAAGAGCTCAGTGATGGGGGTTTACTTTTAGGGGCTCTTGAAACACTCTCCCCTTACAAACAGACGGATATACAACTAAATCCCGGTGATTTATTGGTCTGTTACACAGATGGCGTGGATGAGGCTTTAAATCCTGATGGCACTGAAGATTATGGTGTAAACAGATTAAAGGAAAAAATTCTTCAGATTCGTGATAAATCTTCAAAACAAATAATCAATGGTATTGTGGATGATGTGAATGAATTCTCAAACCATTGCCTGCTCGATGATCTGACACTGTTGGTGATTAAGGCCGTCTGATCATACCCGGATTTATCATATTCGTATAACCGTTTTGTTGCTGTTGTTCTGCCAATGCCATAATCGCCTCATATGTTCGATAGCGGTTGAGTATCTCCTCAACATATCGTACCGGCTCAATACCCCTTGCAAATCCATATCGTGCATCCTCATAGTAACGGCGTTGCATCAATCTTAACAATGCATCAGAAACTTCACTCCAATCATTGGGATTCCGATTTCTATCTATTACAAGCCGCCTTGCATCTGCCATATGCCCTAATCCTACATTATAGGTAGCCAGTGCAAAAGATATTTGATTCGTGCTATCCAAATAAGCGTAATGATCCAGATGCTCTCGCATGATTCGTGCTCCTACTTGGATGTTTGTGGCTTCATCATATAGCTCTTCATAGGGAGTTTCCACAAACTGAGGCATTATTTGCATTAAACCCACAGCGCCGGCCCAACTTTTACTTTGTGGATTAAATCCGGACTCTTGTGCAATCATTGCTGTTAGAAGAAGCCAATCCAATCCCTCCGATTCTGCCACTTGTCTGACAATCTCATCATAAGGTGAAATAATACCAATGGTTTGATACTGCCATTCCGGGTTATAATATTCAGCCATTTGCCGGCTCTCTTCAAAATATTTTTTCCGTAGAATATTTAAAAAAGTAGATCTTCTCGGGCTTTCCCGATCTTCAGTAAATCGAAAATGTTTATATAAATATCGATTCATCCTGTCTTCCAAATCAGGTGCATTACTTCTGACCGCCCAGGCTATGGTATCCGATTCAGCAATCGTTGGCCCTGCTAATAGTCCTTCCATATACCGATTTGCTGCATGAAACATGTTATCGTCAGCCACTGTAGCAGCGAGATTTCCATTTGCAACCTGAACCAACTGGGCCTCTGTATCTATTCCTTCAGAAATTGGATCAATTTCTAAATTGTACCCTTCTTCAATCAATTCCAATAACCTGAAATAGTATGAACTGTTAATTCGAACAGATATCGGAATCTCAGAATCTGCCAGTTCAGAAATCGTTTGCGGACGAACCCGTTGATCAGCTGAATAGACAATCACCTGATCCACAATATTATATGGCCTTGTAAAGTTGGCCGCAGTTCTTCGTTCAGGGGTAATTGTATAATTTGCAGCAATCACATCGCCGACCCCCTGATTTAAGAGGTCAAATGGATTTTCATCTGCACCGACAATAATCACTTCCAGTGCCAAATCATTCTCCCTTGCAAATTCTCTTAACAATTCATACTCAAAACCAACTTCAATACCTTGATTTAGGAAATAGGTATTTGAACTGTAATAGGTAATCATTCTCAGAACACCACCATTTTTGATATCCTGAAAATCACGCTCTACCGGCTCATAATTCGTTATTGACTGACTCGAATCAAGCGTCCTAGATTTTCGATTTTCCTCTTTGCAGGATGTGAAAAGAATTGAAAATAATAGCAAAGGCAAAAGTACGATATTCGTAAGAGTATGTAATTTTACTTCCATAAAATACAGGTTTGTTCCTGTTTAAGAAGGCTTTTTAGCACAATTAAAAAGGCGACTAAAAAACGGTCTGTAAAACTCTTCTCTACGGTGCAAGGGGTTATAAATTTTGGTCGTAACGATTGCTAAATATTTGTTTTTAGATAACCACTTAATAACGTCAATTTACTTTTTTTGTTTCACTTGAGCAAACGATGGTGTTTATTAGCTATAAGAGCTGAAATTATTCATTTCTTCTTCGAACAAGCCTTCTGCTCCAGCTTACCGTTACTCCTATCATGATCACAACCATTGCTATTATTGAAAAAGTAGATGGAATTTCATTGAAGATAAAATAAGCTGCAACGGCTGCAAAAATAGCCTCTGTAAGTATTAGTGTGGATAAAAGGGTGGGTGTGACATATTTTACAGCATAATTCATTGATCCATGCCCAATGATTGTAGGCCCTATCGCCAGTGCTATTCCAATCCATATTGCGGAAACACTCATATATGGTATTCCACCCACCCAGATAATCGTTAATATCACACATGTAATAGCTGCATATAAATAGACATTAAAAACATAGTCAATCCATTCTGTTTTTTGTCTGATCGATCGGCCAATCAAAAAATAGATCACAAATATTATAGCCGCCAAAAAGGCAAGTGTATTCCCAAAAAGAGCGTTTGGAAATTGTCCGGCATACGTATTGTCCGATATTCCCAATAATACAGAACCTGAAAAAGCGATAAATACCCCAACCCAGACAAGTCCTTTAAACTTCTTTTTAAAAAGAACACTCTCCGCCACGATCAACATGACCGGATGAATCGTTACCAAAACAGAAGCAGAGGCTACGGAAGTGTAGTGTAATGAACCAATCCATAGAGTAAAATGGAGGCCTAAGCAGATGCCGGCAGCCATCATTAACATCGGTTTGGCGCCATCACTCTTTAATTTCTGATATGAATTTCTTTTTTTCAGCCAAAAAGGGGCTAAAAATAGAACCGCAAAAAAGGTCCTGAGTGCGGCAAGGGTTAATGGCTGAACATCCGTAGCATACCGCACTAAAATGGGAGCAAAACCAAATGTCAATAATCCTGCAATAAGCAACAAAGTTACTTTTAATACAGGGATATCTGATGTGGGTTGTAAATTCAATGGTTTGATTACCGAATACGATCCATTGACTTCACAAGCTCTTGATCACTTTTAATTCCTTTTCCTGATAACCAATAAAACCCAAGTGAAATGAATATCAACAATACTCCTAAACTTTCTCTCCACAAATAGGTACCAAAACCTCCCATTGAAAAAAGAATACTTATCGCAAAACCCAAACCCGCAATTTGAAAATAGGTTCCTAACTTGACTATTTTCAACTGAAGAGATCTGTCTTTGAACAAAAATATCGAGACAATACTGATCAGCATGGCCAATGTTAAAATAATTGCAAATCCGTAACTAATCCATGTTGCCGGATCAGCCATTGCCCTTCCATAAATCGGATTCCAAAAGGCAGCCAAATTACATAAGGCAGCAAATAGCAGGTATAAACTTTGAGGTCGTTGAATCACAGTTTTGAAATATTTTAGTGTGCAAAGAAGTATTAATCACTGAAAAATAACAAAAATTGTATAGAACTTAACCTCTATGTTTTAATTCTCTTCCGTTTTTTGAAACTCTATCACAGTTTTGATAGTCTGGCCGATACAGAATCAAAAGCTGAATATAATACCGGGACTACAACAAGGGTTAAAAATGTCGCAAATGTTAAACCACTGATGATCGCAATGCCCATAGGGCCCCAAAAAGCCGTGTTCTCTGACCCAAACTGTAGTTGTGGATCAAAACTGATAAATAGTTCAACAAAATCAATGTTGATTCCAAATGTCAAAGGCACTAAACCCAAAATGGTTGTCAATGCCGTTAATATGACCGGCCTGAAACGTATTACACCTGCTTCTATAATCGCGTATTTTTTTTCAAGCCCTTTTTCCGAGAGTTGTTTTACATAGTCCAGCAATACAATATTATTTACACAGACAATACCCGCCAGTGATATGATTCCAATAAAAGTCATCAATCCAAAAGGGGTTCGGGTTAAAATTAATCCAAGTAATACACCAATCAGGCTTAATCCAACAGCTGTCATGATAATGAGTGGTGAGACTATACTGTTGAATTTCACAAGCATCACCAAGAAAATCAGTGCAAACCCGACGAGTAATGCTGTCGTAAGAAATCCAAATGCTTCTTCTTGATCTTCACTTTCACCGGTGTATTCCATTCTATACCCGGTAGGTAAGCTTGCCTGATATTCAGACAACAGTTCTTGTGTGTCCGCAAGTACTTCAGGGCCGCTAAATCCGGGTGCAGCCTGTCCTTCAATCGTGGCTGTTCTCTGAAGGTTCAATCGGGTAATACTCCCTAACCCGGACCCTTCTACAAAAGTTGCAACTGAAACAAGAGGAACTGAAGTCCCTGTAACTGTTCTAATGGTTAAATTCCGAAGACTCTCTAAGCTCTGTCGATCTTCAGGTCGCAACCGGACATAAATGTCATACTCATCCTCCCCATCACGCCATTTACTTGCTTCCAATCCATTATTTGCGATTCGTATGGTCTGAGCAATGTCAGCCATATTGAGCCCAAAACGGCTCGCCTTTTCATAATCGACGACAATTCGATATTCAGGAATGCCGCCACTTACATTGTTTCTAACATCAACCAAACCCGGTACTTCTTGCGTCGCTGATGCCTCCACAAGCCGTTGCGTCACTTCGCGGGTAATCCGCACTATTTCATCAAATTCCTCTCCTGAGACCTCAATATTGACCGGCGCTCCGGTCGGTGGGCCTACCTCTTCTCCATCTATACCGATAATGACATCCGGTATATCACGAACGACCTCTCTTATTTTTGAAATAGTAACAGATGATGGTTCAATCCGATCACCAAAGTCCACAAGATTCAACGTTAACCGGGATAACTCCGGACTTTGTCCTCCGCCACCAAAAAATGGGTCTCCTGCAACTCCGACATTTGTTTGAACAGTCTCAACATTTGATCTTACATTAGAGTCGTTTTCAATGAGTTCATAAACTTTCTCTTGAACATCTTTTGCTATCTCATTACTTGCATCGACGTTCATGCCAATAGGCCCTTCAAGTTCAATGACGATGCTGTTAGGATCCGTCTGCGGGAAAAATTCGACACCGGTTGGAGCGACTGTAAAGATGCCAAAAATCGCAAATAGGGTACCTATAACAGAATTTAGCATCAAGGCTCGATTATCAGTAAGAATCAGTGGTTTATCCGACGATCGCAGAAGCCCCAGGGAGCCGACAATAACCAGTATTGCCGGTATAGCGAGTAAAACTACCCAGACCTCAAATGAGATTGAGAGGGTAATAGTGACCAGCAATAGAATTCCGCTATTAAACAGGGCTAATAAAATTCCGACGATAATGGAGATTTTTCCGCCTCTAAAAATCGCTTCAAGAAAATGAATAATGACCATAATAAACCCAATTGCAAAAAAGAGTCCTGCAGCCATATATAGTGCAATTGAGGCAGGCGAAAAAATGTCTGTCAATGCTCCAAATATACCCAGTAAAAGCGCCAGCGAGAGACTTCCCAAAGCAAGTGTATTTCTAAGCATTGCATATTTGGGCCGATAATCTCTTTTCAGAAATGCCCTAAGCATCACTTTATAATACTTCAATACTCTCGGAAGTGTTTTTTCAGTAAAAGTTATAGAAAGCGGTTTGATAAAATATCTGTACGAAAAGAAGAAAAAGACGATAGTCAAGAGCGTGACAACCAATGAAGTCATATTCGCAAACCCAATTGCCACGGCTAAGAAAATCAGTACTCCAATGCCGGTTCCTTTAATAAAAGTAGGGATCGGCCTCGACTTTTCACCATCTAGTTTCACCAGATAGGCAGTCAGTACAGGATATAATACCAGTGCAACAAAGAGTGAACAGAGTAACACGATAATCAATGTGATAGGAAGATAACCCATAAATTGACCGATGATACCGGGCCAGAATGTCATAGGAATAAATGCAGCCAACAGTGTAGATGTAGCAGCAATCAATGCATATCCAACTTCATCCGTTGCTAATCTTGCGGCTTCAAATTTACTATATCCCATTTCACGAAAACGATAAATGTTTTCTACGACTACAATCGAATTATCAACAAGAAGCCCTAAAGCAATGATCAAACTGAACAGTATGATAAAATTGGCTGAGTATCCCAATGAAATCAGAACAATGAATCCGACTAAAATGGAAAGGGGAACTGCGGTACCTACCAATAATGCATTTCTGACACCCAGGAAAAAAACCAGGATCAGGATTACAAAGAGCATACCACTGATGATACTGTTCTCTAAATCTGAAATCAGCTTTACAACATTCTCACTTTCATCTCCTGCGATTACAACGCTGGTTCCGGCCGGAAATGGAAACTCTTCAATAATCTCTTTAACATCAGAAGCGGTGTCCAGAATATTAACTCCCGGACGCTTTTTGATATTTAAACTGATCACTTGATAATCTTGAATTTCCTCATCCGGCAAATCAATTTTAGATCCATTTTCGTCAATCTTATAAGAGCGTAAACGTGCATAACTTTCTCTTTCTTTAAAACCAAACAGTACGTTTGCAACATCTCGCATGTAAACCAGCCCCGGGCCTTGAGGCCCTTCTCCCATGGGTCTGGCCACAACCAAATTTTCTATTTCTGAAGGGTCACTAAATTCACCGCTTACACGAATCAGATAACTCATCATATCTACATCAACTGTACCCCCCGGTATCGTTAAATTCTGACTCTGAATCGCACCCACTAACTGACCAAAGGATAACCCATAGCCATTTAGTGCATTCAGATCCACATTTACTTGCACCTCTCTTTCTACGCTACCCACAACTTCAACATCTCTGATACCGGATACTGTTTCGATGTCCTCTTCCAGACGTTCAGCAATTTCTGTCAGTCTTGAGAGTGGGTAGTCTGCCGCCAGATTAACGGTCATTATCGGGAAATCATCCAGATCTATCTCTACAATAAAGGGTTCCTCCGCATCGGGCGGAAGTTCAGAACGTGCAAGATCTACCCGTTCACGTACTCTCTGGCTCGCTTCTGAAATGGGAACGTCCAGATCAAATTCTACGATGACACTACTAAAACTTTCCGTAGTGTTTGATCGAATATCTTTAACCCCATTGATCCCCTGAAGCTCTCTTTCAATCGGTTGAGTAATCAGCGACTCCATATCCGCCGGCGAAATTCCCGGGTAGATTGTATTTACTATAAAAATTGGGATCTCAATGGACGGATTTGACTCTTTTGGGATTGAACTGTAACTGTAAGCTCCCGCAATCACCAATATTGCAGTAAGCACAATGACAGCCGTCCTGTTCTTTATTGTTATCTCAGTTAATTTCATAAATGGTTTCCGATCTTATATAGACTTAATTGAAACTGTTTAAAATGCTGCAGCCGGACGATTTTCCCGGCTTAGCTTCACTGCTCTTTCCAAACTGGTCTCAGTTTGAATAACATTTAATTGATCCCCAATACTCAAAGAGCGCATCCCGGATACAACGACTTCATCTCCCTCTTCCAGCCCACTCAGTATTTGTACAACCGGCCCGGATGACATCCCCGTGGTCACACTTACTAATTCTGCATATTTAACTTCATTATCAGTTCTGGAAATAAAAACGGATGAACCTTCTTCATCTCTTAAAACTGCCGTTCTCGGTATAATCAGTACATCCTGAAGGGTTGATCTATTGACCTGTAGCTCAACAATCATATCGGGCTTAATTATCCCCTCAGAATTGTTCAATTCAACTTCAATTGTATAGGTTCTTGTATCCGGGTCAATAACATTTCCGGAATAAGTGATTGTACTCTCTAGTGGTTCAATACCTAACGCACTTATATTCACCTCAACATCAGAACCTTCTGTAATCTCACCAGAAAATCGTTCAGGGATTCCGGCTAATATTCGAATCTTATCAGTATTTACAAGACGGACAACCGGCTGACCCGGGTTCACCAATTCACCTGTTCTTACAAATCGTTGCTCCACCCGTCCGTTAAAGGGTGCTTTAATTTGGGAATCCATCAACTGCTTATTCGTAAGTTCCAGCTGCGCTTTTGCCTGGTCTCTTTGTGCTCTTGCATTTCGGAAATCCTGAGTACTGATGATCGAATCTGCATAAAGTGATTCTAATCTGTTGAATGTGTCATCAGCAAGTTCAAATGCCGTTTTGGCTGCATTATACTGTGCACGGATTACCCGATCATCCAGCCGTGCGATAATGTCGCCACTGCTTACTTGATCGCCGCGATCACTGATCGAAAGAATACGGCCTGAACTTTCAGATGAAATTGTAGCATCATCAATCGCTTCAACTGTTCCCGATAGGCGTATATAGTCATCAAAATCCCCGGTCACCATCGTAACGGTTTCAACCGGCATTAAGCGAACCCCATTGGTTGCTTCTTCAACTTCTTCATTTCCATTACTGCAGGCCGTAAAAAGTGCAGCCGGCATTAATAAAATGAGTAATAATCGTTTCACTGTATATCGCATTGTATTCATTTTTAATTAGTTGTTTAATACCGGTTTACCTATCGCTTTCTCATATTCACTCAACGCAATAAGATAGTCATAGACAGCTGTCAAATAGTTTACCCTGCTTTGATCAAGAAGTGATGATGCTTGTCTTTCCTGAAGTGGTGTTCCGATTCCTTCAGCAAGCCTTCTAAGAGAGTACTCATAATTTAATTCTGCTTGTTCAATATTGCGTTCCTGACTGTGGATTCGTCTAAGGGCTGTTTCAAGATTTCTGATTGATTGTTCAATCTGCAAATAGATTCCATTTTTTTGCTGCTCGCGGTCGATCTCTGCCTGACGAACCGCAATTTTATTCTGCTCAACTCTCATCTTCGTCTGAAATCCATTAAATATTGACCAATTAAACTGCAGACCGACTGATACAGCAGGATTCCAGTATGATTCATCAAAAAAGTCCCTGGTTTCAGATGTAAATTCGAAATCCTCACCTGCAACCCTCATAATATTGAGGCGATTCGATGGAACCGATCCGATATAAGCTGCATTTGCAAATGCACTAATTGTAGGTTTATAAGCCGATCGAATGATTTCACCCTCTATTTCAGTAAGTGATATCAACCCTTCCATTTGACTTAAATCCGGTCTTTGCTGAAGTGCTAATTCATAAGCAATGTCCTTATCAAAGGTATTGGGCAGGAGTGCATCACTGTACTCGAGAGAACCTCTCAGATTTATTACTGTTCTGGTAGGAATTCCCAGTTGAAGTGCAAGGTTCTTGATTGCCAATTCGGCTTGATTTTCAACTTCTATAAGACTTGTCTCCAGGTTTACCAATTCAACCTCTGCACTCACCCGGTCATACCTCGATAAGACCCCGGCTTCAACAGATTTTTTGGTCTCTTCAACGGTCACACTCAATCTTTCAACACTGGATTTTAATACATTCAATTGCTCTTTAGCGAGAAGGGCAGAATAAAACGATCTTTTAATCTGTTCAACTACAGTTTGTCTTTCAAATTCAGATTGATCCTCATTCAATTCTCTAAGTTGATTCGCACCCCTTATTGCTGCAAAAGCAGCTCCGCTATAAAGTGTTTGAGTAACTGACAATCCAAATTGAAATTGATTTTCTACTGCAAATGGGTTGGATCCATCCATGCCCGGTATTGGAATACCGGCATTTCTGTATCCCTCTTCCTGCCTCTCAAAAAATTCGTCAATGGTTATCGGATTTGTGGAAGGATCTCCATCTGTGCGTGCCTCTTCGTTGAATGCCAGCCAGTCAATTGCACCCAGAGATTGAAATATTCCACCTGCGTCCGATCCTGCAAATGGATTGGGTGTCTGCAAATTTCTGGTATATGATCCGGAGGTATTTACTTGAGGATAAACCGTACCCCATGCTTCTCTTATCTGTGCTTCCGCATTTTCAACATTCAGAATACCTTTCCTAATCATATAATTATTCACCAATGCGATCTGAATTGCTTCATCCAGGGTAATGGTTATTTCTTCACCCACCGGGGATGAAGAGGGGGCATTAACCTGTGCCATCAAGGCTGAAGAGAAACAGAACGTAAAGACAGATAGAAAGGCTGTAATTTTAAGGAACCTGTGTTGCATAAATTTCTGACTCATTTTATTCTTTTTTAAAAAGATCGATTTCACTCTACGATATTGATTTTAATTTGTTTCGAATTTTTTGACTATTGGTCATTTTTTATTCCGCTTCCTATAATGTCGATAAAACTATTGACTAATGACTCTAAACTAAAATTTATATCACTCAATATTTTCAGGCTTTTTCTATTCTCTTTCATATAAGCAACCTGAATTACACCCCTGGAAGCTCCCCAGAAGATGATTCCCAACTCTTTGGGGTCATAATTAGTACGAATCGTACCATCTTGCATCCCAATTTGAAGCGCTCTAACTACGTATGTCATTGCTTCTACACCATGCTCTTGCAAATCATCAACAATCGCACTCTCTACAAGTCGATCTTCACTCAGGGAATTTTCAAAAAAGTTAAAAGCATTAAAATAGATTGGATTTGATTTTATAAAATCCAAATAGACATGGCCCATCTCTTTTACCATCTCTATCCCCTTGATATCCATTGTAATAACCTGAGCCATTTTCTGGTTTAACAACTTCGATCCACGATCACAGATAGCCAAGTAGATCGAGGTTTTGCTATTAAAATAGAGGTAAAGAGTTCCTTTCCCAAGCTCTGCTTTTTCCGCAATCTCATCCATTGTGGAATTTTTGAATCCTTTCAATGTGATTACCTCTTCAGCAGCATCAATGATTGCCTCTTTCCTGGCTAGCCGTTCCCGCTCTTTTCTGGATATTTTTTTCATTTTATGACTGTTGGTCATTTATTGAATAATAGTCAGTAAACTATGAAGTTTTTCAGTGAGTTCCTATAAAAGCTGCAATCTTCTAAATCTTTTACGATGCATTCATAAAACTTGTTATATTCACTTTTCAAAATTTCCATGACACAAATAAAACGATCCATAAGTGCAGACTTTGCACTTTTCTCCATAGCCTTTGTCTGGGCGCTCAATTTCACCGTCATCAAAGCGAGTCTGGCTGAGATAGACCCTTATAGCTTTAATGCAATCCGATTTGTATTAGCATCTGCATTTATATGGATTGTAATTGCTCAAAAAAAAGCCTGGTTTCGGGTTAAGAGAAGTGATTGGAGAATTCTTATACCCCTTGGCTTAACCGGTAATTTGATTTATCAATGGCTTTTTATTGTGGGTATCGATTTAACACTTGCTGCCAATGCAGCGGTCATGCTGGGTACGATACCGATCTGGGTTGCCCTCTTTTCTCATTTTTTTTCTATGGAAGCGTTAAACAGAATGAAGGTAATGGGTGTCATACTTGCCTTTACCGGCCTGGTCCTGATCGTTTTCTTTGGAAAAGACCCGATCTCTTTTGGATCTCAAACATTTCTTGGTGATATATCAATATTAGCTGCAGCAGCTGTATGGGGACTATTTACTATTTTTTCAAAGCAATTTTTGACCCGATATACACCTCTTCAATTTTCTGCATTCATGACATCCACCGGCGCGGTATCACTCATACTGATTGCCATCCCTTTTGCCGCCCCAACCGATTGGGCAAATGTCTCCATTTTGGCATGGAGTGGAGTTTTCTACAGCGGACTCCTCGCAATCGGATTAGCGTATATCATTTGGAATAAAGGGATTATGGAAGTCGGAGCGGTTAGAACGGCAACCTATCAAAACCTGGTGCCCGTACTGGGGCTCGCATTTGGAGTGATATTACTTGGGGAGTCCTTAGAGTGGCTTCAATATCTGGGATCCGCTGTTGTTATTGGAGGGATCCTGATTACCCGATATGGGAAATTCAAAAATTAAACCCGGTTTCCGCCACTGAGCAGATATAGGATTGCCATTCGAACTGCCAATCCATTGGTTACCTGATCCAGGATCACTGCCCTGTCACTGTCGGCGACATCACTTTCCATTTCAACACCTCTGTTGATTGGCCCCGGATGCATGATGATAAAATCAGGATATCTCTCCAGATGCTCCATTTTTATGCCGAAGAGTTGATGATACTCTCTCAGGCTTGGAAACAGATCTGTGACTGCACCCATTCTCTCCATTTGAATTCTTAATGCCATGGCCACATCACACCAACGTAACGTCTCTTCTAAATTATAGGACACATTTGCACCTAATGTATCCACAAACCTTGGCAATAGTGGCTTTGGACCACAAATCGTGACCTCTGCACCCAATTTAATCAATCCGATTATATTTGACCTCACCACCCGGCTATGGGTGATATCTCCAATGATTGCAATTTTTCTCCCCTTCAGATCTGGATGAACTTGCCGGATCGTAAACATATCCAAAAGTGCTTGTGTCGGATGTTCATGTGCTCCATCACCGGCATTGATAATGGAAGCATCAACACATTGGGTTAGAAAATGAGGGACTCCCGGACTCTCATGTCGGACAACCACCATATCAATTTTCATAGAACTGATATTTCGAATTGTATCCTTCAGCGACTCCCCTTTCCTTGTGCTCGATGTGCCGGCTGAAAAGTTAACGACATCAGCACCCATTCGTTTTTGAGCCAGTTCAAATGATAACCTGGTTCGGGTACTGTTTTCGTAGAAGAGATTTACGATAGTTTTATCTCTGAGTGTGGGTACCTTTGGAACCGGCCGGTTTAATACTTCCCGAAATGTTTTAGCCTGATGAAGAACAAATTTGATATCATCAGCGGTGTAATCAGAAAGCCCAAGCAGGTGCTTCTGTTTAAATTGATAGTCATTTAGCACAGGTTCACTCATCCGAAGCCTCTCGTTTTACAACATATACGGCATCTTCACCATCCAGCTCCTTTACTTTAACCAAAACCTCTTCATTAAAATGTGTCGGTACCGTTAGCCCTACATAATCAGCACTAACCGGTAACTCCCGATGTCCCCTGTCGATCATACAACAGAACCGAATACTTCTGGGTCGACCATATGCCATGAGTGCATCCATCGCCGATCGCACCGTTCTTCCCGTGTATAGAACATCATCTATTAATATGACATCCCTGTTATAAAGATCGAATGGGATTTCAGTTACTTTTACTTCAGGCATTTTTAATTTTGATCTGAAATCATCACGGAAAAATGTGACATCCAGGACTCCAAAATCCGGTTTGACATCCAACTCGTTTTCTATAACTGAGATAATACGCCTGCCCATATACACACCTCGCGTCTGCATTCCGATTATCGCGGGTTCGGTAGGATCGTCGTAGGGTTCGAGAAACTGGTGAGCAAATCGCAAATATGTGCGATTAACGTCCTCTTCCGTCATAATTTTGGCTTGTTCCAAAATATACACCTGAAATTAAATTCAGCGGAAAATTAGGAATTGATAGCTTGGAAAACAATTGAAATGAGCAGAGAGTCATTTTTTATCGTTTTAGCGGATTCTATTCGGTTCCATCAACTGATAATTTGTACCTTTTCTTTTTATTTTAATCAATGTTAAAATGTCGTCTGAAAAAAGCCGGAAAATAGTTCTGTTAATTGCAATTCTGTTGATCAGTCTGAATCTCAGACCGGCAATCACTGCAGTCGGTCCGCTTGTCAGTGAAATCCGGCTCGACACCGGGCTATCCAGTTCGGCGATTGGCCTTCTTACTACACTGCCGGTGTTAGGATTTGGATTAATTTCAGTTCTTACACCCCTTTTCACCCGTAAAATCGGCACGGAAGGAACCATGTTGTTAGCTCTCACACTTCTAACAAGCGGGATTTTTCTTCGTGTTCACCCCTCCGTGATGTTGCTTTACTCAGGAACCGTCATGCTGGGAATAGGCATTGCTTTAGGCAATGTACTGCTCCCGGGGATTGTCAAGAAACAGTTTCCGGAACGAGCAGGAACGATGACAGGTATCTATTCAGCGACTCTTGGAATTGGCGCCACCGTTGCTTCCGGAGCAAGTGTGCCCCTATCAGAGACCTATGGGCTGGGTTGGCGATGGGCACTTGGTGTCTGGGGGTTTCTAGCGTTAACTGCCCTTATTTTTTGGCTGCCTCAGATGCGGACAAATATTCCAATTATTTTAAAAAAAGGATTTCGAGAGTCACTCAGACAATTGGGATCCTCCAAATTAGCCTGGTATGTCTCCATTTTTATGGGTGTGCAATCCCTCACCTTTTACACTCTCATAGCCTGGCTGCCTGACATACTCATTGAGAGAGGCCTGACAGCGGGTGAGGCCGGCTGGCAACTCGCCTTAATGCAAGGAGTAGGGATCACTGCTACGCTCTTCATCCCGGCATGGGCTGCCAGAATTAAGGAACAAAAAAATCCGGTCATCCTCCTCGTTATCCTTGAATTAGTAGCATTGGTAGGACTCTCAATTCCGTCAATCGGCTTTATTTCTGTTTGGGTGTCCCTGATGGGACTCGCATTGGGAGGCAGTTTTGGCCTGGCACTTTTGTTAATTGTATTAAGGAGTCGTACAACAACTTCGGCCAATGAACTCTCAGGAATGTCCCAATCGGTTGGTTATACGTTGGCTGCTACCGGACCGGTGCTTTTTGGTGCTATTTTTGATTGGTTCGAAAACTGGATTATCCCTCTCATTTTTCTCTTTATAATCGCTCTTTTAAAATTATGGTCCGGATTGGGTGCAGGAAAAGATGATTATGTTGATTCTGAGATTTGAGAAGTGCGGTTTGAGTGATGAGATTTGGGGCTTGAGGCTTGAGGCTTGAGGCTTGAGGCTTGAGGCTTGAAAGTTAAGTTTTAATAAAATCGTTAATTACTACCTGGATGTTGTCGGGGCGTGACATCAGGATCCTCCATTCTGGGTACCACAGGAACTTCATATCGCTCATAAAAACTAAATCCAAGAAATGGGGCAATTCTGGATAAAAGACGGAAAAATTCACTTTTTTCTTTGAAAGTTGCTTCCAAAATGGCCATTAGATTTTCATTAATCATCTCTTCCCATTCGAGTCCGTATGGGTTAAATCCCTCATCTTTGCCAAGAATAAAGTCTTCTGTTGTCTGATGACGTAATCTGCGAAAGAAATTGTAATTGCTGTCATAATCGTTGATCTGATATCGACTCATATAAGATTCCGATATACCACTCTGATAAGGGGTATTAATAAATGTGTTATGACGGATCACTTCCGGTTGCTCAGGGCCCTCTCTTTCTGCCCTCGTAGAATCCTCTTCAACCTGAGCATGGAGATCGGTTACAGAGATAGAGATCAGAACCACAAACACAAAAATGCTAAAATAGCGAGTGTGATTCCCCTCAATATGATTCAAACTGTACCTTTTAGTCATTTTAAATTTTTATCCTTCACATCAAGTGTACCAGAGAGCACGAATTACTAATTCAGAAATTAACATATTATCGGTATGCTACCAAGGTTTAACGTTGATAAATTAGAATAGTTGTAGAGGAGTGTTCTTGGTGAGGTTTTTGGAAATCGGGCATCTTTGATAAGCAGCCATCATTCATCAGCTATCATTCAT
>DEMS01000004.1:0-34862 GCA_002359315.1 Bacteroidetes bacterium UBA2664 | reverse complement strand
CAGCTATCATTCATCAGCTATCAGAAAGTAAAAAATATCTGATTGATGAGTATTTTGACGGTGGATAGATCTTAACTTTTTAATGCTTCCTTCGTGTCAAAATTGAATCTTTCTGCTGTGGATGTCGTAGGAATTCACATATCTTGGTTGAACGACACGTGATATTTTTTAGTGAATAGATTTTAATCCAATCTTAACAACTCATACTGAATGGAGACATTTTTAATCATCGTCGCAGGGTTTTTTATGGTTGCCGGAATCATCGGGGCTTTTATTCCCATTGTTCCCGGTACACCTTTAAGTTACATCGGGATATTAATTCTTCATTTTACCTATGACAACCACTTCTCCTGGCTTTTTTTAATCTCCTGGGGAGTTGTTGTTGCAATCACAGCCACGATTGACTCTTTTTTGCCGGCAGAAGGAGCCCGCCGTACGGGCGGAAGCAAAACGGGTATTTATGGGGCTTTTTTGGGGGGTGTTTTGGGAATCTTCTTTTTCCCGCCGGCCGGTATTCTGTTTGGCCCAATTGTCGGGGCCTTTATTGGTGAATTGATCGCAGGAAAAAAAACAGATTCTGCACTTCGATCCGCTCTTGGTTCATTTGTTGGATTTCTGATTGCCACTGGCTTAAAAGTCGGTGTTGCAATCATTTTGGCGTACTACTTTTTTATTAATATCTCAATGTGAACCTTGGTTTACAACTCTCAGCTCGCAGCTATCAGCTATCAGCTATAAGCTATAAGCAAAATGAACCTCGTTATTCTGAATTTATTTCAGAATCTCCGAAGTAATACAGTTAACTAAAATAACCTCTTTAAGACGTAGATTCTGACCTCCGTCAGGATAACTCATAGATTAACTCTTCTGCCCACTGTCTTCTGCCCACTGTCTTCTGCCTTCTGCCTTCTGCCATCTCACTTAAAAAAAACGGCGCCTTCTACAATTGTAAAAAACGCCGAATATCATTTTTACCGTTAAAACAATCAAAAAACTATTTTTTTGAAAGGCTACTTGCCATAATGAATAGGGGTTGACCTTCAAATACATTGTAGAATGGTCTGAGCCTCTCTCTGTTGTAGTATTTGTCGATATCGACCACTTTCTCCATACTGGTCACTACCTCAATGTCTGTACTTCCGTACGATCCATTATTCAGTACAACCAGCTTGCCGAACTCTTTTCGAAGTACATGATCCAGTGCAATGTTACCGAAAGCCATCGGTGCAATACTGTCAATCGCATCCGGACTGCCACCGCGGACGGTATAACCCAATTTTTGATTGATTACACCAATTTCTCTGCCTTTGTTATACTCAGCAGATCTCTTTTTGAGTTCGGCGGATACTATATCACCGATCCCACCCAATTTTTTGTGCCCGTATGCATCCGCTTCGTCGCCTTCAAAAACCATATCGCGGCCTTCAATCATTGCTCCTTCTGAGATCATGACCATGGAGTATTTGCTTGAGCTACTATTTCGATCTTCAACCATTATCTGAGTGAGATGATCCAGGTCAAACTTGAACTCTGGAATAAGGCATCGATGAGACGCTCCGGCCAATGTTGGTAACATAGCTGTAAATCCCGCATAGCGGCCAAATACTTCCATCACCAAAAACCTCTCATGAGAACCGGCCGGCGTCCTGAGATCGTTGGCCAGTTGAATAGTCCGAGAAATACAGGTACTGAAACCAATACAGTAATCCGTTCCGGGAACGTCATTATCCATTGTTTTTGGAATCGCTACTACATTAAATCCTTCTTTATGCAATCTCACACCGTAACTAAGTGTGTCATCCCCTCCAATTGGAATCATAGCGTCAATACCCAAAAAATCAAGGTTTTTAAGTACTTCCGGTGTTAAATCATTGATATCATCCGTATACTTTTCTCTGTACTGCTCAGGCAGATCTTTTCTACTTACCTTACTGGGATTTGTACGTGAACTGTGCAGAAATGTACCGCCTGTTCTGGCTGCACGATTCACCACCTCTTCAGTCAATTCAAAAAAGTTTTCTCTGTTATCTGCATTTTTATCCCGCACGATATCAATCATGCCACCCCAGCCTCTTCGTATTCCAATTACTTTATAACCTTCATTTATCGCACGAATGGTTACGCCACGTATTGCAGGATTTAATCCGGGCACATCACCGCCCCCTGTCAAAATACCAATCACGCCTTTATAATTATTTATATTCGCCATAATCCGATTCTCTATTCTTTTTGATTATTATTATAAACATTGCTAAGCAGGAAATATAAGGTTATCTGTTGAATATGGGTAATAAGAACTCCAATTATTATATAAATCTGATTCCCATGCTTTTACAACTGAGGATATCTTTCGCATTTTGTACATTTATTCTATTGCATTAAAAAATATGATTATGGATCAAACGTATGTACATGTAGCTACCCTCTATGAGGATCTTGAAAAAAGCTGCCATTCTATCCGAACAGACCCATCTACCGTTGAAGCTGCACGAAAGATCGTTGAGAATGCACTTAGTGATGGCAATACCTACTATGGTATCAATACCGGATTTGGCGCTCTGGCAAACAAGCGCATTATGGGTGAAGACCTGACCAGGCTCCAAAAAAACCTGATTCTCTCACATTCTGTCGGTGTGGGAAATATGATTCCAAAAGATATTTGCCGGTTGATTCTGGAACTAAAAGTTCACTCTCTCGGCTTGGGGTATTCCGGAATATCTACTCAAACGCTGGATCGTCTTCTGCTTTTTCTTGAAAAAGATTTAATTCCTGTGATCCCCGAAAAAGGGAGTGTAGGCGCATCGGGAGACCTTGCCCCGTTGGCTCATATGTCATTGCCCCTGCTTGGATTGGGACAGTTTTGGGATCAGAATGATGACATGGCTATTAATGCTTCTAAGGTACTGAAAGCAATGGGTATCGAGCCTATAGAGTTGCAACCGAAAGATGGATTATCCCTGATTAACGGCACCCAGTTGATGTCTGCATATGGAGCTTACATCCTCGAAAAATCTCTCTCTCTGCTAAAAACTGCAGATATCATATCTGCAATGAGCCTGGAAGCCCTGCAGGGCAGCATAACCCCTTTTGATGAAAGAATTCACAATATCCGGCCTCATGCAGGGCAGATAGAGGTTGCGGCCAATATCCGGCATTTACTGGAGAAAAGTGAGATATTGGAATCTCACCGAAATTGTGGGAAAGTACAAGATCCCTACTCCCTCAGATGTGTACCACAAGTACATGGTGCAAGCCGGGATGCATTACGGCATGCAATATCGGTTATAGAAACAGAATTAAACTCAGTTACGGATAATCCATTGGTATTTCAAGATGGGGATATCTTAAGCGGAGGTAATTTTCATGGCCAGCCACTCGCACTCTCATTGGATTTTGCAAAACTGGCACTCGCAGAATTGGCAAGTATTTCAGAAAGAAGAACTTATCTTCTTTTAGAGGGCAATGATGGCCTGCCTAAGCTACTGATGCAGGAGACCGGTATTAATTCCGGTTTTATGATCCCCCAATACACCTCCGCAGCACTGGTTTCTGAAAATAAGGTATTGTGTCATCCATCTTCTGTTGATTCCATCCCAACAAGCTTAGGACAAGAAGATCATGTGAGTATGGGCAGCATTAGTGCTTTGCATCTTTATAAAGTATATGAAAATGTTGAAACCGTTCTGGCAATTGAGCTTTTTACATCCGCACAGGCTCTTGATTTCAGGAAACCTCTAAAACCGGGACGCGGTGTTGAGCTGGTTCACCGGCTTGTCAGAGAGACGATCCCTCATGCCACAGAGGACAACTATTTCAAGGATGACATCAACAAAGCCGTTGAATTATTACAAAGTCGGAAAATGATTCGGTTACTTGAAGATTCTGATTGCATTCTTAATTAACACACTTCAATAAGCGACCCGTATATTACAACTTGATTAAAGATTTGATTTAAACGTAATGAGAATAATGATTACCGGACCCACAGCTGCGGGTAAAACTTCGCTATCTATAAGGCTCGCAGAAGAGCTGTCCGGGGAAATAATATCTGCAGACTCAAGACAGTGTTATCGGTATCTCGATATTGGAACCGCTAAACCGACAGAAAAAGAGCTTCTGAGGGTGCCCCACCACAATATCTCCATTCTTGATTTGAATGAGAAAGATTCGGTAGCAGCATTTAAAAGGCGGGCGATTGGTTATGCGGAAGAGATCGAATCAAATGAAAAAACCGTAATCTATTGTGGCGGAAGTACACTTCATTTACAGTCCATTATCAAGCCCCTTGATGAGATACCTAAATCAAATCCGGATCATGTTCGTGAATTGGGACAAATTGCCGACGATAAAGGAATAGAGTATTTATATAATGAACTCCAGATCAGGGATCCGGACTATGCAAAAAAAATGGATGGCTTCAACCGCCAAAGAATTATCCGGGCTCTGGATGTTTGGAGACAAACCGGCAAACCTTTTAGCAGCTTCCACAGTAATAAAGAGATACAGCAGCCGGAAAACCTTATGGTGTTTGTCATTTACCATCCCCGGCAAGTACTACATGAGAGGATTTCTGTCAGAACAGATAAAATGATCGAGATGGGATTGCTGGATGAGGTGAGGATGATTCTCGATCGAGGTTATGACAAAAGTATTCAGGCTTTACAAACCGTCGGATACAGAGAAGCGATCGCACACTTAAATGGAGAAATCCGTTTTGATTCTATGGTTAAGGATATCAAAACTTCTACCCGCAGATATGCCAAAAGACAGATAACGTGGTTTAGAAGATGGCCATTCAGTCATCGTTTGAATGCCGGAGAGTTAAATGAAGATCAACTTTTAAATCAAGTACTACAGAAGGTAGCAGCTAACAAGCAGAACCGTTAACTTACGGACTCAAAATAATTGATCAATTGTATGTATAAAGCAAAAGTAAATATTACTCTTAGAAAATCAATCCTTGATCCAAAGGGAAAAGCAGCTTATCAGGCACTTCAAAATTTAGGGCTTAAGAAAATTGAAGATGTCAGAATCGGTAAGTTTATAGAAATCAATATAGATGCATCTTCCGAAGAAGAAGCTCATAAATTAGCACAAACGGCTTGTACTGAATTACTTTCAAATGAAGTGATGGAGGATTATCAAATTACGATTGAATCCAATTAATCGTTTTGAAATGTTATCACTGAAACAATATCGTATCACTCTGTCTGCGCAACAAAAACCTACGATCAAGCCGGAAGTTGAAGTTTTGGTTGAGGAGCAGGAAGAGGAAAAAGTTAATACTCCCTGGAGATTAATCTTATATGATGACGATGTTCACACTTTTGATGAAGTAATCAATCAGTTAATAAAAGCTTTAGGCTGTAGTTTAGCAAAAGCTGAAGAGTTTACTCTTAAAGTGCATTTTGAGGGTAAAGCAATCGTCTATGAAGGAAGTTTTGAAGAGTGTTTAAAAATTAATTCCGTATTACAGGAAATACAACTTGTCACCGAAATAAAAGGATAAAACGTGTCGAAAAAAATAGGAGTACTTGTCTTTCCGGGTTCCAACTGTGATCATGACGCCTATCATGCCATGAAACATGTAATGAATATCGAAACAAAATTTCTCTGGCATAAAGACAGTGATGTAAGTGATATTGATCTGCTGATTGTTCCGGGGGGATTTTCTTACGGTGATTATCTTCGATCCGGAGCAATTGCACGGTTTTCGCCGATCATGAAGGCCGTTCAGGATTATGTGAAGAGTGGAAACCCGGTTTTGGGAATCTGTAACGGATTTCAAATTCTGCTGGAAGCAAATTTGCTGCCGGGAGCTATGTTACACAATGAAAAACTTCGATTTGTATGCAAAAATGTTCACATTCGATCCGAAAATAATTCATCCGTTTTTACAAAAGGACTTGCACCCGGATCGGTATTAAACGTACCGGTTTCTCATGGAGAGGGGAATTATTTTATTGAGGATGATGGGTTAAAAATGCTCCAGGACAATCATCAAATCGCTTTTAGATATTGTGATGAAAATGGCGAAATCACTCAAGAAGCCAATTTTAACGGATCGGTCTATTCTATAGCCGGTATCACGAACAAAAATGGGAATGTATTGGGCATGATGCCCCATCCGGAACGAGCCATGGAATCTTTACTTGGATCTGAAGATGGCATCACCTTTTTTGAATCTGTTTTTAATCAACTGCAATTAGCATAATTAACCCGATAACACTGTATACCTTTTATGAGTACTCCTGAGAATACATCTCTGAAATTGTACAGTAATGAACTCGTAAAGAGCTATCGGAGTCGAAGAGTCGTTGATAAAGTGTCCATACATGTACAACAGGGTGAAATTGTAGGGCTTTTGGGGCCTAACGGTGCCGGAAAAACCACTACGTTTTACATGTTCACCGGCATTATTCTGCCGAATTCCGGCAGTGTTTATTTAAATGATGTCAATATCACAAAAAAACCGATGTATCAAAGAGCCCGGATGGGAATCGGTTTTCTCTCTCAGGAACCGAGTGTGTTTCGAAATCTAACGGTGAGGCAAAATCTCACGGCCGTTCTCGAATTTTTATCCATGCCGAAAAAACAGATTAAAGAGAGAGTGGATGAACTCATTGAGGAGTTTGGCTTAGAGAAAGTAGTGAATAACAAGGGGCATAGCTTGTCGGGTGGGGAGAGAAGGAGAACTGAAATTGCCCGGGCGTTGGTTACAGATCCTAAATTTATCCTATTGGATGAACCGTTTGCCGGTGTGGACCCGATTGCCGTTGAAGACATTCAACAGATTGTCGCAGATTTAAAGAAAAGGAATATTGGGATTTTCATTACAGACCACAATGTGCATGAAACTTTAGCTATAACCGATAGAGCTTATCTGATGTTTGAAGGAAAAATTCTTCGTGAGGGAACGACAGAAGAGCTGGCTGAAGATGAAGAGGCAAAAAATCTCTATCTGGGCAGACAATTTAAACTGGATCGATATACTTAATTTTCATTACAATGAAAGAAATTACTGTAGAAAAATTAAAAGAGAAAATAGATCAGAATGAACCCTTTTTATTATTGGACGTGCGTGAGCCGTTTGAAGCTCATATCTCCAATATAGACACCAACTCTTGTCTGATCCCGCTTGATGACCTAAGCGACCGAATAAACGAGCTGGATAAGGAACAAGAGATCATCGTCCTATGCCGGAGTGGCAGCCGCAGCAGTAAAGCGTGTGAAATGCTGGAAGAAAACGGATTTTCAAATGTTGCCAACTTAAAAGGCGGGATTAATGACTGGGCAGCAAAGATAGATTTGTCGTTGCCGCAATATTAAATCGTAGCTGCAATCTGAGCAAAGAGCTCTTCATTGCTTTCGGTCCGTTTGATGACCTGAAGCAACATCTGAATCGATTCTTTGGGTGATTTTTTTAAGAGAAATCTTCTCACCATATTGCGCTCTTCCAGTGAATCAGAGATGAACTTATCTTCATTCCGTGTCCCGGATGCCGCAATGTTTATAGATGGATAGATACGATCATTCGCAATTTCACGATCCAGAACAAGTTCCATGTTACCGGTACCCTTAAACTCCTCAAAAATCAGATCATCCATTCTGGAATTGGTTTCAATCAGGCAGGTCGCGATAATGGTTAAAGAACCCCCTCCTTCAATTTTCCTCGCCGAGCCAAAAATTTTCTTCGGTATTTCCAGAGCACGAATATCCAATCCGCCGGAAAGTGTTCTCCCGGAATTAGATTGTGCTGCGTTATACGCCCTCCCCAAACGGGTCAGTGAGTCAATTAACAGAACGGCATGCCCCCCATATTCCGCTTTTCTTTTCACATAACCGAGTGCCATTTCAGAAATTCTGACATGACTCTCTGTTGGTTTATCATTGGATGATGCAAAAACTTCGGCGTTAGTGGTTCTCAGAAAATCTGTGACCTCTTCCGGACGTTCATCTACAAGTAGAATTCCTGTATGGATATCCGGATAGTTCTCTGTGAGAGTCCGGGCAATTTTTTTCAATAGTACGGTTTTACCGGTCCTGGGCGGAGCTACTATTAATGCTCTCTGACCTCTCCCAATGGGGCTGATCAAATCCATGACTCGCAGTTCAATATCATCCGGCTTCAATCCGAGCTTTATATACTCGTTTGGCATGATCGGGGTTTGCAGCTCAAATCTGTTTATTTTTTGCCATTCAGACGGTGCTTTACCGTTGATTTTTTCAATAGAGTGAACATGGCGATTGCCGCTTTGATCCTGCTCAAATTCTCCCTCCATTACCAGGCCGGATCGTAAGTCATGCAACTTCACCTCTTCCGGTTTGAAAAACGGGTCTTTTGGATCGTAGCTAAATTCAAAGTCAATACGTCTTATAAATCCATATCCCTTTTCATTGATCTCCAATACACCATTGTATCGTCCCCCAATTCTTGTTTGTTGATTATGGTGAAACTGGGGTACAAAGATATTCTTAGAATTCCCCTTATTCTTGTTGGGCTTTTTATTATTACGCCCTTTATTTTTGCGTGAACGTGCCATGCACTGAAATTAACGTTTGTTTATTTTATTACGTGATGACTCTGAAAAACATTTTTAAACAGAGCTTACCTGAATATAGACGAGTAGTAGTGAAATAAAGTAAAGAGAGAGTGATATCCATCTGATATCACTCTTTAAAAGATAAGGAAGGTATATAGTCGAATCAAAAATTATCGAACTGTTGTTGTTTCATTAATCCAAGAGTAACATTCATTGATGTTACTTCCAATCTGGATCGTATCACCCGTTTCCCAACCTCTAAAAAATTTATCTTCTGCCGTAGGCAATGCCGGTGAATAAGTTCTGACTTCTCTTGAAACAGCATTTGCTGATGAAGAATCTACAGATCTCGCTCTGTCAAGATAATCAAGTACCAGCCAATATACGGATCTGTCGTCACGGCTCATTTGATTGCCGGTAGAACATTGTGAAATTGCTGACGCGTAAATCCGTGCAATTCTGATATAGGGTTCTCCCCAGTTTCGATCAATTTGACTCGCCTGGCGTGCAAAACTTCTGGCTGCCTGCAGATTGCCTTCATTTTGGTGAAGTTCAGAGATCTCAAGAATCAGGTTCTTTCGAACATCATCATTGTTTGCCACTTCAACCGCTTCAGTTAAATATCGGATCGCCTCACGATTTTGTCCATCGGCTTTTGCGAAATCGGCCAATCGCCGAATATTTTCAAAAGAAGGCTCCATTTCATATAACCTGTTTGCAAATTCGATCGCTTTCTCCCGATTGCCGGAGGTTACATACATGGCAGCAAGTTCTGAAATAATCTCCATATCCTCGGGATTGTTTGCAAGCCTGCCTTCAAGGAATTCAATTCTTTCTTCAGGATTTGTAAAGAGTCCATCCCTGACTTCATTCATAGCCTCAATCAAATCTGAACTGGCAAATGGCTCAGCGATATCAATCATCTCTAAAGCTTCGTCTTTCATGTCATCAGAAACATAATGATCTAATAATATCTGTATATAATAACCATTACCGGCTTGTGTTAAGCGCTCAGGATCCAGCTCAAATGCTCTTTCATAATCCTGATAGGCAAGATCCATTCCATCACTGATTTGTGTTTGATATTCCTGATAGAATCGGCCTCTGTTAAAATGCCATGTATAATAGTCAATTTGATCTTCATCAAACGTTGCAAAAGCATCTGCATAAATAGTAACAGCTGAATCCAGATATGCAGAACTCATTGTTGGATCCGTCTCGACTTTCGATAATTCAGCATAAACAGTAATCATGCGATCAAACTGTCTTGGAAGCTCAAAACGATTATAACCCTGTATTGTCTCCGGTTTTTTTTCGAGCATCCAGCTTCCGTAAGTACGCGCCATCTCCCAATCTCCTGTCCTGAAATTCTCATAGAAAATGGAGTAGGCCTGTAATTCACTCATTCCATAGGGGGGTTCACTCTGTGAATGGGCCACTGAGGTTGCTGCGATAAGGAGTGTGATTGCTAATATGTACTTTTTCATGATTCTGTCGTTAGTTTCAGTAAAGTAAAAAAACTTTTATTACCTCAAAATTATTATTGAAATCTCTGACGTACAAACATCCATTCGGCCAGATTCAGGGATAATTTAAAACCCCATATATTCTCTTTAACTAAATTCAGGGATTCTGTTCCCCTAATTCCATAATGTATACTTAAATCAATCGAGGAAGTAGATTGAACAGACATTAATCCGATCCCTGCATTAATATAGATGGTTTCAATATTTTCACCGTTGATTTCAAGACTACCCGTATCATAGCTCACGCCGGTACTATACTTCATTCTAGAGAAAAAACCACCCATCTGGTCAGAACGATATGGGTGATATTGAACTCCAAACCCGGCTCTTGCACGATCTTTATAGAGATTTTGTTGATTTGTATCAAAACTATAAAGAGCGTCACTCCATTGCTGGAGTAATAATTCGGCACCTACGTTAATAAAACGGTTTAAATTATACGTAAGTCCGGTATTAAATTCCAATGGCAACTTTATTGTGCCGTTTCTGTTTGGAGAATTTTCATTGAAATCCACTAAGATACGCTGATTATTTACAGCCCTGAAAGCTGTAACCTTTTGTTCTGCTTCGATCTCCACGGGCAGCGACAGTGTTGCTCCAAAACTTAACTGATCCTCACTTCCAAAAAGATTTTGAGTGAAAGCATAGAGCCCAAACCGGTGCCCAAAGCTGTATCCTTCTTTTTTTCTATCAAAATTAACCGCTCTGAATTGATTATCGGTAAACTCAGGTACAACGGTTTCATTCATTGAGAGCAGGTTGGCAGAAAAGGCATATCCAACAGAGATCTGATTTGTGAGTGCAAATCCAAAGCCGGTTTCAAACCGGTTCACACCGCCCGAACCTGTTGTTGTAAAATCGTACCGTATAGAACTTGCCAAACCGGGCAGAGGGTTATACAGTCCACTGCTTACTCTTCTAAAATCTCCTCTGGCCATCGGGGTTATTGATGCAGATATGGCCAACTTATTTCTAATAATTGGAAATGTGATTTGAAATTGATCAATTCCAAAAATTGCATTTCTTGTTGAGCTGTTAAAATCTGATGCGTATATATTATTTAATCCTGCTGACAAGGTTGCCTGTGAAAAACCTGATAACCCCCAGTGAGCAGGATTCGCAATATTTGTAGAAAAACCGCTATAATTAGCTACACCGCTCAAACCCATTCCCATTGAATAAGGTGAAAAAGAATCGACCGATAACCCAAACCCAATTCCGGAATAAAAAGATCCGGTATTGGCTAAATTATCATTTTGTGCCTGTGCAGTTGATGCTGCAAACAATCCTGCCATTAGGATCAGGATCAGATTATATCTATTCACTCTTTTCATATTACTTAATGAACGTAATTACAATTCGGGGTCTTAACTCTTCAGGTGCATTCAGATCATAGAACTGCGTAGAATACAACAAGCCATTGGATATTTGGGTGGTTAAATAAAGTTTATCATCAGATCTTTCACCATAAACCCGATTTAATACATACTGAGTAATATCTACTAAAAATACATCTTCATCATCTTCATTGATTCTGAAAAAATCAGGGTCATTCGTAAATACTTCTGCCATTATATCGCTTGGTTTTTCTTCAAAAACATGTAATTGAACAATGTCCGGACTTAGTCTTTCAAAATCCGGCTGAAGTTGTTCAACATTTTGATTTTTTGTCAAAACAAGAGTAGCATTTGAAATATTTCGCGACGAAAATTGAGCCGATGATATATTGGGGATCAATTCTAAAATAGTCTCCGTACTATGAAGTGTAAATCCGGAGTTTTGCTCCGGGACATCTGTTCTAATATAAGATGCACCCCAATCACGAAGGCTTAATTCAGTGACTCCATCGTCTGACTCTTCATCATCATCTGTTTCATCAACAGGTGAATTTACAATAAATCGGGTAAGTACAAGTTCCGGATCATCCGGATCACTTCCGGTTCTCAAAAATCTAAGATTTTGATTTGTTTGGGATGGAACTATCGCGAGTCCGGTAAAATTATTCCGGTATGTTGAGTCACGATCAGCTGATTCGCTATTATAAAACTCAGCAAATTTTTGGGTCCACTCATCACTTAAATCGACAGTGATAGCCTGTTCATTTTGCAATTGAAATTCGCCGACTTCAACAGAACGGTCAACATCAATTTGCCCATTATAACGAAGCTGGTTTCCTCTCCATAATTCGCCAACCTCATAAATTTTAAATTCAGAAGTGGCCGATCTATTCCCGAAAATTTCATCTCTGAACTCTAACCGAAGCTGCATTTTATCATCTTCTTGGATAGACCCAAGATCTGACGCCCGAATAATTACGGGCTTGATCAGGGCAACAGATTCGATTGTGCCGTATAGTGGATCCTCGACATAACCCACTGATGTATTAGTTAAGCGGCCTGAAAAGTTATTTTCGTTGAACCTGTTAATTTCATTGAAACCGACAGTCTGGCTATCGATACCATCGTTATTTGGAATAATATCACTCCCCACGGACCCTCCCGACTCACAACCCATAAATGGGAAAGTAGTCATCAGAAGAAGAAAGGCAGCGATCATTAATCGGCTGCCTTTGTTAGACAATGTTTTATTTATTTTAGGTTCAGGAAATAATTGAAATGCGTTCAATTTATTGGTCATCTCCTGCAATCGTTCGGTAGTAATCTGCAAATTTTTTCGATACATCTTCGGGCGAACCCTGTATTTTAGTCGGGTTAATATTTAATTCTTTAAATAGATCATCAAATTGATCTGTAAGATGGTTGCCTGTTACAACATGATCACTGTATTTAAGTCCAATCTTCAACGTATCAACAGCACCATTTTCAGTCAATGAATCTATGTCAACATCTTCCGGAAGCCCAAGAAGCTTCAAAATATTGGAGCTATCAGAAGTTCCTTTATTCTCCGGGTGATGTAAACTGTAAACAATCTTTGTCTTCTTAAAGATACTTTCGTCTTTATATTTTGTGCGAACCAACAAAGGTATTAAACCTGCGGGCCAATCGTGACAATGAATAATATCCGGTTCCCATCCAAGGCTAATAACTGTTTCAAGTACTCCTTTATTGTAGAAAGTGAGACGTTCATCGTTGTCTTCATAAAATTCGTCAGTTTTTGGATTCGTAAAGAGTCCTTTTCTCTTGAAATACTTATCGTTGTCCAGAAAGTATACCTGAAGTTTCGCATTCGGTATACTGGCAACTTTAATTTTCATCGTGTCGACATTCTCTCCCACTTCAACTTTGATTCCGGACAGACGTATTACCTCGTGAAGCCGGTTTCTTCTATCGTTAATAGTACCGTATTTTGGCAAAAGAATTCTGATTTCAAAACCCTGATCCTGAAGTGATGCCGGTAAAAACCGAAGTAAATCAGCTGTGTATGTCATTCTTGCAAAAGGGGCAATTTCGGCAGCTGCGTATAAAATTTTCATAACTATTTAATCTTTTTCGGGATTTATGATATGTCTTTTGAACCGTTGTGTTTACTGTCAGCATGTAGCGATTTTATCTCCTCATCATCAACAGTATAAAAATCAAAGAGGGTGTCACTTCTCAATCCCAACCTGAGTGTCTCAACTGAAATCACCTCAGAGGGTTCGATATTTCCCAAATTTACATTGGTTCCAAACTTCTTAATGAACCAACACTGTTGCTCTTTTCTGGGAGCTTCAAATATCAACTGTTCTACCGGTATCTGATCCGCGATTTCATCAATCAATCCGGATCTGATTTCGCCATTTGGCCTGAAAACACCTACGGTTCCGGATTCACGTGCTTCGCAAATCACTTTCCAGGCACCGGATTCCAACTCTTCATTAATCATTTTTACCCATTTGTATGGGGGCATGATATCATCCGGATTTTTACTTCCAACTTCTGAAAGAACAACAAAATCTTTACTTAATTCTTTAATGATATCATTCTTTTTCTTATCCGACAGCCAAATAGTACCGTTCGATACTTCCAGATATTTCACATTGTGATTCTGAAGCAGTTGAACATATTCATCCAATTGATTTCTAAGTACAAACGCTTCGAAGAGTGTTCCTCCGAAATAAACCGGTATATCATATGATTTATAAACGTCAAGCTTTTCACTGAGCTTATTTGTTACGAGTGATGTTCCCCATCCCAATTTAACAATATCCGTATATGCCGCGGCCACTTCACAAAAATCTTCAGCTTGTCGAATACTGTAACCTTTGTCGAGAGCGAGCGTTATTCCGTTATTTCTTGGCTTCGAAGTTCTCTTGGGTAGATGATTCAATTGATAAGACATTCACCAGAGTTATAAGTTTTCAATCGTAACAAGATACGAAACGATGCTTTTATTAAAAAGCATCATTACAGGAACCGATTTTTAGTCAATTATGCTGATATTTTCGATTGGATAAGGATACCAAATGTTTCATCCTGTTTTTATCGATAGAGTTGAGCATATCAGGAGTATACCGCCAGTTCCAATTATCATCAACCGTTCCCGGTAAATTCATTCTGTGAGATCCATCCAGATTCATAAAATCCTGAAGTGGGAAAATAGCTTGATCTGCAACCGATAACATCCCCAATCGAATGAGTGCCCAATGAATATCGTGATCATCAGAGAGGGAATATTCTCTGGCCCGGTGCTTCTCCATCTCAGGGGCTGTGTTGAACCAGCCAATGGTCGTATCGTTGTCATGAGTCCCGGTATAGACTACACAGTTTTGAGTATAATTGTGGGGTAAAAAACTATTTTTGGAATCCGAATCAAAAGCAAATTGTAAAATTTTCATGCCCGGAAACTGAAACGAATCTCTCAAGTCTTCAACAGAGGGTGTCATCACTCCCAAATCCTCTGCGATAATAGGCAGTTCACCGAGCTCTTTCTTAATTTTATTGAACAATTTTTTACCCGGTCCGGTTATCCAATCCCCTTTTACAGCCGTTTGTTCCCTGGCATCTACTTGCCAGTAGGCATCAAAACCCCGGAAATGATCCACACGCATCGCATCATACAGTTCAAACATCTGTCGAAACCGCTCGATCCACCAGGAATACCCATCTTTTTCCATCACTTTCCATTTATAGAGAGGATTTCCCCAAAGCTGACCGGTTTCACTGAAATAGTCGGGTGGCACACCGGCTACTAATTTCCTGTTTCCATGTTTGTCTACCTCAAAATATTTTTGGTGCGCCCATACATCTGCACTATTGTGATCTACGAAGATGGGGATATCCCCGATCACCCGTATCCCTCTTTGATTGGCATATTCTTTCAGTGCATACCACTGGTTAAAAAACTCATACTGCAGCCAGGTTTGGTAGTTGATCTCTTCACTCTGTTCTTTTCCGAATGCTGCCATTGCATCCGGATCTCTTTGCGTCATTTCAGTACTCCACTGATTCCACACTTTCCGATTGTTTTGAATGGAACAAGCCATAAAAAGACAGTAATCATTCAACCAAAACTGATTCTCCTTTCGGAATTTCGTTAGTTTCAGATTCTCTTCTTTGGTCAGATTCTCATAAAAACGGTCCGACGCGATTTTATACAGACTGTTTTTTCTCGAATAGGATGTCGTGTAGTCTGCTTTGGTTGTGATCGGCATCTGTGCATCTGCAATTTCATCCGATCTCAGCAAGCCTTTTTCTACCAATATATCCAGGCTTATGAAATAGTGGTTCCCGGCGAAAGCAGAGTAACTCGCGTAGGGTGAATCCCCAAACCCGGTTGGGCCCAATGGCAATACTTGCCAAATGGATTGATCTGTTTCGACTAAAAAATCGATGAAATGTTTTGCTTCACTGCCAAAATCACCCATCCCATATTTGGATGGAAATGAAGACGGGTGTGCAAGGATACCACATGATCTGGGAAATCTCATAAACTCTTACTAAATAGTACTTTAATTATCTCTTTGGTTTTAAAATCACTCCTGCCAACGGTGGGATGGATACATCTGCATAGCAGGGTTGATTGTGCCAGCTTCCTTCATTTCCCTGGATGATAACCGGTCCGGAATTGCTGCCTCCATAAATTTCTGAATCGCTATTAAAAATCACCTCATATTCACAAGCTTCCGGAATGCCAAAGCGGTATACATCATGATAAGCGGGTGTAAAATTTAGAATAACCACCAGATAGTCTTCCGGATCTTTTGACCTTCGGATGAAACTTAACAGACTGTTATCTGCATCTGAAATATCGATCCACTGAAACCCTTCCCACTTCGAATCCACTTCATGCATGGCATTCTCGTTGATATAAAGTTCGTTCAAATCTTTCAGTAACCTCCGGACGCCTTTATGTGAATCCCAATCCAACAGGTGCCAATCGATCGATTTTGCTTCTGTCCACTCATCCCACTGTGCAAATTCATTCCCCATAAACATCAATTTTTTCCCGGGGTGGCCATACATATAGGTGTATAGCAATCGCAGATTCGCAAATTTCTGCCAGTCGTCACCCGGCATCTTTGAGAGCAGTGATTTTTTCATGTGAACCACTTCATCATGAGAAAGCGGCAGAATGAACTGCTCTGAAAATGCATAAATCAGCGAAAAAGAAAGCTGATCCTGATGATATCTGCGGTAAATAGGATCTTTCTCCATATAAGCCAGTGTATCATTCATCCAACCCATATTCCATTTAAAATCAAACCCCAGTCCGCCGGATGAGGTGGGTTGAGATACACCGCCCCAGGATGTTGACTCCTCAGCAAATGTAAGAATCCCCGGATAGTATTGGTGTGTTACTTCATTAAATCGCCGCAAAAATTGAAGGGCTTCCAGATTTTCTCTTCCGCCATACTGATTCGGAATCCATTCGCCCTCTTCTCTGGAGTAGTCGAGATAGAGCATCGACGCGACGGCATCCACCCTAAGCCCGTCAATATGAAATTCATCCAGCCAATAGATCGCATTGGATATCAGAAAATTGATCACTTCAGTCCTGCCAAAATTGAAAATGCATGTCCCCCAGTCTTTATGTTCTCCCAGCCGCGGATCTTCATGTTCGAACAGTGCGGTACCGTCGAAACGCCGCAATCCATGTTCATCTTTGGTGAAGTGGGCCGGAACCCAATCCAGAATCACGCCTATATTTGCCTGGTGACACTTATCAACAAAATATCGCATATCATCCGGATCACCGAATCGACTGGTTGGCGCAAAATACCCTGTGATCTGATATCCCCAAGATGGATCGTAAGGATGTTCTGCTATGGGCATCAACTCTACATGAGTAAAATTCATATCCTTCAGATAGGGAACCAGCTGATCGGCAAGTTCCCTGTAGTTCAAAAATCCAGGATCTTCGCCCACCTTGCGTTTCCAGGATCCTGCGTGAATTTCATAAATCGAAATTGGTTTTTCATGATGCTGTAAATCCGTACGATTTTGCATCCATCCATGATCCTCCCACTTATAGGCACTATTCCAAACGATGGACGCACTGCCCGGCCTCAGTTCTGCGTATCTGCTGAAAGGGTCTGATTTTTTAATGGGGGCACTATTCTCATATGATTTGACTTCAAATTTATAAAAATCCCCCGCTGTAACGTGCGGTATGAAAATCTCCCACAAGCCCTGATCATGATATTTTCGCATTCCGTGAATACGTCCATCCCAGTTGTTAAATGAACCGATCACACTCACTCTCTTGGCACTTGGGGCGGTCACGACAAAATGGGTTCCGTCCACACCATCCACTGTTTTAGTGTGTCCGCCCATAAATTTATACGCATGATGGTGATTGCCCTCACCCCACAACTGCAGATCATACTCAGAAATTTGCGGGCCAAATTGATAGGCGTCTATGATAGAATACCGATCACCGACATAGGGTGTGATTCGGAGCTTATAATTAAAGTGATTTTTTCTTCTTGAGAACTGAATTTCAAATAATCCTTCATCAGATAAACGATTTAACTCGAACGGTTTCCCGCTCTCAGGGTGAACTTGAATGCTCTTAGCGTCCGGACGAAAACATCGGAGAACCAGCTTCTCTTTGCCTTCAATCTCCGTTAAGTGTAGGCCAAGTACACGAAATAGATCTCCATGTTCACCGTTGGATATTGCACTTATTTCTTCGATTTTTAAACTCACGATATTTTACCCGTTAAATTATCTTGATCAGCTACTAAATATACAATTTTTAGCAGAAAATGATCTTTTCAATAGAAATTAATCAATCGAGTACAGACATCACATTAGAATGAATATCATTCCTTTTATTTCGAGACGGTATCTTTTCTCAAAGAAACACATCTCTTTGATCTCTGTTCTTACCTCGATCAGCATCGCCGGGATTACCATCGGGACCGCCTTACTGATAGTCATTCTCTCTGTTTTTAACGGTTTTTTTGAAGTCATACGTGGGTATTTACTGACATTTGATCCTGACATCCGGATTGAAATGGCAACCGATCAAAAACTTTATTTAGAAAACGGTTTGATGTCTCAGCTAACCGATCATCCGGAGGTAATCAATGTGAGTCCATATATCCAGGGGAAAGCGATGTTAGCTTTTAGTGATGGCAGAAATGAAGTTCTCACCATACGGGGTATCGACAGGGAGACCGATCTGATGCTCTCAGGAATAGAATCCACGGTTGATAATAATTTTGATCTATCCGTTCTAAATGGCAGGCCGGGTGTTGTAGTCAGTGAAGACATAGTAAACCGATATCGATTAAACCCGGAAGATGAACTGGCGATGTTGAGTCCGACCGGAATGAGGCGTGCACTCACTCAGTTTTCTGCTCCCAGAGCCAGCCGGTTTGAAGTGAGAGGTGCTTTTAATGTTCTTCAAATTATTGAAGAAGATATGGCATATATCGATATAGAAGCAGCACAAAGACTTTTTAATATGCGAAATGAAATTACCGGTTTTGATTTAAAACTCACGGATACGGATCGGGCGGATCGTGTAAAAGATGAGTTGATGGCGACACTCGGGCCGGATTTTGAAATTCAAACCTGGTATGATCTTCAAAAACCGCTCTATGATGTAATGTATTTAGAAAAATGGGGCTCCTATTTTATCCTGATGATCATCGTTTTTGTTGCCATTTTGAATATTATTGGGTCATTAACGATGATTGTGATACAGAAAAAACGTGATATCGGAGTGTTGATTTCGATGGGTATGACACCCAAAAAAATCAGGAAAATTTTCAGGAGCCAGGGGTTGCAAATTGGGCTCATTGGGTGTGGGCTTGGAGGATTAATAGGAATTGCCATCAGTTATGCCCAGCAAGAGTTTGGCCTGGTAAAACTTTCATCATCATTCATCATTGATGCCTATCCGGTTTCAATTCACTTTAGCGATATAGCGATCATATTAACCGGGACGATGTTATTGTGCCTTTTAGCGAGTTGGTATCCGGCGTCGAGGGCATCGGGCATTCAGCCGGCGGATGCGGTGCGAGAGGAGTGAAAAGTGGAGAAGTTAAAAGTGAAAAGGCAGAGGGCAGAGGGCAGAAGGCAGAGGGCAGAGGGCAGAGGGCAGAGGGCAGAGGGCAGAGGGCAGAGGGCAGAAGTGTAATTTTACATTGTCATCCTGAATTTATTTCAGGATCTCCGGAATTATGCAAAGTCCATAGCTATTTATTCCCCTGTACCTTGTACCTTTCTATCAAAATCACAATCATCACACTATGGATCCTTTCTCCCACGGACTCTTAGGCGCTACCGCAGCCATCTCTTTATCCAATAAAAAGAAAATCGGTGCTGCGGCTTTCGTTGGAATGGTTGGAGCGATGGCACCTGATCTGGATGTACTCATTCGGAGTGCAAATGATCCCCTTTTGGCTGTAGAGATGCATCGCCAGTTTACACACTCATTGATTTTTGTTCCGGTTGGAGCAGCGATTGTCACGCTGTTTCTTTGGTTGTTTTTAAAAAAATATCTGGATCTCAAAGAGATCTACACTTTTAGTTTGATCGGTTACGGTACTCATGGCCTGATGGATGCCTTTACCAGCTACGGGACTCAACTTTTTTGGCCATTTTCGAATATAAGAGTCGCCTGGAACGCCGTTTCCGTAGTAGATCCTCTGGTTACCATCTCATTTATCCTCTTTATTGTATTGGCACTCTCCAGGAAAAAACAGCGCTATGCCCAATTCGGGATTCTTGTTTTTCTGTTGTTTATGGCCTTCGGATTTATGCAGGGACAGAGAACAACATCTGCCATGGAACAACTGGCAATGGAAAGAGGTCACACACCGGAGCACATGGTAGCGAGGCCCAGTATTGGAAATCAAATCCTTTGGAGGGTAAATTATATTTATGATGGGAGAATTTATACTGATGCAGTACGGGCAGGTATTTTCTCTGGTATCATAATTTATGAAGGTGGATCGATCCCGGAATTTATTATTGAGGAGGATATGGCCGGGTATGAAACTACGACACTATATAGCGACCTAAAACGGTTTCGGCATTTTTCTGATGGTTACCTGGCCAGACATCCTGAACAATCTCAAATTATCGGTGACGCCCGCTACTCGATGATACCCACATCTTTAATCCCACTTTGGGGAGTTGAAATCGATACGCTTCAAATCGACAGACACTTGCCTTTTCTTTACTTTCGGGAGATTGATGATGAGAAAAGGGATGAATTTTTTGATATGCTTAAGGGACGTTAGATTCGGTTTAAGTGTTAAAGTGTTTATGTGTTAATGGTTACGGAAGCATTTACACATATGCTTGTTCTACGAAGGCTTCAGGACTTTGTGGCATATCTTATAGTCAACCATTTTTAGAGAAAAAAACTTTAAAACTTTTTCCCTGCCTTCATCGTCTATAGGATACAACCAACAAAAAACGAAATAACGGCTTTTGAACGGAATAGATGATACAGGGGTACTCATCAAACGAGTGCAAAATGGCGACTTGCCGGCTTTTAATCTGATTGTAGATCAGTGGAAGGATAAAATCCACCGGTTTGCCTATCGGTTTTTGATGGATTCTGATGATGCTAATGAGATCACTCAAAAGACCTTTATCAAAGCGTATCAAAAAATCGATACACTCGATGAACCCGGAAAGTTTTCTCCGTGGCTTTACAGAGTCGCCAACAATTTATGTATAGACGAACTCAGACGTGCCGGCAGAAAAAATTTTGATACCATCGCTGACTGGTCGGATCATGAAAGTGAAAATAAATCACCCCAAAAAAATCTTGAGAAGAGTGAGCTTTCTGAATTGTTGCAAAAAGCACTCATGACACTCCCCGACGAGCAACGAGTTGTGGTTGTCATGAAACAATACGAGGGATTTACCTTCAGAGAGATCAGCGAAATTCTTCAACAGCCTGAAAATACCGTTAAATCCCGCATGTATTACGGCTTAAAATCGATGAGAAACACATTAACAAACTGGAATATTCAAACCGATTATCTGAACCATGAGTAAGAAAGAAGACATTCAAAATCAAATGATGGACTATCTCTATGATGAGATGGACGATCAGGAAAAAGAAGCTTTTGAAGCGTTGATGAGAACGCAGCCGGAACTGCAGAAAGAGCTGGATGAACTCCGATTGACGCGCGACTTGATGAGCGCCCATCCGACTGCTGTGCCTCCCTTACGGCTGGATTTGAATCCCAATACCGATTCGAAAACGGGTAAACAGCATGGTGGACGCATTCTGAACCTGACCCCATTTGTAAGAAACCTGATGGCCATTGCGGCATCCCTTCTGATCGTGATTCTGGGAATGGCATTTGCCGGTGTAGAGACGGGCTCAACAGAAAATGGATATTATGTAACGATCGGAAATCCTCCCGAACAGCCGCCCATTGCTGAACCGAGCCTGACAGAAGAGAATGTGATCGCCATGCTGGAACAGATGAAGAGTGATCAGGCTTTGCTTTTCGCCGGATTGATGGAGGAAGTTCAATCTCAACAAAATGAACAGATCGATGAACTGTTCACACTTCTGACAGACTACTATGAAGAGCGCCGGCAGCAGGATCTCCGAATGATCGCAGCCGGTATGAATGAGCTTGAATATGAGACTCAAAACCGGTTCAACCGCACCAATACGGCTTTAGGAAGTCTTATCTATGCCCTTAATAACCCCTAAATTTATTTCCTATGAAATTTAAAAAATATACATTCGTCATTTTAATTCTTTGCTTTTTCCCAACCTTACTGGTTGCGCAGAGTGAACAGCTGCAGAGAGAAATTCGTATCGCTGAAGGCATCCTGAATGAGCTTTTTAGTGAAAACTTGCAAGGTGAAGCTCCATTTATCTCACTCACCGGAAATCGGATCACCAGTGATTATATTCCGGGATATGGAGTGCATTTTGTGATCGGAGACCGCCTATTATCCAGTAATATTCGTGTTTCCGGAAGAATGGAGGTAGTACGGACTGATAGAGACCGAAGAGTGATTGAAATGAGAGATAGAGACGGGGATGATTCTGATTCTAAAATCACTCAAGAATCGATTGAAGAAAAAATTCATGAATATTTGATCGATTATGCACCGCTTATGCAATCCCTTCCTGAAAATGAATATATCCGGGTTACCACCGGTCCGCGGGCACAACTCAATCAGGTGTTTGTCTCACTCACGGTAGGTGAACGCAGTTTCGATTTTCCTAAAATCACCAAATGGGCATCCGTACGTGATCTTCAGCAACTTAGAACCGGTCAAATTTCTGAGCAGCAATTTCTGAATCGGGTTCAGTCTGCAGATCTTAGTGAGATCAGTGAAACACGGGAGTATAATATCTTTAATTCGATTCTGAAATCGTCGGTAAGTAGTGCAGATTTTGAATATTTACGAGTTCGCGATGGGGCGCCATATATCTATCTTCCCGGCCTTGGTGTTCAGTTTAACCTCAATGTGCGAAGTCCCGGTTCAGGAATATTATCATTCATAGGCTCTGCAGCCAATGCTCCGGATATGGATTTTGACTTCAATTTTGACATGGATATTCAATCTCCCGCATCAATCGCAGAAGCATCCGTTAATGGTGATAAATTAGACTCTATCCGTAGAGAAATGGCAATCAGCCGGGAGGAGATCGACTCGATTCGGGTTTCAGCGGAACGATCTATGGATTCTTTAAAAGTTGTTTTGGATGACTTTTCCGTCTCTTTTGGTGAACTATTCAATGAAAATGAAGCCCCTGACCCTGAAGAATTGGAAAGAGAAAAAGAATTGCTTTACGATGAAATTGTGCGAACAATGAAAGAGTATGGATCAACACTTTCATCACTGCCTGATAACGAGATGCTGATCATCTCAGTTCATTGGTCAGGCCGAAACACAGAATTGCCACAACGGACATATCTGAGAATCAGAAAAAGTGATCTATCGTCCTCTGAACCATTTATTCAGGAGATTTCCAGAAGGTAAAAGTTTCATAACTCATATCATTTGACCTCAGCTAATGATATAGCCGGCACCCAAACAGGTGCCGGTTTTTTTATGTCAGTTTAAACTCACAGTTCTTCCGAAGAGCATTTTTGAGCATCACATCATACTCCGTTGCGGGAATTTCGGTGCATCCGAATTGGGCGAGATGATTGGTGTAGAACTGAGTATCCCACAGCTCAAAATCATTGCTTTCCAGAATCCGGTGACAGTGCCAGAGAGCTACCTTATCCGTCTCTTTCTCTTCCTTAAACATGGATTCCCCAAAAAATGCTGCTCCCAGAGAGACTCCATAGAGTCCGCCCACCAGCCTCTTCTCCGTATTGTAGATCTCGACGGAATGGGCATGTCCGGAAAGGTGTAAAACTTCAAATGAATCGATAATCAATTCAGAAATCCAGGTAGATTCCCGATCTGCACACTCTTCTATCACATTACGGAAAGATTGGTTTACACGGCATTCATAGCGATCTTGCCGTATCAACCTTTTGACATTCGAGGAGACTTTAAATTGATCGATCGGAATAACACCCCGCCGCCTGGCAGAAAACCACTCTACACCATCATCATTCCTGGACTCACTCATCGGGAATATACCCTGACTGTATCCTTTGAGCAGTATTTCCGGAGGAATGATTTTAGGCATAAAGTAAAAAGGGAAAAGTTAAAAGTGAAAAGTTGTTGATGTAAACCGGTTCTTAATTATCACAAGTTTGATCCTTTTTGAAGCAAAAAATGTTGCTTAGCGAAACACTAAGCCGTGCACTCTTTTCACTTTTAACTTTTTACTTTTAACTCCAATCACTCAAACGGCGCCATTCTTAACCACTCTATAAATCAAATACGGAGGAATATTCAACATCTCACGTTCGGTTTCCAAGTTACCAAATACTTCCATGACCGGTTTTTTCAGGTGCCCACTGGTCTGATAAGCCAGAAAGTGTCCGCCTTCCTTTAAAATATTTTTTGTTGCCGTAAGGACAATTTTTTTGCGGCTTTTTTCCAGGAAGGAAAATGGGATGCCTGAAAGTACATAATCAACATTTCCTATGATTTCAGGGCTCAGCACTTCTTCCACATCACCGGCTCGTGTATTATAAATCTCAACTCTGGGATCTTTTATAGTATCCTTGAGGTGCTTGTAAAAATCTTTATTGAGCTCAATCAGGATAAGTTTTGAATTGGGAGACATTTTCCCAAGAATAAATCGAGAGAAAACACCATCACCGGGGCCATACTCAACTAAGGTTAAATCTTTACTGAAGTCTATATTCGTGCAAACTTTTTTTACACAGTGAAGAGAAGTTGGCGTGATGGATGCTACATCTCTGTCTTTTATAAATGTTTTTAGAAAATCTATCTTACTCATGGGTTCTGCTGTAATTCATAATTCTTTCTCTAACTTAGCTATCTGATCTCGGATTCGCGCGGCTTCTTCAAATTCCATGTTATTTGCCGCATGTACCATTGACCCTCGAAGATAAGCAAGAAATTTGTCTTTACTTTCAAATGTAACTTCTTTCATTGCAGTATTGGGCCGATACCGAATACCATCTTCAGCAACTTTAACGATCTCAAGATAATCTTTTTCTTCACTCAATTTTGGATCTAATGTAAAATTTTGCGTAGAAATGAGGGCCGGATCTACCAATGGTTTAAGCTCTTTTTCAATCGTTTTCGGGGTAATGCCATGTTTTTTATTGTATTCCCGCTGTAATTCCCGGCGACGATCTGTCTCTTCAAGCACTTTCTTAATACTTTTGGTCATTTTATCAGCATACAAAATTGCACGGCCATCCACATTCCGTGCGGCCCGACCCACAATCTGGAATAGTGCCGTTTCAGACCTCAAAAAACCCTCTTTATCTGCATCCAAAATAGCGACCAAGCTTAATTCAGGGATATCGATTCCCTCTCGTAATAGGTTGATTCCTACCAACACTTTAAAATCCCCTCTTCTGAATTTATACAATACCTCAACCCGCTGCATGGCATCCAATTCACTATGCATGTAGGCGGCCGGGATTCCTAAATTTTTCAAATATTCACTCAGCTCTTCACTCAATCTTTTGGTGAGTGTAATGCATAAAATACGTTCATCCTTATGAGCTCTCAGTCGTATCTCATCCAAAAGGTCATCGACCTGATTGGACAGGGGCCTCACTTCCAGTTCCGGCTCCATCAATCCGGTTGGACGTATTATCTGCTCAACATAAACCCCACCCGATTTATTTAACTCATAATCATTGGGGGTCGCACTGACAAAAATCACCTGATTAAACATCGTCTCCCACTCTTCAAATGTGAGAGGCCGATTATCCATGGCAGAGGGTAATCGAAAACCGTGTTCAACAAGCTCAATTTTTCTGGATCTGTCACCGCCATACATGGCACCGATTTGAGGTACGGTTTGATGACTTTCATCGACAACCAGTAGATAGTCATCCGGAAAATAGTCCATCAAACAGTACGGCCGTTCTCCGGGTTTTCGGGCACTCAGATAACGGGAATAGTTTTCGATACCCGAACAATACCCGATCTCCTGCATCATTTCGATATCAAAGAGTGTGCGCTGTTCAATACGTTTGGCTTCCAAAAACCGTTCTTCTTTCTGCAGAATTTCAACCCGCCAATACATTTCCTCCCGGATCTGTTGAATCGCTTCATCAAGTCGCTCCTTTGAGGTTACATAGTGCGAGGCAGGATAGATATGAAACTCATCTACATCATCCAGAATGGCGCCGGTATCGATGTCAAAGATCTCCAATCGTTCAATTTCATCCCCCCAAAAAGATATTCTGAGGCCTTCTTCGGAGTAGGCCGGATAGAGATCTACGACATCACCCCGAACCCGAAACGTACCTCTGCTAAACTCGATATCATTTCGATTATAATGCAAATCGACCAGATCATATAGGAGAGTGTTTCTTGGGATCTCCATGCCGGTCTTTAAATGCACAATCAGTTTTGCGTATTCTGATGGTGATCCGATGCCATAAATACAACTCACTGAGGAGACGATAATCACATCACGCCGGCCCGAAAGCAGGGAGCTGGTCGCTCTCAGTCGCAATCGCTGAATTTCTTCGTTGATGGAGAGATCCTTTTCAATATACTTATCCTGAGCGGATAGGTAGGCTTCGGGTTGGTAGTAATCGTAGTATGAGATAAAAAACTCAACACGATTTTCGGGGAAAAAATCACTTAACTCCCTGTAGAGCTGGGCTGCAAGTGTCTTGTTATGACTCATCACCAGGGTCGGCTTTTGAACATTTTCGATGACGCCTGCAATGGTTCGGGTTTTCCCGGAACCGGTAATGCCCAGGAGTGTCTGATATTTATCATTTAGATTCACTCCCTCTGTCAGCTCCTTTATTGCATTGGGCTGATCACCTGCCGGCTCCCATGGAGAGTGAAGTTTAAATTTGGACATTATTTATTTAGATGAAGGATTTTAAATCCCCCTTATCAGGAGGTGCTTTTTAAAATTCCACCCACTAACAAGGGGGGTGTTAGCAGGGCTATTAGCTCGAACCATTACACCCTTCCCGGCTCCGCCATACTCCCCTTGTTAGGGGAGACTTACAACTTCAGACATCACTGTACTCCTCTTATTTGGTGAGACTTTTTACCACTCGCCGTAGCCATAATCCACTTATTAGGTGATTAAGCAGCCAATACTTTCGACACCTCTTCAGCTGCTTCTTTGAGGAGTACTGCAGAAATTACATTCAGATCACTGTTATCAATAATTACTTTGGCTTCTTCAGCGTTCGTTCCCTGAAGTCTCACGATAATGGGCACCCCTTCTACTTTTTTCGCAATTTCGGGATCTTTAATGGCTTCGATCACGCCATTGGCTACCCTGTCACAACGAACGATACCGCCAAAAATGTTAATCAGGATCGCTTTCACATTTGGATCATCCAAAATAATCCGGAAACCGTTTTTTACGGTCTCCACATTCGCGCCACCGCCTACATCCAGGAAGTTAGCGGGTTCACCGCCTGAAAGCTTGATAATATCCATGGTTGCCATTGCGAGACCGGCACCATTCACCATGCAACCCACATTCCCATCCAGTTTGATATAGTTCAGATCGTATTTGGATGCTTCCAGTTCCACCGGATTTTCTTCAGCTGTGTCACGAAGTTCCACAATCTCCTTGTGGCGATACATCGCGTTTCCGTCAAAAGTGACCTTTGCATCCAGTGCCAGCACGTCTCCTTCCGGTGTTAAAACCAATGGGTTGATCTCAACCATATCTGCATCCTTCTCTACATAGAATCGGTAGAGTGCTGAAATCAATTTTACCGCTTTTTTAAATGAATCACCTTCAAAACCAAGAGCAAATGCAAGTCTTCGAGCCTGGTTGGGCTGCAGGTCCATGCCCGGTTCGATCCACTCCTTTACAATTTTTTCCGGAGTCTCTTCAGCCACTTTTTCAATCTCGACACCCCCTTCTGTAGAGACCATTATTACATTTTTACTCAAGGATCGATCCAATAAGATTCCCAGATAGAATTCCTTCTCAATGCCAACACCATCCGTTACATAAATCGTCTTCACTTTTTGGCCTTCATCGCCTGTTTGAATGGTAACCAATGTATCACCAATCAGTGATTCTGCGGCTTTTCTGACTTCATCGATGGTTTTACAGAGTATCACACCCTTTGCGTTATTCTTAACCGTTCGTCCTTTACCGCGTCCACCGGCATGGATTTGTGCTTTCACGACAAACAGGTCTGTTCCATTTTTCTTCATCTCTTCAGCTGCTATAACAGCTTCATCAACAGATGTTGTAGCTACTCCATCGGGAACAGCAATTCCATACTCTTTAAATAACTCTTTGGCTTGATACTCGTGAATTTTCATTTCAAATACGTTTTAAAACAGTGAGATTCTTCGTTTAAATTTCAATCCTAATAATACCTAAATCGACAGGTAAATAAAAGTTCTCCTTCATGACGAATGTTTACGTGTTAATGTGTTAATGTGTTAATGTATTTATGGGATTAAAATTTAGTAGCATCAAATACTTCAGGATTTTATCTGGCGATCGGTGAATCGATTTAACTAAAAAATAGATAGTCTGCATATGAAAATAATAACCGATCACATCCTATGGTGGATTCTGCTCATTGCGGCGACGGCTGTCGTATCGGCGATAACATCAAAACTTATCACTATTGGAGATATGATCATAAGCATGGCAGGACATCTTACTTTTGCAATCGTAATATCACTTATTCCGTGGATTGTATACCGGATCTTTGGCAAACCCTTAACCACCGAGGAGATGATGTCCACTATCACGGTCGGTTGGCTGATTCTGGCAGTTGCTAATCTTTCATTTTAAATATAACAAGCCCATCCATTTGGAAAAGGAATATATCAAACCGGCTACAAACAGTGAGCCAAAAATTGTTTTGTTGTGACGGGCCAGCCAAAGGGGAAGGTAGATGTCAAAATTATCCCTGCGATCGTCAGTGTATCGGGTGGCTATATTGGTGAGTGGACATCTCATTTTATTCATTATCAGCACTAAACACTCTATGAGTACAAGAAGGATCAACACTGCGGTAAGAACCCACTCATCCATCCATGATAAAACTGGAATTGCCAGAATGGATCCGGCAAAAATAGCCCAGATTGTGGTATGGGTTATCTTTAAAAGTCGCAATTTATTCTGACTCGAAAACATAAACCCATCCCGGTTGGTTCACTGATACCAAAACATTTAATTAAACTTGAGTGTGCGGCGAACAGATGGTATCAAGACCAAACCCAGCATGATAATACCAAGCAATCCATATATTAATTGCAAAGGTGGTTCCGGATGATAGCCGACGATCAATATTTCCACACCAATCCATATGATGAGTGCAACACTAACTGTAAATGCACCAAACCACGACCAAAGCCTCTTTTTTGTCAGGCCATAAAGCACAATCATAGGAAAGACGCCCAAGATTGTGAGAAGAATAATTCCGGGTATCAGAAAGTTATCGAATGGTGAACCATCCAGCATAGATGTTGGCAACTGAACAAGTACACCGGTAGGGTCAATCACCAGAACGGCCCCACCTATCAAACCGCTAATTCCCTGGAAACCAATGAACAGTACCAGGAAATAGAAACTGTAAGATTTTGATTCCTTCATGAGATGTTCTCTGTTTTTGTATTATCACTCACGTGTGTTTCAATACTTCTAAGAACTAACGTTGAAAGCGTAATCGAAGTCAGGGCAATTGCAGGGATGATGAAAACAACCGGTATAATATTTTGGCCTAATAGCCCCATGGCAATAATCTTTGCCACCAATGCCAACATCAGAATAGATAAAAACACCAGATATATCGGTGTAGCAAGAAAACCAATCGGTTGTTTTTTAATAAACAGCATACCGGATACGACGGCAAGAGGAAGCAATAAGCCCAGGTCAAGTCCTTGCACAATTAGTGTTGTGTAATGTTCTGTTTCAGTGGGAATAATTGTCCCGTCAAATAATGGGGGTACGACTATTCCTAGCCATAACAAGGCAATCATGATTGCATTCAATATCAAAAAAGACCCGGCTGTTTTTATGGGGGTTGATTCGTTGAATAGAGATGGAAGTCGGTTCACATCAAACGAAAAGAGTGTCAATATAAATGCAAAAAAGGATGTTCCCAGCAACGCGGTATATATCAGAAAAAGTTCGCTATACATTCCCATGACAAGGTAAAACAGGTAGGTTACAAGGAAATATCCGAGTGTACCGGCAAGGATAAAACGCCCTTTGAGTGATCCATTTCGCGCATAAAAAAGTGATAGCAGCAATAATGGAATCCCAATAAAAAAAGTTACGTAATCCTGGGCTATCCCTTGCGGTGCTACATCTGCCGACATATGACGGTACAATCCCTCACCATATATTTGAACCGTCTCGCCTCGAATGGATTCATATTCAAATGTACCCGGCCCTCCTGATGAAAAAATACCTGCCAGTGAAGCAAAACAAGACAATAGGATGATGAACCAAATCAAAATCGTTATCTGTTTTTCATGTTTCATAACTATTGTAAGATTGATTCTACTCAAACTCGATGATATACCTTAAAAATACATCATGAGTCATGTTTTATTTATAGGGGAAACCCTGAATTTTATCTGAAATCAGTTTAAAAATTAGTTTTTTATACGTCTTTACGATAGGTTGATGCGCCATTAATCTTTTGTAATGAAGGTTTGAAGATCAATTAAAATAAACGTTGTGATTATTCATGTGGTCAATCATGGCACCTACCACCGCGGAAATATTACAGCAATGTTAAGGCAGCAAGATCATGCCGGGGTTTCGACTGATTATATTTTTTATTTGTATGATGTTTGAGAGAGGGTTCATGGGGTGCAGAGGTACAAAGGTTACAATCGATTCCATCTGTACAAGTCGTGCATTCCCTTTGTCTTGGTGGTGAGTCTGTTGCCCTAAATTAACACCCCCCTTCGCCCCCCTTATTAGGGAGGAATTTACCACTAATGCTCAAGACTTAATTAAACCAATAGTTCATCTTGAAAACCACCGCCCGGTTGCGGGAGTCCATCGTTTCGGGGAAGTAGTTGTCTGTGTATACGATGAAAATGTCAGACACCGGGCTGTATCTCCACTGCAAACGGCTGTTGATATTGAGATTATCCAACTGCTCATTATATTGCACAAACGTGGTAAAAAAGAGTGTACGGGTAAAGGTAAGATCCACTTTTGGGCCGATTAGCCAAAAGCTGTTTTCACCCCAGGGTTGAGGAAGGTCGAGATAGTTATAACTGGCTACCATCGATATACTTCCATATGGCTGATAGCGATAGTTTACATCTGCCTGCAAATAGGTACGGTTTCCGTTGTAGAACCCTCCCCTGCCCACTGATGCGGAGTATTTGAACAATTTTCGGGTATCCGATCGGTATCGCACAAACGCGTTCAGCCAGTCATAGTCGGTTCCACTTTGAAGGAAAGCAATATTGGAGTTGGTCGGGTCAAAATTGCGCTGCAACTCCACATAGTTATGTGACATTACAATATCGATCTGACTCAAATTATGAAAACTGAAAAAATAGCCCAGACTGCTTTCGCGCTCGGTGAGGCGGAAATCCTCAGGTGTAAAAAAGGCCTCTACACTCGCCTGAAATCCATGATAGACAATCGGTGAATCATCCGGATAAAAACGGACGGTCACAGAGGGTTCAAGCTGAAAAAAGTTAGTTCGCGGTACATAGCCCGCACCTGCAAAGTACCGATCTCCCACATACTGCTGTAAAAATTCGAGGCGGATCTTTTGGCGGGAGTAGCCCAGAATTGCTCCCTGTGCAAAATCGGATCCCTCTTCGACACCATCCGTGAATGATTTAAAAGCAAAAACACGTCCAGACCATCGGTTATCTTGCGTGGCAAGGTTGAACTGGAGTCCACCCGTGCGATTGTATGAGCCTATATTTGCAAAAGAGGCATCATCAACATTCTGACGATCCACCAAAATGGCTGAGATGTTGGATCGGGAGAAAACCTGTTTCTGAATTGTCGCTACAAAAAAATTACTGGCCGGGGAAACATCTGACTCCTCAGTGAACATATTCATCACACCTATCCTCCAATCCTGACCCATGTTTCCGCTGAGCCGTGCACCTGCCAACACCGGTGCATCAATCCCAATACGTCTGGAAAAGAATGGCGTGACTCTTCGTGATCCAAAATTTGAAAACAGATCTGAATTTTCAAGGAAAAACTGCCTTTTTTCCGGGAAAAAGAGTTCAAAACGGTCCAGATTGGTGATCTGCTGATCCACATCGGCTTGCGAGAAGTCGGGGTTGTAGGTCAGATCCAGGTTGAGGGAGGATGAAAGTCCCACTTTGGCGTCCAGCCCGAAATCGGATCGATAGGTTGTTTCATCACCAAACTCAAAATCGCGTGATGCACCTCCGAAAACGTAGGGAATCATCGAGAGCTGTACTCCCGGATCGGGCGGGGGCTGATCCCATTGCAAAATTCCTGTAAATGCTAATGAAGCCGTAGGAAACTGGCGCGGTACCGGTGACCATGATGATTTTTCGTTGATACTGAGGTCGAGCCTGGAGAAATTGATATTCCACTGATCGAGTCCGGCTTTATACCGAATAGATTTAAATGGGATTCGCATCTCTGCGACCCATCGATCGTCATAATCTTTGGTAACGACTTCCCATTTAGTATCCCAGGCCAGATCCACGGAGACACCGTTACTCATAGTCCCGTCCCACATCGCGCCGGCAGCATTCACGCCAAAAGAATATCCGGTAGTCCGGTCGTTAAATGGATCGAGAAAGAGCAGAAAGTTGTCGTTGGTGCCAAAAGAGAAATCACGCCGGAGCGACTCCACCACGCGGGGAGCATCGATGACATCAAAAAAGATAAGGGAAAGATAGATGGCATCATCGTTGTAGGCCATGCGGATTTCCGATTTCGCCTCGCTGTAGCTGGTGTCGTAGGGCGTGACCATAAAAAAATTATCTGCAACATCGGCGTTTTGCCAATCTATTTCATCGATCACTCCATCCAGGGTGATGGTGCCTGCCATCTTTTGGATGTGTAGAACGTAATCACTGTTTACTGAAGTGTCCCTGGAATCCTGATTGGATAGTTCTTCAACCTGGAAAGCATAACTGGGTGAGTACCCTATGATCAGCAGCAGTAACGATGCAATCAGAATGGCTGACCCTGTTTGATATACCGATCTTGAGCTCACTTTCCCCATTTGATATCCTTTAATTAGTCCCGAATAATTATAACATTCTTATCCTATAAACTATCTAATCCATCTTTTGGATACAACGAAAATCACTTCTTTTAACAAATTGGATTTATGTATAGCTGTGGATACCATTTATTGCATCATCCTGATGAGTATCAGGATCTCAAGGTTTATGAGTTCATTAGAAGCTATGGACTTAGCGTAACTCCGGAGATCCTGAAATAAATTCAGGATGACAGTTTAAATAAGTGTTGGGCCGTAGGGTATTCGTTGTGGGTTGGGTTGCCTTTACTAACACCCCCCTACGCCCCCTCCCGAGGGGTCGGGACAGGCATTATTAGGGGGGAATTTCACCACTAAGTCTTCGAGCCTTGGTGGCCTCTCTTACCGTCTAGAACTTTTAGATTGAATTTCGCATATTGCTTCAATAGCAATTACTCATTAATCAAGATCTTCTCACTATGTCGAAGAATTATTCCCGTAAAGAATTCCTGAAAGTATCCGGGTCGGTGTTGGCCTTTTCATCGATTGGATTTCCCAACATCATCCTGCCGAAAAGAAGAGATAAAATTGGAGTAGCATTGGTTGGATTGGGCAGTTACAGCAGAGGTCGATTGGGCCCCGGACTCAAACTGACTCAGCATTGTGAACTGAGAGGAATTGTAACAGGAACCCCATCAAAAATCCCGGTTTGGCAGGAAGAGTACGGTATTCCGGATCGGAATGTATACAACTACGAAACGATGCATGAGGTTGCCAATAACGATGATATCGATGTGATCTATGTCGTTACGCCGCCCGCATTGCATGCCAAGTACTCCATCATCGGGGCGGAAGCGGGGAAACATGTATGGTGTGAGAAGCCGATGGCGATGGATGTAGATGAGTGTCAGGCCATCATTGATGCAGCCAGCAAAAACAGAGTACAGCTCACCGTTGGCTATCGGATGCAGCATGAGCCCAATACACAAACCATCATCCGATACGGAGAGGAGAAAACGTATGGGGATTTTGTAGAAGTACGTGCCGGTGCGGGTTACAACGGTGCCCATCGTGATCCGGAGAATTGGAGGCGAATTGGCCATATGGGTGGCGGTGCGTTGTACGATATGGGAGTCTATGCGATTAACGGGATACGGTATGCAACGGGGATGGATCCGCTGAGGGTACGCGGGCGTCAGTGGTCGGAGCGGACCGAAATGTACAACGATGTGGATGAGTTTACAGAATTTGAAATGGAGTTTGCCAACGGTTTGGTAACATTCGGCGAAACAGCTTTTGGCAAATCGAGTAACTATCTGGATGTAACGTGTACAGACGGATCCTATCGCTTGAGTCCAATGCAGTCCTATTCGGGAGTTCAAGGAGAAACCAGTGATGGGATTGAGCTTCCCCCCGATCCCAATCATCAGCAAGCCCGACAGATGGATAACGATGCTTTGGCCATTATCGAAAACACGAAGCCCATCGCTCCCGGTGAAGATGGATTGATGGATATCCATATAGTGAGGTCTATTATGGAGTCTTCGCGTAGAGGTGAGGAGTGGGTTGATTTATAAATATTGAATATTCCCCCCTAATAAGGGGGGCAGGGGGGTGTCTTTAGGGCTAATAACTCGAAGGTCTTTTCCTGATTTAGGTTGA
>DEMS01000030.1:65387-65743 GCA_002359315.1 Bacteroidetes bacterium UBA2664 | reverse complement strand
GATGCGATCCGCCGGGCTACGGACGTGATGATGGCCGGCAAGGTGGCGGTTGTGGCCGGATACGGGGATGTGGGCAAGGGCTCAGCGGCGTCGCTTCGCGGGGCCGGTGCGCGCGTGATCGTCACCGAAATTGATCCGATCTGTGCGCTGCAGGCAGCGATGGACGGGTATGAAGTGAAGAGAATGGCCGATGCAGCCTCAGAGGGAGATATCTTTGTGACGGCAACGGGCAATAAGGATATCCTGACCGGAGAGCACTTCAAGGCGATGAAAGACAAAGCGATTGTGGGCAATATTGGCCACTTCGACAATGAGATAGATGTGAAGTGGCTTAAGGCGAACGCCGAAGAGGAGAA
>DEMS01000030.1:0-65020 GCA_002359315.1 Bacteroidetes bacterium UBA2664 | reverse complement strand
CCGTACAAGCCGGATATGTATCGCTATTGATCTTACGGTGTAGCATACCGAGTTCTTAGAACAGGGATTGTTTTAAGATGATCTTTAAATAAGCCGAAGGAGATTGTCTTCTTCGGCTTTTTTTGTACGCGTAAACGAGATAAAAAAAAGCCCGACCTGTCCGGCACGGGCTTTTTGGGTGATATAAAATTTATTGAGTAATTAGTTCTGTTTAACGAACTGAACACTCATCAGAAGTTTCACCTCATCAGAAACCACAACACTTCCGGCTTCTGTAACTGCGCTCCACTTCAAGCCGTACTCTTTACGGTTAATCTTACCGGATACTTCAAAACCGGCTTTTGTTTGTCCGTAAGGATCAACAACAGTTCCGCCGTATGTGGCGTTTAACGTAATCTCTTTTGTGTTTCCACGAATCGTCAGATTTCCGGTCAATTTATATTCATCATCACCGGTTTTTGTGAAAGATGTCGATTCAAATGTCATTTTTGGATATTCAGCAGCATTGAAAAAGTCATCTGATTTCAGATGTGTATCCCGATCGCTGTTATTTGTATCGATGCTGTTGATATCTGCTTCAAATGATATTTGAGCATCTTCAAAATTATTGTTCTCTGCTTCAAGTGTACCGTCGAACGAGTTGAATGTTCCCGTTACGGTTGAAATGACCAGATGTTTGACTTTAAAAGTGATTTCAGAGTGTGTTGGGTCTATCGACCATTTTGTTAATACTTCAGTTTCCATTGGTTTAATTTATAAAGTTAATGTTTAATAGTTTAATATTAAACTAAATATAAAACCTTTCCGTTCCGTATGCAAATAAAAAAGGCAGGCACCGGTTAAAGTGACTGCCTAATCCCCCTACACCTTGTTCCTTGTATTACAATTCCCGGATGTACACATTTTTAAATTGAACAAGTGAAGGAGAGCTGGTCCATTCGCCGTCTACCATGGTGCCATGATGTTGCAAAGCAATGGGTCCTTTTTCGTCAACACCGGGCAGATGTGCATTTCTGATCACGACATATCCGTTTAATTTCACAGTGAGATATTCTCCCAACATGGTAATTTCAAATGTATTCCATTCGCCGATATGATTATCTGCAAGCATGGTTGGCGTGACCCCGGCTCGTACTGCTGCGGGCATGTTTGAGTCAGTCCGATAACCATATACTTCACCGGAGCCTACCGGCCATGCCCAGATGTTAATCTGTGATTTAGAATTTCCCCTGACGTAAATACCTGAATCAGCATCAGGAACGGCCATGCGTATCACGTCTCCATTTTCATCCAATTTATGAGAACCATCCGGTAAAATGATCGGAACATTTCGATTGATGAAGGGTGCCTCTTTGATTCTCCAATCGACCTTAAGTACAAAATCTTCATACTCATTTTCTGTCCAGAGATTTTTATCTCCGGGGGCTTCGCTCATCGCGTCATAATCGATAACACCATCGACCACTTTCCAATGACCGTTATCGCCTTCCGGTACAATCCAGCCGGTTAGGTCCTCACCGTTAAAAAGCCGAGCCCAATCTTCATTAGAATCTGCGTCAGAAGAGGCTGCGGATAAAATGGTAAACAAGGCGAGTAATATTACACCAAAAGAGAGTGTAAGAACTGTTTTAAATGGATTTAAAGATGTTTTCATAGTCTGTTTTATAATTTAGTAGTGCAATATGATAGTGTATAGGTCAATATACAGAGATAAGAATACATTGCAACCGATACAGCGAGTCCGTGACGTTAACGCGTTGCCGGATTACTCGATCTCAAGGTTCATCCATTGTAGGAGATTATCAAATACCTCATCACGATTTATTTCATTTAGCATTTCATGCCTGCCGCCTTCATAGAGATGAGTAGTGATATCTGAAACTCCGCTCTTTCTCATTATTTTTTCCAGATTACGGATCCCCTTGCCAAAATTGGATACCGGGTCTTGATCCCCTGACAGCAAGAGAACGGGGATGTCCGGATTGTGATCTGCGAAGACTGGATGTGCATGAATATCTTGAATCCCTTTAAATAGTTGGTGATAAAAAGAGTTGCTGCAAATAAAACCACATAGCGGATCATCGACGTAAAGATCAACCATGTCTGTATCCCGGCTTAGCCAATCATAATCGGTTCGATTTGGTTTGAAATGGCGGTTGTAGGCACCAAAACTGAGCCTATCCAGTAAATTACTTTTAGAATCTTTACCAAAAAAACTTTTCAACAGTGCTGAAATCTGAATGCCTGCATGCAGCAAAAGAGGGGGTTTGCCATTGCTGCCGGAGTAGATCAGCGCATCCGGTTTCGCATCATAGAGCTGCATAAATCGCTGAGAGATAAAAGAGCCCATACTATGTCCGAACAGGATGATCGGGAGGTTCGGATATGCTGAAGACACGTATTGAAAAACATCATTCAAATTTTTAACCATCAGATTAAACTCGTCATTGTGATCAATCACACCCAAATGATCCGGATCTGTTTTGCCATGTCCGCGGTGGTCGTAAGCGAAAACATGATAGTTGTTCGAGTTTAAAAATTTGGCAAAATGGCTATAGCGGCCACTGTGCTCTGCAAGGCCATGTACAATGAGAATCACACCTTTTGGTTTATGATCTGTAGTCCAAACTACGGCATGCAGTTTTTTGTTGAGATGATCGGATATGGTAAAGGTTTCTTTCAAGATTCAGGATTCAGGGTTTTGGGTACAGGGTTTGAGATTTGTGTGATGTCTGATGTGTGATGAGTTTTTTTATAAAGCATTATTAAGAATAGTAAATCTATCAGAGAATAGAATGAAATAAATGTGACATTAAAACCTTGGCGTTGTTCGGTTGTTTCAAAATAAGAAAAGGCTTAACTTTGAAGGCTCAGTATTAGGGTACGGGGTACAAGGTACAGGCTTCAAGGCGGTAAGTGTTAATTTTTGAATCCCTGTACTTTGAACATTGTCCCATTAACCCTGAAACGCACCCGTAGCTCAACTGGATAGAGTACCTGACTACGAATCAGAAAGCTGCTATTTTTTGAAAAATTATCATACAGTACATAAACCCGTTTTAAATAGTATTAATCCGGGTTTTTTTATGCATTTCAATTTTATTCGGCTCTATTTAGGAATAGTTTTTTCCTGTATTACGCATTTTGTTGTTACAAATGTTGTTACAAATTCTTATTCTAATACATAAGAACCTCCTCAAACAGAGCCCCTAATCTTGCCCTATTAATATGGCATCACTTTACCAAAGAAATGGTTTCTACCAGATAGCTTTTTCCAAAAGAGTAAATGGTAAGCTATATCAGAAAAAATTCTCACTCGGTACAAAAAATAAGCGACAGGCAGAGAAAAAAAAGGCTGAATATCTGGATCTCTACGAAAAGGGCGAGATAGATCCATTTGGGGGATGGACCCCACGTTTACATGAGTCCCGAAACGGGCAGGGGATATCACCGGGACAATCTTTTGCAATAAGCGTGTTGGCGACTGAATTTATTGAGAAAAGAAGTCAGGCTTCTGAGGCGACAAAATCAAATTACAAGAACATACTTGACTATTTTCAAAGAGAACAGACGGGCGAAACACTACCGGTTACTATGGTTACTGAAGACGATGTGAGGAAGTTTTGTTTTAAAAAGGACCTAGCATCTGCATCCCAGGCTAACTACCTTCGGCATCTGAAAGTTTTTTTTAATTGGCTCCTGGAAAGGGGATATGTGAAAACTGATGTATCCAAGGCAATTCAGAAGCCTAGCGTAAAGAAAAATATATCAGACAAAACAATTTCAAAACAGGATTTGGATAAGATTTTTGATGCTTTTGACAAGGATATGGGCGAAAAAAAGTCGCGTGGGGCTATCACGAAGGACTACCAAAAGAGACTGTGGTTTAAGCCGGTAGTATTATTAGCCTATTATGGTGGTTTAAGGCTTAAGGAAGTTGTAAATCTGAAATGGGAGCATGTAAATTTTAAACGTAGAATGATTACTGTTACCGATACTAAATCCGGAGAGGAGCGAACGGTACCGATTTTAAAAGAACTCTTAACAGTTCTGAAATCGTGGAAGCATAGAATGAGTGAGCATGAAAGTAAGTTGGTTTTTTCTAGTGAAAAAGCCCACTACATAGGCACCAAAATGAGCAAACATAATATATCAATGGTATATCGGAAGTATGTGAAGGCAACGAAAATAAAGACCACTACCAATTTCCACGGTTTAAGGCATACTGCCGGTACAAATTATATGAGGATGGGGTACGATATTAACGAAGTTGCAAAGATTCTAGGTCATTCTTCTCTGGAGGTGACACGAGTCTATGAGCATTTGACATCCAAGGATCTCACAGATAAAATGCGGCGTATAGAAGGCGAGTCCTCCGAGCATGAGAAAGAAAAGCAGGAGCTTCAAAAGAAAGTTGATAAATTAGAGAAAGAAATATCTCGGCTAAAAAAAGAAGCTTAGACACTCAAAAATTGAAACCACACAACAATACCTTAAAGGTCTGGATAAGGAGTTAGCCGATAAGGTAACGAGGAAGGTATTTTAATAGAGGGGATTAATGGCCACATTTAAACAAAGAAAACGTTCCAAAAAGTATACAGAAAATCTTATTCAGCAAATCAAGCAAAAACGACTGGATGAATTTTTTCATGCTTATTTCAAGCACCGATTTGATGTAGAATTATTTGAGCAATTCACTGATTCCAATATCTATCAAGATAATCTTAACGAGTTGGTTGGTATACCGGGGAAAATATATGTTTCACAATTCAAGGAGATATTTGATTACTTAGATTATGTATACAATTTTTATGATGTTGGTGATTATACTTATGAACAAAAAAGACTGGAAGATATAAGTCATCATTATCATGATTTTATAGCTATTGTTAAATATTTAGGCTTCAAGGACGCTATAAATACCGTGTATGAAATGCATGTTGATGATGAAGAAATGTTGATAGAGCACTGCAATTTTGTTTTTTGGGAACCCTTTAGAATGACACCTTTTGTTTACCCACACTTTGAAGAATGCGATGATTGCGAGCAGTTGAAGATTAGCTACAACAGAAGGAATATTATTTCAGAATTTGAACTGCACAAGCAATCGAAGCTGGTTTTAGTTGCTGAACCTATAATCAAGTATAAGGAGCAGCTGGATAAACAGTATGCAAAGCAGATTGATAAAATTGATGGGCTTAATAATAATGAATCCAAAAGTCTGATTATAACGCAATTTTATTCAGATTACCACATCCTTGAATTGTTTCAATGTCAGACTGAAGATAAGGGCCGGTACTTAGTGATACAGGATTGGCTCCACCTATATTTTACCGGGATGATTTCTGCCTTTGCGATTCATATGAATATGGAAAACTATTACCTATTCAAAGATTTTGATGCCTCTTCTGGTTCTTTTCTTAATGAAATAGATAAGATTAAGAAAAAAAACCCTTATGTGTTTATAGATTCATTCTCTCTACGATCTGTGATAGAAAACTATAAAACAAAAAAATCAATTATTAAAGATGCGAAGAAATTAATTGTTAAAATCAATCACATTGAAAAATTCATATCCGAATTATTCAATTGTGAAAATGAAGCGCAAATGAAAAATTTCATATTCAGCGAATCTTTACCGGATATCGATGATGTTGCCATGGAATTTATAACGAGTGAAATAGTAAAGGAAAAAAAATATCTCTTTTCGACTATTATGCTGGTTATGGAACTAGCAAGAGAGGCCATGATTGAAGACCAGAATATTGATTTTTACGAGAAAAGAGACTCGCTAGTTAAAAAATCATTAGAGCAGATGAAGGATTTAAAGATCAGTTTTCCGGAATATATGCCTACTGAAGATACCGTATTAGACTGGATAAAATTTTATGAGGATGTTGTACAACATGATCCTTTGATCATTGAGTTCTTAAAAAATCAGGAAATAAAATCCTCTGAAGAACAAGAGAAAGAAACACCTTTGCCAAACACAGATGAGGTTGAAGTTGACTTGAGTAATTATCAAGGGGGTAACTATTGGGATTTAGTCTTAAAATATAAAGCAGAGGGTTTAACATTGCCGAAGGTATATGAAAGAATATGCTCTGAAATGACAAAAAACAAGCTAATTATTAGACACGCTAATTTTGATTCATTTAAAACATCATATTACAGTTACACAAGGAAGAAAAAAAAGAGAAAGTAATAAATTATACCTTCGAAAGTAATAATGGTTGAGTACTTACTTATCTAAAAGTTATTCATTTTTGACTTTACACTTAAACGAAACGAAGTCAAAATGGAAAATTTCTCATATAAAGAAGAGCTTGAAGTAGCGATCCGTAAAACCATCCAGAGATCCCTTCCGGTAATTCAACATGCCACCCACATAAACTATAAGAATTCTAAACACAAATTGCACTTCATTTTTGAATGTGTAGTGGCTTTAGTGCGCACAGAACATCAGCTACTGTCCGGGTACCGGGCTATAAATCCTGAGTGAGATCTTTAAACAAACACAATCATTAAATAAAACAATAGACTAATGGATATTAGAAAAACTCTTGAAAAAATTGAACAACAACTTGACTCAAACGGAAAATATCTTTCTGCGAATCAGATTGAAATACAATACGGCATAAGTTCAAAACAAATCTTGAATCGGTCTAACCTGCCGGTCAACCATAAAAGACACATCCCATCGGTACGACTAAAAGGGGGTAGAAAGAAATATTTTGAGCGTAAAGTATTCGAACGAATGATCAAAACAGTGAGGTCTGAGGAATGACCAATGCATATCCGGTCTACTTATGTCCGGATTTTAATCAAAATCAAATCAATGAAATATTATGAGTAAAAAACACGGAATAATTTTGAAAAAGGGTAAAAAGTACCAAACCAAAAGGATATACAGCGATGGATATCTTTTGGCTAAGTATAAATATCAACCATTACATATGCCATTCAAAAACAAAATGATAAATGACATCAACCAACATTTTTGCGGGGGTTGGACCATGTCTGAATTTAATTCAGCATCAAACCAGGCTCTTTTAGACAGAGTTCTACAGCGCAATAAACCCATGGCAGTATTATCGGCGTGGAAAAAAGAGAATTTAGAGTTTTGTGACGGCCTTGTGGATAAGCGTAAATACTATACCCAAAGTGGTCAATATCAAGGCACTGGTGCATTCTATGAACTTGTTGCCGTTAAAGGAAAATTAAAAGATTTATTCGATCTGCAATCTCTCTATGAAACCTATAAGGAAAATGGCATTGAGATAGATGTAGAGGAGCATAAGAATAAAACACTTAAAGACTTCTTTGACGATTGGGATGCACAAGATCCGGATTCGGAAATTGACTTTTGGGTCACCGGGTTAATTCTTGGTTATCCAATTGAGAATACCATTTCCATATACAGAGATGGTGTTGGCAGGTAAACACTTCTAATAAAATAACTAAATCATAAACAACAGGTACAGAAATGAATAACCTTCTAATACCAAAACAGGACATCATTACACCGGACGAATTCAAACAGGATCAGTTGGTTCCGGAATCCATGGGATTGGATACAAAATTTACCCGATCAGTGTCTGGATTGTATCTGCCGGTGCATTTGACAAGGGAAAAACCTTTGTAACAGCATTTCCTTATTGGAAAGTATCAAGCTTCTAAGAAAGCCTGGTGAGTAACCGAACCCGGACATCGCAATCCGGAAACCGTTCAAAAATTCTGCGTTCATTTTAAAATTCTTAATTAAAAAGTTATGAGTTATTTAAAAAAAGAGCCGAGAAAAGGCTCACATCGTAGACTTGAATCCATTTGATGGAACGCCCATAAGTGGAGACAAGCTCGATTCGCACTTTACAGTATCCCATCAGGAGCCTGTGCCGGGTCTCCTGCCTGTAGGGCTGACCTTGTTAATGGGACCGTCAAAATCTGGTCTCACAACAATCATTACCCACTTAACGGGAAAAACGTCAAATGGTCAGCCAGTTTTTGATCGTTATAAGACAAAGGCGCAGCGAGTTGGGTATCAGTCTCTGGTCCAGGATTCGATTCGTGCCAAAGAAATGATTACCGATTTGTCTAATGAATTGGATGCTTACCTTTCTAATATCCTGCTTATTGCCGGTGAGTAAGAGATTGGCTTTGGACACACGATAAGAGCGCGAGAATACATTCATCGCCAACAGCTAAAAGTACTTAGTATTGATCCAATAATTGGAGCCATGGGATTGAAAATTGCAGGTAGCTTTCATAAATCCTACAAGTACCTGAATGACCTGAGTAAAGTAGCCCACCAGACTGGAACAGCCATTGTAGCTGTGTACCACTCCACGAAACGTGATTTGGATGAGAATATATTCGCCTCAAAATCGCTGGCTGCGGCTGCGGATAATATCCTGCTGCTGACAAACAGATACGAGAACGAAGATGTGACTTATTATTCTCTTCAGCACTACGGGCGTATGTTCCCTAAGCGTACTATTCATCTTAAGTCGGATGGCTCACGTTTTAAGTTAACTGAGATTGATGAGTTACCACGATGGGAAATTGATCCAGAAATGAAGACAAATCTTATCCTGTTAAGCAACTACGGTTTAACACAGGTTGAAATGGGGCAAGTGTTGGGAATTTCTCAAGGGCAAGTAAGTAAACTGCTTCAAGAAATCGGTCCGATGGATAAAAGTGTAGATAGCGTCTATTTAGAAGATATCGATTACTATGAACCCGAAGACAACGAGGATTTGTTGGAGGAAGAGAATATCGAGGGAGAACCTGAGCCGGAAGGTTCAGAGATAGATAGCAAGAGAACCGAAACACCTAAGAAAGGAGAGCAAGGTGAATCAGGAGAGTGATATATAAATGCGTTAGTATTTATATAGTTATAAGCCCGCCTCTGTTCAGAGGGGCGGGTTTTTTTATACCGTACTCACCTGCTCTGTAATAGGAATAACTACCTCAATGTAGGAATATTTTTTAACTGTAGGAATGAATAATCCTATCAGGGTAGGAATAATGAATATTTTTTTCAGAATATTTCATTTTTTTTGCCAGAATACTTGACAAATATATCCATATAGACGAGATTATAAGGGTACATAAGTACATAATAATCAAGAAATAAATGAGAATAAAAATGATAAGAAATAATATACCACAAGAGATCCAGAACAGACCACAATGAGTCTGTCATAATAGTAAAAAAATCCCCTTCCAACCCAATGGCCAACCGGCTAAGTCCAATGATCCGGCAACATGGTCACCATTTAAAGATGCCCTGAAAGCTGTAGAAAAAGACACCAGTGGCGCGTATACCGGTATCGGTTATATGTTCAGCGAGAACGACCCATATGTTGGTATTGACCTTGATGGTTGCATAATAAAAGGACAATTAGTTCCACAAGCCCAACAGATAGTAAACTACTGCAATTCTTATACCGAAGTATCCCCAAGCGGTACTGGGCTTCATATTTTCGTTAAAGGCAATTTACCCCCGGAAATACCTCATAAAATAGCGATGGATAATCAGGGTTATAAAGTGTTCGAAATCTATGACCGAAAGCGATACTTCACCGTTACCGGGGATGTTTATGGAGAGCCAAAACCAATTCGTGAGGTCGATATCGCCAAACTGCCGGTTGAACTTCCATCAACCCCTAATGGCAGTACTGTACCAATTGGTGAACAAGATCTGGTGCCACTTATTCAACTGATTAAAAATGGAAACGATGGGTCAGCGTTTTTAGCTCTGCATGATCATGGAGATCTTGGCGCTTATAGCGGAGACCAAAGCCGAGCAGATCTGGCCTATATTGGAATCGTTAGCAAGTGAACCAACTTTGATGTGAAATTGACAGATCGATTGTTTAGAGCATCAGCGCTAATGCGACCCAAATGAGATAAAACCCACAAAAGTGACGGTAGTACGTATGGTCAGATGACTATTCGAAAAGTATTGGATAACAAGGGCATATATAACAAACGCGAACATGAGGGTTATCTAAACTATCTTTACACATTTCGATACAATGTTGTTCTTGGCCGGACAGAAATCCTTCTGGATGGTAAATGAAAAAAGATAAATGACTACCAGTTGAACAGCATCCATCGGGATATGGAGAACAAAGGCGCAAAGATATCTGTGCAAAAGCTGACAGGATTGCTGCAATCTGATTTTGTACCACCTTTTCACCCGTTCAGAGAGTATTTTTCTAGCTTGCCGGAATGGGATGGTGCTGATCACATCGCTGAACTAGCTGATCAGGTTCAAACCACCGATCAAAAATACTGGGTGATATGCCTTCGCAAGTGAATTACAGCTTTGGTTGCCAGTGCTATTGAAGATGACATAGTTAATCACACAGTGTTGATATTCGTAGGAGGTCAAGGAATTGGAAAGACTACCTATTTTCTAAGTCTGATTCCACTAGAACTTAAAGAGTATATTTATAGCGGATCGCTAAACCCTGATGATAAAGACTCACTGATTCATATATCAGAATGTATCCTAGTTAACTTAGATGAATTGGAGACGCTCACGAAGTATAAAGAGAGCGCTTTGAAAGAAATCATTACCAAAAGTGAAATACGAGTTCGACGGCCGTATGCCAGATACGCAGAAACAATGAATCGTCATGCCTCTCTTTGTGGCTCTGTAAATGATCAAAGCGTGCTTAATGATCCCAGTGGTTCGCGCAGGTTTCTGGTTCATAAAGTAAACTCCATCAATTACCAGCATGATGTGAATATGGAGCAAGTCTTTGCTCAAGCGCTGCATTTATTTAAAACCGGATTTACCTACTGGTTTACCGATGTGGAGATTCAACAAGTGCACTCACATAACCAGCAATTTGAAATGCAGTCGGTTGAAGAGGAGTTACTGCTGAGCAATTATGAGCCAATAAGCTCAACTCACAGCGCTGCTTTACGATATACTGCTACAGATATATTGAAGCGAGTGCGACAGGATTCATCAGGGCAGTCCATTAATCATTCATCCAAAATCAGAATGGGGCAGGCTCTGGCTAAGCATGGATTTGAACATGTACGATCGAGCGGTATAACCTACTGATTTGTACATCCGGTAACCAGCTCATCGCATTCAAGTCCGGGTCCAGATCAAGATATCTCATAGGTGGGTGTATGCATAAAAGGTGGGTGTAAGGTAAAAGGTGGGTGTTCAGGTGGGTGTCAAATGGCCCACATCCCCCTCATTAAACCATTGCTATATAACAGTTTACAGCATTTAGGTGGGTGTAGTGGGTATATATTGCTATAAAAAGATAAAAACAATAATACAGTTATGAATATATATACTGCCAAATGTTGGCAAACAGACCCACCACACTCACCTGACCCACCTATGGGAACGACCCTGGGTGAAACCCTAAACATCAATAACATAGTATTGTGCACTTCAAATTCCACAATATTTAATTTCAAATACACAACACACATGACAGATAAAAAAAACAAGAAGCCAAGAGACGTTAGTTACTCTCAAGGCTATAAATTAATAGAAAAACACGGGTACGATACCGTAAAAAACCTTTGAATCGAAAACGGAATGTATGAAACGGGACGCATTCTCCTTGTTAGTCCTTACGTCGTGAGATCTTTGGTCCATAAATACGGTTGGAAGAGACCTTGTGAAATGGTACCTCATTTAGTCCGTGCCGTTAAAGCGGGCCGAGCAGAGGCAAGTACGTATAAACACCTCGACTGATCAAATGTCGAGCTTAACTTAAACAATAAATAAAAGGAGGAATCCAATGGACTATAATGAAGCAAACAGGAGAAAAATAAATAGAAGAATGAAAGAGCAGTTATCTAATGATTTAAAAGGTAAAGTCTGTGAAGCAGAAAGCCGCTTTTGAATCTGTCAATTTCGGGAATATAAAAATCCCTGAGGCTATATTGAGGAAGTTCAGAATTGATTGGAACACGATACACATTGGAGAAAGATCCAGACTTTGGAAGATCTTCGAGATAAGATTACCAGAACCAGAAGTTATGAGCCCCGACACATCAGAAAGGTTGAACACGCCATTGATGAGCTTAAAAAAGAAGGCATAAAGTTCAGGTAAACAAACCACAAAGCCGCAAGATAACCTCTTGCGGTTTTTTTATGCTCTGAAAAATAGTTAAATCTTGCCTCAACTGGATATGGGACCCAGACCATCCCCCTCACTGGTACTCAGGCACAGCCTGACCCTAAAGCCGGTATAGAAATATTTAAACTTCATCCCAAGAAAAATCCGTTTTCAGCTAGAAATCGGATTCTAATTTTTTGGGGGGCAAAAAATATTCATCCATATCTAAGATTTTAGTCTTGTATACGCACATTAAACCCCCTTTCAGCATCACCCGCATTCCACCGGCTATTCAAAATCTGCTCATCAATTTTGGAGAAATACCCGCTGTTCAACTGCCTACCTGCCCATGGGCTGAAGCCGGTAAACAGTTTCCACGCCAGCTTATCAACTGGTTTAAAACATCGGCCATTAGGAGAAATATATAGACTAATACAATGCTCAGGAAGACTAGTAGGATTGTTAATTTCCCAACCACTAAAACCATTCTAGACACTGCAAATACGTGCCCTATCTCATGAACCATACCAAAACATGGTTTTACTAGGCCACGTATAACTAGCATTATAATGCAGCGTACCAGCTACTTCTGGCTATCTGAAATAAGTCACAAATCTTTTTTAGCAGAACTAGTATCTTAACCGGTGACTAATTCTGATCTAAACCGTTGAAATTAGAAAATGAATTTTAAACTTTAAACTTTAATAAGTATTCCATTGGCTGTTTCAATATATCTGTTAATTGCTGCATTACTCTTATTACTTAGTATTTTTTCAAGTAAACTCTCATTTAAATATGGAATTCCTGCACTCCTGATTTTTTTGGGAATAGGTATGCTTTTTGGATCAGATGGCTTGAATGTTGTCGATTTTGATGATTACGAGCTTGCCCAGTCACTTGGTATAGTTGCACTTATATTCATTCTTTTTTCCGGGGGTCTAGATACAAAGTGGAAAAAGGTCAGGCCAATTGTTCTCCCCGGTATTCTCCTCTCCACGGTTGGTGTTTTAATCAGTGCTGTCATTGTCGGTTATTTTGCGTCTTTGATTTTAGAGGTGTCACTAATTGAAGGTATCATCTTAGGAGCTATTGTATCATCAACAGATGCGGCTTCAGTTTTCTCAGTTTTACGATCACGTGCTACCGGGTTCAAATACCGGCTTCGTGAACTTATAGAATTTGAATCGGGTACCAACGACCCGATGGCGATTTTCCTTACAATAGGCCTTATTCAATACTTCGTTACACCTGAAATGTCATGGGGCTCACTGGGCATTCTTTTTATAAAACAGATGGCTATCGGGATGATTGCAGGACTATTGTTCGGCAAGATGATCACATGGATTATTAACCACGCTAATTTAGGATATGATGGACTTTATCCTGTATTGGCACTTTCGTTTGTACCGCTTGTATATTCGGTAACCGATTTACTGGTTGGGAGTGGATTTTTAGCAGTTTACCTTGCAGGGCTTGTGATGGGTAATTCAATTTTTGTTCACCAAAAAAGCCTTATGAACTTTTTTGATGGTGTAGGCTGGCTCATGCAGATCTGCATGTTTCTTGTTTTAGGGCTGCTGGTATTTCCCTCAGAAATTGTTGAAATATCAATGAAAGGCCTTATGATTGCTCTCGTACTAATTCTCATAGGGCGGCCAGTAAGCGTATTTTTGGGTACCATGTTTACCGGATTAAAAACCAGAGCTAAATTAATGGTTTCCTGGGTTGGCTTACGAGGAGCTGTGCCGATTATTATGGCAACATTTCCTTTGGTTTATGGACTTGAACAAGCCGAACTCTTTTTTAGTATCGTATTCTTTGTTGTGGTAACCTCTGTTCTCATTCAGGGTACAACCATCCCAATTATTGCAAAATGGTTACATGTGGATACCCCAATAAAGGAAAAAACACGTTATCCAATTGAATTGGAACCATCCATTGACACTAAAGCAGCTTTGAAAGAAGTGGAAATTGAAGAGGGTGATTTCTCCGTTGGAAAACAGATACTTGAGCTGGGTTTACCGGAAAAAGTACTTATTACATTGATTAACCGTGAAGGAAGATTTATTGTACCTCGTGGTAATACTGTCATACTGTATAATGATAGGCTTCTTATTTTATCAGATAAGAAAGATGTCTCCGAAATAAGAAAGCTCCTGAAAGATGATAGTAGGCAAAAATGATGCTAATTCGTATATTTTTAAACAAATGACACACTTGCTTAAAATATCATGTCTGTTTGTTGTGGCAGTATTATTTATTGGAATTACCACAACAGCCGAATCAGCTGATTTATATCATGTGCATGATTTTAGTCTTGGAGAATCTAATCAGCAATCAGAGATTATTCCGATAAGTACGCCTGAACTTTATGGAATTAATAGACAGGGTCCTAGTGCAGTAAACCTATTGAGAATTCTCCCTGTAACAAATGCAAAAAATAATAATAATGAAATTCCGAACCTCGGACTGTTTTCAGAAATTCCGATTCGTCGAGCAGTTTCAATTTATCTATCCTTTTCAAAAGATATAAATCAAAGCTTAACGATAAGAGAGCTTCTATTCCCTTTCCATCATTTTTTATAAGTCCATCATTCGTGAATTATTTGTCATCTACATACACGGCAAATTCTATTTAATAAATTCATACTCCTTCTAAACTATCCATTTATACTCACTTGGAGTATGGGAATTTTTCATTCATAATCTCACAAAGATGGAAATTGATATACCCTCTTTAATTATACTTACAGTTGTATTATCATTCTTTTTTGTACCAATAATTTACTTCGAGTGCTTCAAGAAAAGGGCTACAAAAAAAATAACTACCTATTTCAACCAGGTTGCACAAAATAATAATCTTGTCCTTTCGCAATTCGAAGTCTGGCGAGATCAATATGGTATTGGCATCGACACGGGCGCCAAGAAAATAATGTATCTCAATCAAGCGAATGGCCAGAATAACACCGTAATTTTGGATCTGTCTGAGATAAATAAATGCCGCATTTCAAAAGAAGATGAGCAGATTAAAACTCCCGATGGTGTACGAAATATTACATCTTGGGTAGCTTTGCGAATCGAGTTTTTATCTCTTAAAAAAACGGGAATTCTTCTTGAATTTTACAAAGGAAAAAACGGAGACTCGGTTAGAGATGAATTTAAACTCGCAGAGAAATGGTCTAAAATTATTAACTCAAAATTAACAAATAGATAACCAAAACCCCAAAATCATTTTTTAAATCAAAATGGCTTTGGGGCTTGTTTCTGGTGGATTTTTGATAGCGATTGGAGGAAAGTAATATTACATTTACGGCTTATATTATATCGAATACTAACATACCATAAGTAAAAGCAACCTAAGTTAGCCTCTAAAACTCTAATGATTGAATCTGGAAATTTTACAATAGATGATTTTATGATTTCCCATTCGTTGCTAAGACTATTGATAAGTACGGGCGTTCTCGTTGCAATCGTCTGGATTCTTCGATTTGTTCTCTACAGATTTGTCAGCCGTAGTGTCGCCTCGATTGATTTACGTCGCAGATGGTTTGTACAAATTCGGAATGGCTTAATCCTCATGTTTATTTTGGGGATCATTTTAATATGGGGTCAGGAATTGCGCACATTAGCCTTCTCAGTAGTGGCTATTGCGGTTGCCTTTGTTGTTGCTACAAAAGAGTTGATTCTATGTGTAACCGGTTCGATTATAAAAACCGGGGCAGGATCATTTAAAATCGGTGATCGTATTCAGGTCAAGGATTTCAGGGGGGATGTGATTGATCAGAATTTACTTGCCACCACTATTCTCGAGGTAGGTCCCGGCAAGCTAACCCATCAACGTACAGGACGAATGTCTGTAATTCCCAATACAATTTTTGTTACAGAGCCTGTAATTAATGAAAACTATACCCACGACTATGTCCTGCATGTTTTTTCTGTGCCCTTTAAAAGAGAGGATAATTGGCAATCTGCACAAAAAGAATTAATGAAATCAGCCAACAAGCACTGCAAACCGTTTTTGAATGAGGTCCGGAATCATATGGAACAACTCAGCAAAAGCCGTGGATTGGATATACCAACTGTTGAACCGAGAGTGACTCTGCAATTTCCAAGCGCCGGAGAGATCCATTTAATAGTTCGGGTTCCAACGTTATCTACTCAACGCAGCTATATTGAGCAATCAATCCTCTCAGAAGTGTTTACCAAATTTGATTTCTCTACTACAAATAAAGAGAAAACAGATAATATTGAGTCTGAGAATGAATAGACCTTGTTACCTGTAATTATAGTTGTACCTGTTGAAAAACTAGCCGTCTTGATCACACTACCGGTAATCTCCAGAGCCTCCTGTTTACAGGTGTGACCAATAATTCGTGTGTTTCTTCTCTTACCTCACCAAAAAAATCCACTGTAAAACCAGCCTTTTATGGTATAAGAAAAGTGAAATAATCAACCACTAAACTTATACTCATGAATACTTCAAACATAGTTGCCGAGGTAAGCCTAAAATACAATCCCGTTGTCTCACCCAATGATTTACCCCTGATAGATTCTCCGGATAAAGCTCATGACCTGCTTCGAAGCGTATGGGATCAGGATTCTTTTCACTTAGTCGAATCATTTATGATTCTAATCCTTAATTCAGCCAAACGTTGCTTAGGCTGGAGCCTGATTTCTCGTGGCAACAGTCGTTCCACTATTGTGGACCCTAAAAATGTGTTTCAACTGGCTATGCTTGCCAATGGGGACTCCATCTTGTGCGCTCATAATCACTGCGGCGGAGTTCTAAAGGCTTCCAGGGCAGATATTCAACTTACAAAGCGCATAAAAGAGGCAGGTGACCTGCTAAGCATACCACTTGTTGATCATATTATCCTTACAGCTGACGGATATCTCTCCATGAAGTCACTCGGACTGCTGTAACCGGTAAAAAGGAGCGAAAACCGCTCTTTTTTAGCCTAAAATCCCCTTTTTACGCAATTCTCCTCCAAATTTGGGTATAAGAATAATAGAGAATCATCTCATAAAACATTCTTAAACCAAACCAATATGAACTTAGAAAAATTTTGCTTCGCTGTTGAAGAACGGCAAATCGCCGTGGACGACAGCAAACATTCAATTATTAATCTGGATGAAAAAACCACCTTTCTTCCAGCCGATTACAAAGCCATCGTTAGAGAAGACAATAACAAAGTCATCAGTATTGTAAAATCCAGCTACAAACTGGTAAGTAACGCATCTTTGATTGACCTTCTATTACGAGAACTTGCGATGTGTGGTCACACCTTCCGCTTTGATTTCGATCACTCCTATGTGGATAGTAGTCGCATGAGGCTTGTAATTACTTTTCCAGAACTCAAGCTTCGAGACAGCGAATCCGATATCTGTTTGAGCGCCTACCTGCATAATTCCTATAACGGTAGCGAAAGTGTGAGATTTATCTTCGGTGCAATCCGGTCCGTTTGTTCAAACGGAATGGTATTTGGGAAGGTACTCAGCCGGTATTATGCCAAGCACACAAGCGGTTTCTCGTTTGAAAATTTATCAGAGAAGCTAGAAGAAGCCAAGGAGTATTTCCCCATTTTGCAAAACCGGATCAATCGCCTTGAGCATACGATTGCGGATGAATTCCTTGTTGATAAAATCTCCGATAGGGTAAGTAAGCGTCTTGCTGAACAAGTGATAGCACAGCATGAAATCGGGAAGATTTCACAGTGGAAAATCTACAACCGTCTGACCAATTATGTGAGTCATGAGTTAGACCCGGCATATGCAGCGAGGTATCAGCATAACATAAGCAAGGTCTTTGCGCTATGAGCCTACCAAAAATAATTATAAAGATCATCATCATCATAATTACCGGAGGTAAAAAGCCATGAAGGACATATTAGACCGCGCTATCGAGCTTCTACGCGCAATACTAAACGTCGTATTTCTTGGTGAAAGCGACGATACGACAACCAACGAAGAAAAGGCCTCAGATTGAGGCCTTTTTTGTTTTATAAACTATTAAAACCAATCAATTTATGACTAAGAAAATATTAGACAACATACCAACCAAACAGTGGGTAGCCGATAGGCAGCATTATATCGGTGGAAGCGAGATCGCAGCAGCACTCGGAGAAAGCTCCTATCAAACTCCCTTGAATCTTTGGCTGATTAAGACTGGCAGAATCGAGCCAATAGACAGCACGCCCATTATGTCGCTGGGCCATTTATTGGAACCCATGATCAGTGAAAAGTTCACCCAAACCACAGGGCTGAAGCTTCGCAACATCTCTGAGCCGTACCAGCACCGGGAGCACAGCTTTTTGCGCGGAAACATAGATCGTCAGATATGTAGCAATGAGGATCATGACGGGCCCGGTGTGCTGGAAATCAAAAGCACTACCAGCTACCGCCTGAAGGCCGAGGATGGATTATATCCCTCGGATTGGGATTATCAAATTCAGCACTACTTGATGCTGACCGGGTACGAGTATGCATATCTTGCCATATTCGAGCGAGACACGGGAATTTTCCACGATCCAATTCTGATAAAGCGTGATGAGCAGTTCATCCGGCGTAACACGGAAAAAGTAATCCAATGGTGGACTCTACATATCCAGCAGGATATCGCACCCGATCCGAGCACCAATTCAGATATGATGCTTCTGTTTCCTGATGCTACTGACGGATCAGTCGTCGAGGCCAGCCCGGATAGCTTCGCGTATTACGAAGAACTCAAACGAGTGCGAGACAAGATTTCAGATCTCGAACTTGAAAAAGAGATATTGGAAGTTTTTCTGAAAAATGAAATCGGCAATGCAGAGAGATTAGTGGTTGCTGGCCGTGATCTGATCACGTGGAAGAACCAATCGACCAACCGGCTAGATACAACCGTGCTAAAGCAGCGTTACCCTGCACTTTGCAAGAAGTTTATCAAACAAACATCAACCCGGCGATTCGTCGTCAAATAACGGAGGACAATATGTCAGATTTAATCATAAAAGAAGAAAAAACTGAATTTCCATTAGCTCCAGATGGTCTTCAAGATGCAGTTCTTGTCGATGTCGTGGATCTAGGAATTTTATCAACGAAGTTCGGTGATAAGCACAAATTATCGCTGGTCTTTGAACTTGAAGAGCAGGACTCAGAAGGAAGACACTATTTTCTTATAAAGAGATATACGAGGTCATTAAACGAAAAGTCCAACCTTCGCAAAGATCTTGAGCGGTGGAGAGGATCTAGATTTACCAAAGATGAATTGGAAAAGGGTGTGGATGTGGAAGCTTTCATTGGTTTAAATGCCACACTTTTTATATCACACCATGATTCTCAAGAGCATGATAAAACATTTGCTAATATAGAGACCATTTTGCCACGGAAGAAAGGCAATAAGGTGATCTACTATGATCAAAAATCATCCGGAGAGTACACGCGCGTTAAAGACCGGGAAGGTTACAAATCTCCGGAAGAGTACGCCGCTGTGAATAACGGTCAAGCTGCTTAGATGGGAAAGAGGGGGTGAATGCCTTCTCTTTTTTAGGTTGGGAATTCAACTTCTATTTGAAGACTCATAAAGATTAACATTTGGTTGTCTTATTTAAACTAAGATCACCAGTAATCACAAACTCTTACTTTAATATCATCGACACTTTTCCTATAATCTTTTGATATTAAGTTGATTAGAATTAAAGTTCAGAGGAGAGAATTGCCATGGCGCTATTTCAGCATTCGGTACTGACTACCTACATCTCGGGGATTAACGAAAAACAGGCAGATAAAGCCTGGGATGTTTTCAAGAGTCATTTCCATCATAAAGAAGTGCAGAAAAACATCCGTGAGGCGAAAGAGGAGTCCTACCAGGAAGGATTTCTGGAGGACCTGTTTGTAAAGGTACTTGGCTACACCAAAAATCCCACGCCGAACTATAACCTGGTTGTAGAGCAGAAAAACCTCACCGATTCTAAAAAGGCAGACGGCGCATTGCTGGATGGTGATAAAGTGCGCGGAGTGATTGAGTTGAAGGGCACCGAAACTACCGATCTCGGCAAGGTGGAAAGCCAAGCGTTCGGATACAAAAACAAACAGCCTGATGCCCTTTACGTGATTATTTCCAACTTCGAAAAGCTTCGGTTTTATATTGATAACGCCGTGGATTTCATCGAGTTCAACCTCTTTACGCTTACAAAAGAGGAATTCAGGATGCTTTGGCTTTGTCTTGGTTATCCCAATTTCGCAAAGGGACTGCCGAAGAAGATGAAAGACGCCTCCCTAATCGAAGAGGAGAACGTCACCAAGAAGCTGTACAAGGACTATTCGGCATTTAAGAGTGATATCTTTGAAAGTGTAAAAGCACACAACCCCGAATACGACAACCTACTACTGTTCAAGAAAACGCAGAAGCTGCTGGACCGCTTTCTGTTTATCTTTTTTGCTGAGGACAGAAACCTGATTCCGCCCAACTCCATAAGACAAACTATAGAAAAGTGGCATAAACTTAAAGAATTGGACGAGTATAAGCCTTTGTATCAGCAGTTTGTGAAGTATTTTCACTATCTGAATACAGGCTATACCGGGAAGAATGAAGAGATATTCGCTTATAATGGAGGGCTATTTGCTGACGATGAAATTTTGGATGATCTGACGATCAGGGATGAATTACTATACAAACATACCATGCAACTCAGTAAATACGATTTTGTATCGGAAGTTGACGTAAACATCCTCGGGCATATTTTTGAGCATTCACTGAACGAGATCGAGGAGATTACCGCCGAGCTGGAAGGACAGGAAGTGGACAGCTCCAGAACCCGCCGAAAAAAAGACGGGGTGTTTTACACGCCCAAATACATCACCAAGTACATTGTGGAAAATACGGTGGGGAAACTGTGTGAGGAGCAGAAAGCCGAGCTTGAAATTGTGGACGAGGACTATCGCCCAAACCGCCAAAAGAAAACCAAAAAGGAGTTACTGGACAAGTTGGATCAATACCGCTCGTGGCTGCTTGACCTCACCGTCTGCGACCCGGCCTGCGGAAGCGGGGCGTTCCTGAACCAGGCGCTGGAGTTTTTGATAGAGGAGCACAGCTATATTGATGAACTGCAAGGCAAACTGCTGAACCAGCCGCTGGAGCTTTCAGATATAGAAACGAGCATCCTGGAAAACAACCTATTTGGGGTGGATATCAACGAGGAGTCGGTGGAGATCGCTAAGCTCTCTCTGTGGCTGCGCACCGCCAAAAAAGGCCGCAAGCTCACCTCCCTGAACAACCACATAAAATGCGGAAACTCACTTATCGATGATCCCGAAGTAGCCGGCGACAAAGCTTTTAAATGGGAAGAAGAATTTCCGGACATATTCGCCAATGGTGGCTTTGATGTAGTGATTGGGAATCCGCCTTATGTGGTATATATCAAATCTGTATTTGGAGAAAGAGTAATTGACTATGTAAACGAAAAATATAATTACGCTGAATATAACCCCAACACTTATGCTCTTTTTACTGATCTAGGATTAAATAAAGTTCTAAAGAAAAAAGGACGACTTGGTTTCATTATTCCAAACTCATGGCTTGAAGGCAAATATTTTTCTCAGATGAGAGATTCTCTTTATTCTATGAATGTAGATGAGATTGTATATCTAAAAGACACAGTATTTGATGAAGTTGTTGAAACCTTAATTCTTTTGGTTGAAAATATCGAAGCTGTTAATGAACAGATTAAAATTTCAGAAGATATCATTGAGGGTATTTATGAGCAGATAGATTTCAATAAAGAGAAATTGAAGAAGGGGTACAACCCTTTTATTTCTAATGAAAATGAGTTAACAAATCGCTTAGAAAATGATTTTAAAACTCTTGATGATTTTGCAATTGTTTATCGGGGTTTAGAAACCAGAAACAACAAAAAGTGGCTGTCAGAAGAGAAAGAATCAGATCAATACAAGCCAATTTTACTTGGGAGGGATGTAACAAGGTATAGTTATAAGCATAGCGGCACCTATGTAAATTTCATTAAGGATGAAATGAAGAGTAATGCCAATCTTGAAATGTATGAACAACCCAAAATTTTAATGAGAAGAACTGGTTCAAATATTATTTCAGCCATTGATTTAGAGAATCAGTTAGCCTTAAAAAATTTGTATCTAATAATTCCCAATGAAGGGGTAAATATATATTGTTTATCTGCTACTTTGAACTCTAGTCTCATGAGTTATTTGCATGCAGCAAAGACAAGCGGAGAGAATAAAGCATTTGCTCAATTTAGTGGGGTTTATATTAAAAGCTTTCCTTTTGAAAATTCAGACGATGACCGTTTTGAAGAACTTGTAAAGGAAATTACAAAGTTGACTTGGGATTTAAATGATCATGTTGATTCATATATTGAATTAATGCTATCCAAATTCGACATCGATAAACTAAGCCGGAAACTCCAAAGCTGGCAGGAGCTCACCTTCAAGCAATTCCTGAAAGAACTGAAAAAGAAAAAGGTGGAACTCAGCCTCCCCGATGAGGCTGAATGGATGGAGTACTTCAACCAACAAAAAGCCCAGGCCGACGACCTCAAATCCCAAATCGTCCAGACGAATTCAGCGATTGATGCAATGGTTTATGAGTTATATGGGTTGACGGAAGAGGAGATTGGGATTGTGGAGGGAAGTTTATGATTTCTGTATCTTATAAAAAAATGAAAAATGAAACACAGGCTTAAAAAAACTACTTTATTGCGTACGACTTTTAGGGGAGAGTTATAGATGGGAGTAGTTCGAAAAATTTTATCTGCGAATAATTTTGGGAGTTATAATAGCTTTTCTTGGGACGAAGAATCGATTGGGGATTTTCGTCGGTACAATCTTTTATACGGTTGGAATTATTCAGGTAAAACTACCTTATCCCGTATGTTTGCAGTCATGGGAGGCTCAGATATTCCAGATGGAATTGAAGGTGAATTTGTAGGCTTAATTCAAAACAAGGAAGATACAACCTATGAATGGAACTTGATTGATGAACCTACTCCGTTAGCAATAAAAGTGTTCAATCGTGATTTTATTAACAGCAACTTTTCTACTGATCACAATGCTCCGGCTGTTCACATTTTAGGAGAGAACATTAAACATCTGAGAGATAAGATTGGAAAAAGAAATCGTCAGTTTTTAAGAATTGATGATAGTGTTCAGCAAGTTATATCTAAGAAGGAAAATCACAAAGAATTATTAGATGGAGAAAAGACTTCTACCGCCAGAGTCATCAATGAAGTTATTGGAGGGAGATATAATAGGAGAAACTTAGATTCGACACAGCCCAGAATTAGAGCAAATCCAACGAACTACTTGTTGGATGAGGAACAAGTAGAAAATCTAAAAAGAACGTTAGCAACTTCCAGTGATTATCAATCCATTACTATACAAAAACCGGTATTACCTGATGTTAACTCGTTTGTAAGCCAGTGTCATGAATTATTATCAAGAACTGCAACGAATCAAGCGATCCAGGCTTTAAAGGAAGACTCTGAATTAGAAAACTGGTTAAGAACAGCATTGAACCTTCACCAGGAAACCAATACCTGCCGTTTTTGTGGGGGAGACATTGATGAATCAATATTTGAAAGATTACGAGGTCATTTTGATAAGGAACAAGAGAAACTTCGCAGAGATGTCAATTTTTTGTTGAGCCAAATACCGGAAATATTCAATTATTCAATACCTCAACAAAGTTCTATTTATCCTCATTTAAGAACAGAATATTCAAAAAATGTTCAAGTTTTGGAAAATTGGCGTCTGAAATTTGTTTCAGTACTTGCAATTCTAAGAAGCAGATTACAGAAAAAAATTGAAGATAACCTTGATCAAGTACTAAACCTGGAAATTGAATTGCCAAGTACAGAAGAATGGGATCGACATTGGGAGGAACTAGATGCTATAAGAAGTACCCAAAACGACCTGACAAATAATACTTCTACCTTAATTTCAGAATCAAAAAGTAAGTTAGAAGATCATTATATCGCTAAATTAATTCAGTCCTTTGATTTTGAAAGTCACGAGGAGAAACAGGATTGGTATGATACGTTATTAGAGAAATATTCTTGCTTGAAAAAAGCCTGCACTGAAAAAATATCTGCACTTGAGGATGAGATTCGAAGAAGCTCAGTAGCGGTTGAAAAGTTAAATGAGGTGCTTTTACTAATGTTACCCGAGGGTCATATAGAGGTCTTTCCGATTACGGAGAATACTTTCGAATTTCTTAGAAATGGAGTAGCCGCAACCAATCTTAGTGATGGGGAGCGTACAGCTGTAACGTTCGCATATTTTTTGGTTTCACTTGAAGACAACGATCAGAAACTGGAGGATACAATAGTATTCATTGATGATCCAATTTCAAGTTTGGACAGTAATCACGTGTACTCGGTATGGGCATTGATCAATCAGAGACTTAAGACAGCAAAACAATTATTTGTTTCTACTCACAATAATGAGCTATTTACTTTGATTAAAGATGAGTGGGTGAAACATAGAACTCAACAGCAGAATTTTATTCGTGACCATGAAGGATATTGGGTTTCAAGATATGTAAATGAACAAGGGGAACACCTAAGTAAAATTGAAACTCTTCCTGAGTTACTCCGCAAGAGTAAATCTGAATACCAGTTTATTTTTTCACTGCTCCACAACTTTACAGAGAATGAGAACCCGACAATACATGAAGCTTATACAAGCCCTAATTTGCTCAGAAAGTTTCTGGAAGCGTACCTCGGATTTAGACAGCCAAGTGGTGGTAATTGGAAAGGAAAGCTAGATATCTTATTTAAGGAAGAGGTAAAGCGAAAGGAAATATACAAATTCTGTGACGATGCCTCTCACCTCCAAAAGCCGACAAGAATACAAGAGCACCCATCTTATATTTTTGGTGCCCAAACAATTTGTAAGGAAGTAGTTGAAGCAGTCAAGAGAGTAGATGAAATGCATTACAATTCTCTCTGTGAATGCATATGAAATCTGGTTTTGATATAAAAAGTGAAGGCAAGCCTCCTGTTTAGGATCTTAGCTTGCTCCAATCATCATCTCCACATATTCCTCCGGTACGCCCGCACAGGAGAACGCCTCCAAGGCGGACCCCAGAAATTCCACAATACGGTTTAAACCGAGGATGATTAATACTGCAGGCTTCTTTTTGATGGGGAAATGCTCTCCTGGAGACTTATTGAGGTGAAAAAGGAATTGATAGAGCTTTTTAAGCAGGATTTTGGATATTCCGGTGATACTAACCCCCAATCCCGGTATAACACACCCTATACATCTAGCTTTTAGTAGTATGTGGTGAAGCAATTACACTCCTAATCATAAGCTCCATTTCAAACACCTCAAACCACTCCGGTTGTTTCATAAACTCAATCCACAGCTCGTCAATCTCTTGCGGATTTAACTTTCCCAGCAGATAGTCTTCTATTCGTTGCATCATATGTATCCTCGTTTTTAAATGTAGTGGTTATACATATGAACCGGGAATGGGGAATTCCTTACAGTTTTAATTTTTGAAAGCTAAACCTTACTGTTCATAATTCCATTTCACAGATATGAGATTATGCTAAATCAAAACAGGATTTGTGATGATATTTTAAATATTGAGTTTTGTTATTACTTAGTAACTGGAACAACACTGAATTTCAGAGTACCTCGAAGGTTACTTTCAGAACGATGGTTCCTATCAACAGAATTAGTAGTTGAACCAACATTGTCATGCGTGACATCTAGCCATGGTGTAATCAAAAAGCGACTCTCACCCCTTTTCCCAGCAAGGTCATAATACTTTATTTTGACTGTTATAGCTGACCCCTGAACACCATACAAAGAATAGTTTAATCTCTCTTCACAAATAAATCTAAAACAAATGTTATTAAATAACCCATCAGGAATAATAATTGGATCGCTAAACTCTGAAGTAGGTGAAGCGATTGAATATGGTATTTTAACTATTTCATTATCTCTTAATGGTACTCCGACACTTTGCTTACCGTGCTTATTTTCAAGTGTAAGTGAGATAAACTCATCATTTTTTTCTGGTTTATAAGGTTTTAAAATTTTAGAATTAAGTATTATAGTAAATACATCTTGTGAGTCAGATATACTCCATTCTAATATAATCGACTGAGCAGGAGCACTTCCTATGTTTTTTAATTGAAAAATAGGTAGACGTGTCTGCTTTTGACTTGCTCTTTCTTCAGGTCTTACAATTATTTGTAAACTTTCTAATGGTATCCAACGAAAGTCATAATTGATACTTGGAGTGAGAAGTATTAATTGGGGTTTAATTGTTTGAATCCTCCCTTGTCTCATTTCCCAAACCATCCAACATGTTGCTATAGCTGTTAAAAGCGTAGCTATAGCCGCCAATAAAGTCAAAAATTCTACCTTATTTATTGAATTCAGTAAATAAATAAAGAACTGAGAATAATCTGTAATTAACATCCCTCACTTAAGTCTTTTAATACTATATATACCTGTTTGTTTTTACAAGAATACAGTTTTTTCATGTTGTTATTCAGAGTAGTAAAAAATGAATGCAGAAAATTACCCACCGATTAATGTACTAAATATTTTTAAAGCTTTTCCAAACGAGGCGTTACCTTATCAGATAACGCCATTTCAATTTACTCAGCAAAACGGAAATACGCATCAGATCGCAGAGATCCGGCATTTTCACAAAGACCGGGTTGGCAAAGGGTTTCAGTTTCATTACGTGGTGGTTACTAAGGAGAAAAGCTATTTCCGGCTGCTTTTTGACACAAATACGTTTTCTTGGAGGTTAATAGAGGAGAAAACTGATGGGGTTTTATTTGATTCGTCCGGTACTAAAGTGTACTTTCGCTTTTTCAACACCTTCTTTCCGGTTAAGGTTTGATTCGACGTTATTTACACACGAATGACAACTGAGCTCGTCGCTTCGCAGGATGGTTATTGTTACAGTTTTCATAATGATTCACCTTGATGTTTTTATTAAAAGGTGAGACAGATTTTCAAAACCTGTCTCGTCTGAGATGATTAATTAATGGGCATGATTTGTAGCTCCTTCCGATTTCACAACGTTATAAACAGGCTCTGCATAGTGCATGAACTCTACATATCTGTGAACAAACTCCCGCCCCGCTTTAACATCGTTGGGATCAAACTCTTTGGCTTCCATCATATCGTCAAAGTATGTATGCAAAGCGGATTCAAACTCTCTTACAATCAAATCGCGCAACTCTTTAAGTGATCCGGTTTCCAGTGCATGGTCTCCGGCCGGAATCACGGGACCAAAATCAGTACCCGATGGTTTCAACCCAGTATAGGGTGCACCTTCCGATTCGCGGTGCAACCGCACCAAAGTCTCAAAAAAATACAGATCGACCATCTCCCTGACCTGTTCATTTACATCTCTTAAGTTGAGAGTTTTACGGAATGATTCCCTGATTTCATCTTCTTGTTCTTCATTCACCCAGATCAGTACAAGATTTACGTTTCCGGTAACAATGGCTTCCTTTGCAGCCAGTACGACCGGTCCACTCATGCTGTCGCAATGGGCTTCGGTAGTTTTAGGTAGTATCATACCTGTGATGAGGTATACTACTATAAAAATTGAAAATTTGAAATTTGTTGAATACATGATGTTCTCCATTTGTTGTAATTGATTTATACTCAATGTAATGGAGAAGGTGCTGTACTAAATTGAGCTGGTTCAAAGGAGTGCAATTAAAAGAAACAATTACCGGAAATTACCTTAATTACTTGATACAACTTCTGACAGGGCATTAATATCTGTAATCGCAACCCACTGACGTCCAGAGGTGATTAAGCCATCTTGCTGAAACCGGCTCATGACCCGGCTTGCAGTTTCGGTGGAAGTTCCAGCCAAATCGGCAAGATCTTTTCGGGAAAGTGGTAGTTGTAACAACATGCCAACTTTACTTTCCTCACCAAATTTTCCACACAATTCCTTCAGGATATGGGCAATTCGCTTTTTGACAGAAAGTGTAGTGAGGTGATGGATCTGTTGTCTGGCACTATTCAGTTTCTTTGTGGTAACATCAAGTACTGCGACTGCAATGGAAGGATACATATTCAGCAAAGAGCGAAACTCCCGGTTTCCAATCGACATAATACAGGCATCGCTTTGTGCGGTAGCGGTTTCAGAATAGGTGTCATCTCCAAGTTCATTCAAGTTGCCAAAATATTCGCCCGGTTTCAACATATCCACCATAATCTCTTTGCCTTCTTCGGTCTGACGGATAAGTTTCACAGCTCCATAAACCACGACTCTTAGCATTGTTGCTTTTTCACCCTCATAATAAATTGGTTGACCAGCATGAAAATGGGAGGCGCTGAATTCATTATTAATCGGTTGTAATATTTCTCTGTCAAGATTCCAGAAAAACGGAACCATTCCCAGTTTTTCCAATCGTATATCCACGGTACATTGGTGTTTTCTTATGGATGGGGCTTCCAGTGGTGTGGTTCTTTTTTGAGACATATTTATATTATTCAGGTAAACCCCTTTCCAAAATTGTCTTTTGGAAGAGCCGATATGTATAATACAAAATTACAACTGCGATTAGAATAATAAGTCCATCGTGCCAATGGGGTAGAATCCCCAGGGATATGATGAGTGTAGTGGCACATGCCGGTGGATGGCTGACCTGAAAGAGAAGCATCAGAAATGTTGTGACGGCTATTGAAATGACAGCCCCCAATCCAAGGAATATGCTAGGTGTGGATATAGCTTCAGTGATCATCATTAAATCATACGGATCCACTAACAGGTAGTAACTCATCAACCCTCCAAGGACTCCACACGCATGTCCACCGATCACAACTCTTGCCGAGTGAGATCGTTTCTGATCAAAAGCCAGGATGTAGGCAGTAGGGCCAAGACTTGGAAAAATAAAAGGAGTCCCCAAAATCCATGCGATTATACTAAGCACAAGGATATACACTGTCGTTTTACCGGTAATGGAGAAAGTTCGTTTCATTCAGAAATAGATACGGAAATGAAAGCAATCAGCCAACTTGTAAATAAGTACTTCACCCATTCACTTTATTCTTTGCTATACGATGAAACAATAGGTTTACAATACTTTTAATTGTTCCTATAAGTGACCACTCTCTGCCAAATCAGACCACCGAAGATTACAATACTTACGGCAATCAATGAACGCCCGACAATGGCAACAGAAAAATCGAGTACGAGGGAGACTATGACAAGAGAAATCAAGCCAAAATTGAATAGACAAACCATAATCCAGGCAGGAAGGATCGGACCGCGGCGCTCACCCTCCAGCTTTTTGGGAAACATCCAGTAGGCCGTGCCCATCACAAATTGAACCAGCCACCCCCAGATTGCGAATTCGAAATGGATGGGCAACAGTGACCATATCATCGGATGGATATTAATTGCTTTGTGTGTAATTAGCAGGCTTCCTATCAACACGGAAATGAGGAGGTAGATCAGTGAAAACCGAATCATCCAGATGGTTTGAGCTGGCATTATGAGCTGCTCCGGTTTTGTTTTATTCGAGGTTGAAGGCGTGGCCAAATTTCAATTATGTAGGTGATAACAGCAGAAATTTGTAGTAGGGAGGAGAACAGAATGGTGATGTTTATCAAAATAGAGTCCTGTACCAGTGGTAAAAAAGGCTCAGAGAGAAACCGGAGAATCAGACCGGCGTTTAGAGTCCAGAATGTTAGCCAGGTTAAAGTAAATTCACGTTTTTTCTTATCGCGGTGTTTGCGGGGAAACATCCATATGGATACTCCCATGATGATTTGTGTAAGCCAGCCGATGACCAACATATGCCAATATACCGGTAAAAGAAGTGGCCCGGCATATATGGCCGGAAATTCTGATATGAGCGCAAGAATGACGCCGAAGACAAAGTAGATAATTCCTGCTTTTATAAACCAACGCGTAACTTTGGGCATAACAGATTGATTGTATTTTTGATAAGATTATCCTCTGACCAACGTGACTGCAAAATAGAGGATTGCTAATCCAAGTAGTAGGTTAATACGTCCGATCCAACTTGTGGCTTTTCGATAAACCTTGGTTTGAGTGGAGGTCGGTTTGTCTTCCATTAGGCGTACGGTTTTTGGTCCGAACCAAAAGTCGTGAATTCCGCTTACAATAAGCACCGCGCCAAATAGGTAAAGTTTTACTGAAAGTGTGGAGCCATAGGAACTTTGCCAAAAGTTCATTGAAAAAATGGTGTCGTTCGTAAATCCGCGTCCAAGCAGTGCCGTATAACCGGTTGTAATAAGCAGTGGGAACATAAGCCAGCTTAACCTGCTGAAACGGGTCCCAAGTTCGGTAAAAAGAAGTCCCCGCTGACTGGCCAACTTTTCCCGTGTAGCCGGGACCAGAACGGCTACTGTAAACAGCATGCCGCCAATCCAGAATACAACAATAATAAGATGAAGAAATACGGATACCTTATAAAACATCATAACTCACTTAATACTATAAGATATATTTTCTGATGGTAAATAGTTCACCAACGGCATGACGGTTTGAGCAACATGCAGAGAGATTGAGATAAGCAGATTGGGAGTAAATAAGTTTCATTAAAATTCATTGATTTAATTTTACAGGTTTAAACTACTCCCTGTTGAATCATGGCATCAGCCACTTTTATAAATCCAGCCCGGTTAGCCCCCTTATTGTAATTTAAATAACCGGAACTCTTATCAAGGCCATGTAGCATACATTGTTCATGAATATTATGCATTACTTTTTGTAAACGGTTGTCTACTTCTTCACGACTCCAACTGGTAAATGATCCATTCTGTCCCATTTCCATCCCGGATACGGCCACTCCACCGGCATTTGCCGCTTTTCCGGGTCCGTATAAAATCATTTCATTAAGTAGTCGATGCATGGCAGCCGGACGGCAAGGCTTGTTAGCACCTTCAGCCAGGCAGATCAATCCATTTTTCACCATTATTTTTACATCTTTCTCATCCACTTCATTTTGTGTAGCACAGGGCAAGGCAATCTGACAATCGATAATCCAAGGTTTTTCTCCTTTGTGGTATTCTACACCATCAAAAGCTTCAGCATATTCCTTAATTCGTCCCCTTTTTTCGTTTTTCAACTCTTTTATAAAAGAAAGCTTTTTTTTGTCAAGCCCGTTGGCATCATAAATAAAACCAGAAGAGTCGGATAACGTTACAACTTTTGCTTTAAATTCAATCGCTTTTTCTGCGGCAAATTGTGCTACATTGCCGGATCCGGATATAGCCACACGTTTTTCCTTAAAAGAGGTACCCCGGGTTCGCAGCATATCCTGCACAAAATAAACCAACCCATACCCGGTAGCTTCAGGTCGCAGATTACTTCCTCCCCAAGCCGGCTGTTTACCAGTTATGACTCCGGAAAATTCATTTTTTAAACGTTTATATTGTCCAAACAAATAACCAATTTCACGTGATCCAACACCTATATCTCCTGCCGGTACATCAGTTGCCGGTCCAATATGCCGATATAATTCCGTCATAAAAGACTGGCAAAAACGCATAACTTCTGCATCCGATTTTCTTTTTGGATCAAAATCAGATCCACCCTTAGCACCACCCATACTCAGTGTTGTCAAACTGTTTTTGAATATCTGTTCAAAACCCAAAGTTTTCAGGATATTTAAATTTACTGAAGGATGAAACCTTAACCCACCTTTGTAGGGGCCAATAGCTGAATTGAACTCCACACGATATCCACGGTTTACGTGTACATATCCATTATCATCAGTCCAGGGTACTCGAAACATCAGGACGCGTTCCGGTTCGGTAATACGTTCTAAAATATTTAAATTTTTGTAAGCAGGATTTTTTTCTATTAAATCCCATACAGATTCCATCACTTCTTCCACTACTTCATGAAAATCATTTTCAGTAGGGTTTCGTCTTTTTATTATCTCTAAAAATGTATCTAATTGTTCAATTCCGGTTTTTCTATTTTCAGTATTTTGTGAGAGTCCATTTTGATGGCTACCAATCATTTGTTCCAAAGACTCCATAGCTGTGATTGCGGTTGTATTTTCAGACATAGAATTAATTTGTCAGGTGAAGGGAATGTGAATAAGTTTTTTAAATTTTGGCAAACGCTCAATATATACATACCAATTCTTAATTATATAATAATTTTTCCTTCTTAGTTTTTTCGAAATTTGATTAAGTAAGTTTTTTAGGGTTGAGAGGACGTAACGTTATTTCGTCGATAAGCATATTATCTGGGGTTTCGAGTGTGTGGATCAGCAAGTCAGCAATATCTTTAGGCTGCAGCATATTACTGTGGGATTTAATACCCGATTCACTAAAAAAACGGGTTTCGATAGAACCCGGATGAATTGCGCTCACCTTAATTCCTTCATATCTGAGTTCATAAGAGAGTGATTCGCTAAATCCACGCAGACCAAATTTTGTAGCACAATATGCACTGCTTTCCGTTCGACCGGTTGTACCCAGTATGGATCCTATGTTAATGATGTGACAGGTTTTGGGGTTTTGCTTCATGTATGGAACTGTGGCCGATGTTATATAATACATTCCGTTCAGGTTTGTGTCCACCATTTGTTGCCACATTTCAAAAGGAAGCTCATCAATCTTACCAAAATTTCCGGACCCCGCATTGTTGATTAGAATGTCAGGCCAATACCGGTTAGAGAATGTAGTTTGAAACCACCTGTCAACTTCCGGTTTATTGGTGATATCAACAGGAATCGGGATGAACGACTCACCGAGATTACTGTGAATGACTTTAAGATCATCTGCACGTCTGGCAAGTCCATATACGATTGCATTTTTTTGCACAAGAGCTTCAGCTGTTGCGGCACCAAGCCCTCTGCTTGCCCCGGTAATGATGGCTATTCTTGAGTTTAGAATCATAGGAAATGTTTACGGGAATTAAGAGAAATCTTGTTGCCATCATGTTGAGAATCTATTCATCTGAGATTTCATCCCGCCAGTAATTGTTTGCTGCAGCAACGGTCTGATAGTGAATAGCAATAACTTGTGACGATGCAATTGGCGCATCCGCATCTTTGGAATAAACATCCCGAAGCATAAACAGAATTTTTTTGTCGGGTTGTGTAGATGTAACTCCTTTTCGGGCCAGCTGAATGGCTACTTGGAATCCTTCTTCGGGAGTGTCGGTAATCAAGCTAAGTTTGGTTACATTGTTTTGTTCTGATTCCATTTCGGCTTGTGCGTACAGGTTAGTACTGAGTATGTAGAGAATCAGAGTGATTGTTAAGATGATTGACTTGTTCATGCTTTATCCTTTTTGGTTGATTTATTGTTTATTTAAAACTTCCAGGTGTTCAATAATCGGAATACCTTAAATTTAATTTTTATCTTTTTCTGAACTGACAATTCCGGAGCCATTTGATTATTTAGGAAATTTCCATTTCATCAATGGCAAGTGCTGCATGAGCATAAGCAGCTCCTGCTCTCATTTCTGAAGCAATCCAAATTGCTTCCATGATCTCTTCATTTGTGGCTCCTTTTTGTTTGGCTTGTTTTGTATGCCCTTTAATACAATATGGACACTGTGTTATATGCGCAGATGCAACGGCAATTAACTGCTTTGTTTTTTCATCTAAAGCTCCTTCTTTAAAGACCTCTTTACTAAAATTACGAAAAGCTTTTACCTGATCAGGAGCAAGTTCTGCCCGTTTTTTTGATATTTCAGGAGTAGCGGGTGGAAAAATATGATGGTTATTCTTATTCATATTAGATCTGGATTTTTAGTTAGGATTGTGGTGTTATTTTGATCACCCTAGGTTGCATTCATTTGAAGCAGAATTTAAAATGAATTTTTTTTGTTTACAGGTGATTAGCATACCATCTATAACTTGTTTAACAAATTGCCCAACCCATAATTCTCAAAAATAGCGGATGTGTCTATACGAGAATTCTAATGTGAGATAAGTAAAGCAGAGCAGTATTATAATCGATTTAGTATTTAAAATTTAATCACATATTGTAATCTCATATGTACAAGCGAAATCCCCATCAGCGATGTAGCTTGTTCGCTCTACATTTTTATTAAATAATTCCTGATAAAACATAGCTTCCAATTTACAGGGCAAACGCGTTTCTTTCACCACTTCACTGAATGGGCAGTTGCACTCTTTAATTGTGATGGTCCTATCAATCGAATTTGATTCAATTTCAGGCATAAATCCCTCCTCTTCGAGAAACCCCTTCAGCTTTTTTAGCCGTGATTCCAAATGGTATTCAGAGGCCTCGTCCATTCTGTTACGCACTTTTATCAGACGCTTCTCCCAAAATGATTCAAAAAACTGTTCGATTTTCAGTTCATCTCCTTGCTCTTTTAAAAATTTCAGCAGCTCACGTATGAGCTCGGATTCTGAGGAGGGGAAGAGGTGGTTCCCTTTAGGGGTGATCTGGTACTGCAGGCTGGGTCGGCCGGGGCCTGAACGAATATAATCACGGCGGATATATCCATCTCTTTCAATCTGCAAAAAATGTTCCCTAAGGGTGGTTTTAGCTAAGGCGGTATTGGAGACGGCCTCATCCATCGAAAGCGTTCCATTTTGCTTAATTAGATCGAGGAGGTCTTTTTTGGATCCGGTATAGAGCATATTTTAATGCTTAAAGGCTAAGTAGAATGTAACTGAGTTTTAATTAAAGGGAATAGATGCTTCTTTTCAACGGAGAAATATCTATTTAGTTGAGTGGACAAGTCCACCATGTTTTTGTTCAAAATTCTCAATGTTGAACAAGCCCCGGCAGGTTGTTTAAAATCATCACTGAGCTCACGAATTTTATCCATCGATTTTTGGATTTTTGGGCGATCCGCTTCCAGAATTTCAAGTGACCGTTTAAGATCTCTAACTTTGCCATACAAAATTGATTCCTGCTGGTCGTACAGTTCATTAGCCAACGGAAACAGCGTATCACCTTCGAGTGACAGGTAGAGATTAAGTTGATCGTTCAAGAAATTAAAGTGCCATTCGATGTTTTTCAGCCATGTGTATTGATTTCCGTGAATCTGCTGGATCCGAGGCAGATTTTGGGAGATATCTGATAGCAGCTCTCGGATGTATGGTTGGACAGAATCCGACAACCAACTGCACCATAGAGAAAGATCCTTATTAAAGTCCGGTTCTTCTGGATCATTTTTAAAGCACTCCGTCACTTTATGGTTTTTCTTAATCCAGTTTAAAAGCTCTTCTTCATTCCACTGGCGCTGCTGACATACCGATCGCAATGTCTGATCCTGGTACTGTTCAGGCTTCATACCAATTGAGTTCAGTAGCTTCGCTACATTTTTATCTGATGATATAATTTGGGTGATAGTCGCTTCTGGTGTCAGTTTGTTTAATGTTTTTCCGGAACTCATAGTGGTCGGTTTATTTGTTTTAACTGCAGGCAAACTACGAATCTAAATAAATTAAAACAATTAAATTGGAAAAAACCGTTTTAATTATTGTAATTAGATTTATGCACACTTATCTTTTGATTGAAGTAGAGATGAATAATTTGAAAAATTCAATATGGCTTACGTTGTAACCGAACCTTGTATTAAGTGTAAGTACACAAACTGTGCAGCAGTTTGTCCGGTAGACGCATTCCGGGAAGGACCAAATTTTCTGACGATCGATCCTTTAGAGTGCATCGACTGTGATGCGTGTGTGAGCGAATGTCCCGTGGAGGCGATTTATCCCGATGATGAGGTACCAGCGAAGTGGGAGGATTACATTGAATTGAACGAAAAGCTTGCCGAAGAGTGGCAAGATCATATAATAAACGAAACGAAAGATCCACTATCCGATGCAGATGAATGGGCTGAAATTAGCGAGAAACGAGAACACTTGATTGAAACATGGAGCAAATGAACCTATTGCGTACAAACCAATTTTACAATGTTTATAAAATCTCTAATACGGTGTCTCTGTGTTTATTCAATGTAATCTTCTAAAGATAGATGATTCATAAAATGACTGATATAAAAAACGATACCGATATTCGGACACTGGTTCATGCATTTTACAATAAAGTGCAACAAGACGAACGCCTTGGTTATATTTTCAATGACTATGCCGAAGTAGATTGGGACCATCACCTGCCCCGGATGGTTGATTTTTGGTCAAACCTGTTGTTTCAGACCGGAAGGTACACTGGCCGTCCATTTCGTAAACATTTACAGCTTCCGATTCAGCAGGAAGATTTCAACCGATGGCTATCGCTGTTTAAAGAAACTGTTGATGATCACTTTGTAGGGGAGAGGGCTGATCATGCCAAAGATATGGCAACAAAAATTGCATCAGCATTTTCCATGAGAATGGAGATAGAGGGTAAATTTAACTAAAAAACCACAACATGAAATATCGGATACATACCGATATGATTTCCAACCATTTACTGCTTGATAATACAGTATTCAGAATCGTTCAAAAACAGTGTTAGTGAAGACTCAAAACAAGTTCATAATCCGATGGAATTGCATATGATCACCGGATACAACGGATGGGCATTATAATCTTTACAGTTTGACTTGCTCTTTGTTATAAATAGGGATATGATTGGATAAGAGAAACTCTTCTCATGTAATAAATTTTTTGATGTTCTTGTGAAAATGGAACTTTCCAATGTTAAAATATCAATTCTGATTGGTTGTTTAATGCAATTGATCAACAACCATGTCTCGTTTAAGAAATTAAATGTTAGATACGGGATTGGTATGATAAAAAGATTTCCTGGAGAGATTGTAACCTACCTCAAATTTATCGTACCCGGTAAACAAATCTGATTGGGTACGATTCTTACTGCTAAGTCAAAAGGGGTTAATATCCTCAATTTGCAGATAATTTAAATTGTGATGGACTGAATTTCAGTCCTTTCATTTTCATGTAACTTTCCAATTAAAATGATTCTATCTATAGGCCATTTTTAAAATGTAGCTGAAAATCTTAAGGCTGGCGATCAGTATAAATGGTTATGGATCAGCAGTTTAAAATTCAAAGATACTGAAAATATAAAATTCAATATCCAGTGTCGAATTGAGAACACTTCGAGCAATAAAACTAAATGTAAAATAAATATTAAGATGATTTACAAAGAAACACTAATTGGTTATACCAGGCCAATTAATATGGTTGGTGTACTAATAGATGGAAAAAATACTGATGAGGTTTTACAAATGGGAGACAAGAACCCAAGTAAACCTCCAAAGAAAAAACAAAAAAAAGAAAAGAAATCTTTAGAAGAGTTTCCCCTAAAGAAAAAGCGGAAAAAACCACGGCTTAAGCAAACTGCTTAAAGTTAAATCATTGAGAGACTTACCAAAGTAAAAAAAACCGCGTATGTGATCCATTTCATTGAATTGAGATGGATCACTTTTATTTAAAATAAAAAAGAAGACCATCAAATCTAATGCTTATTCAATATACCATTATAAACGACTTGATCAGGCGATATAACTTTGCAAGTTATATACATCTTCGAAAAAAAATTAATTCTTATTAATGTATTAAGCTGAATTACCATGTTTTATTTAATTCTATTTTGGTCATCTTTTCAATCGATGAAATCAATGATCAAAGAGAAATATACCTTGAAATCATCTAATCAAATTAAAGACATTATTTTTGAGAACAAGATGAAAAATCAATATGAAATAAATCAGTTGAAATCCAGAGCATGTATAAGAACCACATTGATCTCAGATTTCGGTTTAATTGTCATAAAAAATACCGGGCTATCAGATGCTTTAAATGTCGAAATTATATTAGATGGTATTCCAATTGAAAACTATCCGGGAATTTTTATTAAAAAAAAGTATTGTACCATTCCAGCGCAAAGTAGATTAGCCATACAGGCTAGTGTAAATACTGAAATATTCCCTTCTGATTTTATTAAAATCACTTGGGATGACGAAGAGAGTGATCATAAAACCTATCGAACTCCATTGTACATATAATTAAACAAAAAATCTTGGCTTCATTTAAACCAATTCTAACTTTTTAGAAAAAACTAAAATGTAGAGATTGAGGGTTTTCTGATGGGATATGGACAATTTTATATTTTCATTCCATTGAATACAAGTAAAATCACTGTATATCACTATAACATTAAATTAATTACACACCATGTTTCCCATACTTATAACAAAGCTTGACCACACAAGATTAAAAAAAAGCATTAAAACAGCACTGAGTGAAAGAACAATTACCCAAAAAGAGGCGAATGGTTTACTTCATGAACTTAATTCGGCACAGTTTGTTGAATCCTATGAAATTCCTCCTGACATAGTCACTATGAATTCGATTGTGAAGCTCCAATTTTTGAAACAAAATAAAGAGATCGTTATTCAGATTGTGTATCCGGAAGATGCTGATTCAGTTAACAATAAAATTTCAATATTCTCACCAATTGCAACAGCGTTGATTGGATATAAAGAAGGTGATGAAATCGAGTGGTTTGTACCGGCCGGATTAACAAAAATGAAAATTGTGAAAATAATTTATCAACCTGAAAAGATGGGAGAATTCCAATTGTAAATTGTATCGATTTGACTTAGCCACTAAATACTGGGCGATGGCCTTACGGAAAGACCATGGCCATTTCTTATCAAATGTCAATGGTAAACTGTAATGGTTTGTGTATGGAGAATTGGAAGTGAGCCTAATCAATTTTCATTATATAGTCCCCTCACTTCACAAAACAAACCCGAATGGGGAACATGTCCGGATTAATGCGGAGCTTATTTTTGGATCATACCCACTCTATTTTTCTCTTTTGGGAGCTTTTATTTCCTGAAATGGCAATCAGTCATGAACAAAATCATGAACAATCTATACTAAATACTCTCTTTAATACACATTAAAGGCATTTAAAGGTCGACTCATAATTTCTTGGCTTGTTTATTTCTGAGTACATAGGATCATTTGTGTAAGTGTGAATAGTTTCCTCAAAATATTCAGCCTGATTGCGACCTATGTATGATAAGAAAGACGGCAAGCGCTGAGTCAATCTTCACTACTTATTTAAGAGGGGAGAGGTTCAGATAGCAAACGCAAATAGCAGTAGCGGCGGTGATTTAAAATTATACACCAACTTGTACTATTTCTGTATAATTCCATACCTTAAATGTTCTTAATGCATAGAGAAGTATACTGATTCCAAAACTATTACGTTTTCGGAGAATAAAGTTTTTTGATGTGTCATATAGTTATTTTAGGAAATAAAATTTCCCATATGTGACAAAGTGTTGTTACAAATATTGTCACATTTAGTTGATTTTGATTTTTTGCGCGTTTGGAAACCCCGACCAATTTTTATTGATTTTGGGTTTAAATACAGCTCATTAAGGTTTAAAAGGCATTTATTTGATTTTATTTTTTACCATGCACCCGTAGCTCAACTGGATAGAGTACCTGACTACGAATCAGGCGGTTACAAGTTCGAATCTTGTCGGGTGTACAGATAAAAGCCCCGATTTCTAAACAGAGATCGGGGCTTTTTTAATATTGGGGGCAAAAGCAGAACTGAGCGTTGATATTGCGAAGCAGTGCTCCGCAGTTCGAATCTTGTCGGGTGTACAATCAATCCTGTTAATGCTCATAAATCATCTTGTGGGTCATGCCGCCGTCAATGACCAGATTTTCGCCCGTTATGAAATCATTTGCGGGATCGGTCAGAAAAAGGCACGCCCGGGCGATATCATCCGGTTTACCAACACGATTTGAAGGATGCTGTTGATGATCTACATCCCGAAGCTTCTCATAATCCCCGGTGTGAATCCAGCCCGGGCTGATGCAGTTGATGGTGATATTTTGATCGGAATAGGAGAGAGCCATTGCGTGGGTGAGGGCCAGCAAACCACCCTTGGAAGCGGCATACGCCTCGGAGTTCTTTTCCGACATCAGCGCGCGGGTCGAAGCAATATTAACTACGGATCCGCGGCCCCGTTTATTCATCTCCTTTGCGGCACCACGGGTAAGCAGAAAAGCTGCCCGAAGGTTGGTATTCAGAATGAGGTCCCACTTTTCAATGCTTAAATCATCAGGCGGGGTGAACTCCGATATTCCGGCGTTATTAATGAGTATATCGATACCACCAAATTTTTTTACAGTTTCTGAGAGAAGATTTTTGATGGATTCCGGATCAGAAACATCACATGCAATAAATTCAGCGGTATATCCCTGCTCCAGAAGGTGATCCCGGTGACTGATACCTTTTTCTACATCAATATCGGCCAAAATTACATGATAATAAGCTGCAGCAAATTCTTTGACAATGGCTTTTCCGATTCCGTTGGATGCGCCCGTAACGATGACGATTTTATTCATAAATATCTCTTTTATTTGTGCTTGTTTGCTGATTCAGTAGCGTTGGGTTTAAACTGTTGATGCTGTAAGCTTCCCGAAACTTCGTAAATTTGAATGTTAGGTAAAAACTGTACTTTTGAGCTATGAAAATATCATGATTCAGCGAATTTGATATCAATCCATCCATAATTAGTATGAGCGGGGAATGATAGTATGCGATAATTTCTTTTATAAATACATAAGAGAAAAAAAGAGATTAATGATATCAACCGTAACTAAATACCAAGCCTATGCTAATTCATGACATAAAAGAACAATTGGAAGAGTCCAAACATCCAGTGGCAAAAACCTTCCATCTTGGCGATCATTTTAAAGTGCTGATATTTGGCTTCAAGAAGGGGATGAAGTTGGAGGATCACAAAGCCAAACATCCCACGAAACTGCTGGTACTGGAGGGAGATATCATCTACACACAGGAGAAACGCGATCACCGTCTTAAAAAACACGAAGAGATTGAGATTCCACCGCACATAACCCACAATGTTTCCGCATTGAAAGATAGTCTGGTACTTTTAACGCAAGGCTAAATCAATTTGATAAAGCGGGTTTTAAAAATCCCAAACGGTCAATAAAATGGAGTGATAATCAATATATAATAACAGATCTATTGCAACACTAAGAATTTTATCCATTAATCATATTTAAATTCTTGCAATCATGACCATCATCCTTTTTATTTCAGGCCTTGCTCTACTAATCGCCGGAGCCGAACTGTTAGTGAGGGGCGCTTCAGGTATTGCGCTCAATCTGCGGATTTCACCACTGGTTGTCGGGCTGACCGTCGTCGCATTCGGTACCAGTGCTCCCGAGCTGGCAGTGGGAATTGAGTCGTCACTGACCGGTAAGGAGGGCATTACGTTTGGTACGGTTGTGGGCAGCAATATCTTCAATATTCTGTTCATCTTGGGGGTTTCGGCAATCATTCTGCCGCTCACTGTCTCAAAGAAACTTCTCCGGATGGATGTGCCGTTTATGATCGCTCTCTCTATTTTGTTGTTGATCTTATCCATGAATGGAGTGCTGAGCCGAATGGAAGGGATATTCCTGACGGCCGGACTGATTATCTATACTACCTTTTTAATTATTCAGAGCCGAAGACAAAGTGTGCCGGACCCTGTGGGAGTGGATGATATTCCCGGCAAGCAGAAAGGATGGATTCTCAATACGATTATGGCTGTCGGGGGGTTCGGATTGCTGATCGCGGGTTCCAACTGGTTCCTGGACGGTGCCGTAGAGATTGCCCGAACACTTGGGCTGAGTGAAGCCATCATCGGATTAACGATTGTCGCAGCCGGGACATCCATGCCGGAAGTGGTGACCTCAATCATGGCTGCCATTCGCGGTGAGCGCGAGATTGCCGTGGGCAATGTTGTGGGTAGCAATATATTTAATATTCTGGGTGTGTTGGGTATTTCGGCCATGTTTGCCTCGGGTGGGCTGGATGTATCGTCATCTATGATCCGGTTCGATCTACCGGTGATGATAGTGGTTGCACTGGCTTGTCTGCCGATCTTCTTTACAGGCGGAGTAATTACCCGTGGTGAGGGAGTGCTATTATTGGGATATTACGTCGCATTCACCCTTTACCTGATATTGGCGTCATCGCAACACGACGCGCTGCCGGTATTCAGCACCGTGATGATGTGGTTTGTGATTCCGATTACGGTTGTGATAATGGGGATTGTGGTGTGGCAGCAGTTTAATTCCGGGAGGAGAAGCAGTTAAGGGTGCCATGTTCGAGTTATAAGCCTTAATAACACCCCCCAACCCACTCCCGAGGTATGGGGGCAGGCATAATTAGGGGGCTTTTTATTCTGATATGATTTCAAATATGAATGATTTATCATTCGTTAACTCATTATTTTACCTATATTGTATGAAATATCATTCATAAATTAATATGTAAATTTTATATATTATGAATGAGTTATCATTCGTTAATAGACAAAATTGAATAATATGAATGAAATATCATACATCAATAGAGCTTCAATGAGTGATAAAGCACTGATTGAGCAAATCGGTGCGTTTGTAAAACATCATCGATTACGGCTAAACAAGACACAGGATGTGCTGGCGGAAGAAGCGGGAATCAGCCGGTCTACTCTGAGCCTGCTGGAGCGAGGGGAAACAGTTACCGTCCTGACACTGATCCAGGTTCTTCGCGTATTGGATCAACTGCACGTTCTGGATGTGTTTCGGGTGGAGGAGCCCGTGAGTCCGATAGCCCTTGCCAAACTGCAGAAAGAGAAAAGAAAGAGGGCCGGTAAACAGGATCCTCAGGTTCAGGAATGGGATGAGTGGTAGTGATGGAGACGGCATTTGTACATATCTGGGGAAAACTGGCCGGGGCCGTCGCATGGGATGATTCAACCGGCCTTGCAAGTTTTGAATATGATGACGCGTTTAAACTGGAAGGCTGGGATCTCTCTCCGTTAAAGATGCCGATAAAAAGCGGGGTCAATATATTCACCTTTCCCGAACTGAGGAACAAGGCCAATACGGAGTTTGATTGTTTTAAAGGCCTGCCCGGAATGCTGGCGGACTCCCTTCCCGACAATTATGGGAATCAGTTAATCAACAAATGGTTGGCGCGGCAGGGCCGCCCGCAGAACAGCATGAATCCGGTGGAGACCCTCTGTTTTATCGGGACGAGAGGAATGGGTGCACTGGAATTTGAACCGGCTACGATAAGTACGGCCCAAAAAACCTTTGATGTGGAGATGAACAGTCTGGTGGAGATCGCCCGGAAGATGCTGCATCAACGAGAAGAGTTCGAAACAAATCTGCAGGAAGAGGATGAACAGGCGATCCGAAATATCCTGAAAATAGGGACCTCTGCCGGCGGAGCCAGGCCAAAAGCGGTGATTTCGTACAATGAAAAAACAGGAAAAGTAAAATCCGGTCAGACCAACGCTCCCAAAGGGTTTGATCACTGGCTGATTAAACTGGATGGGGTGAGTGATGTGCAGCTTGGGAAAAGTTATGGGTATGGCCGGGTTGAGTACGCCTACTCCCTGATGGCCGGCGATTGTGGAATTGAGATGATGCCGTGCAAGCTGTTTGAGGAGAATGGCCGGGCGCATTTCATGACTAAGCGTTTTGATCGGGAGGGGGCAGGCACCAAACACCATATTCAAACCCTGTGTGCTATCAAACATTATGATTACAATGAAATGCGAAGTTTCAGCTATGAGCAGCTGTTCCAGACGATGCGGGAGCTGCGGCTTTCCTATCCGGAAGCGGAGCAGATGTACCGAAGAATGGTGTTCAATGTACTGGCCAGAAATTGTGATGATCACACCAAAAATTTCTCCTTTCGCCTGAAAAGGGGAGAAAAATGGGAGTTGGCGCCGGCGTATGATGTGTGTCACTCCTATCGGCCCGGCAGTGAGTGGGTGAGTCAGCATTCACTCAGCATCAATGGAAAACGAGCGGGGATTACCCGGGATGATCTACTGGCGTTGGCGGAGTCGGTAAACGTTAAAAAAGCAGATCAGGTGATTGATGAGGTGCAAGCCGTTGTGAATCGATGGCCCGAATATGCGGAGGAAGTGGGTGTTAGGGCCGAGTTGAGGGATGCGATTGGGGAGACGTTGTTGGAGTGTTGAGTTTTGAGTGAAGCCTGCTCCGAAATTTCGGAGAGTTTTGAGTTGGTTTGGACGGGAGACGGAGGACGGGGGGACCGGGGGTATGATTTTGTTGGGAGGGGAATGGGTGTGACGGTATGTTGTCATTGGTGGGTTATATTTTTAGTGAGAAGCCATGAAAGGATTGACCCGATATTTTAGAAAATGACGCATAGCAAATCTGAAGAAGAAACAACCATAGAAGAGATAAAGCAGATGTTTGATGCGATCCCTGCCTCCTATTCGCCAGATGAAGAGGAGCTTAGATTGATGGATGAGCGGAATAAGCTGGAAGAAGAGATGTCGTGGAGTTTTGAAGCGTATGTAGAAAACTATGATCTATTAAAAGAATACGGCCTGGATGAAAAGTTGATAAATCAGCTTGAATGGCTTATTGTCTTTTATCTCGAAAATAGAAGAGAGGAGTTTTTGGGGTCGGAGTTTTATAAGAGGTTTCAGGGGCATGAGGTGGTGAAGAGGGCTTATTTAGAATATGAACGAATAATTAAGATAAAGAAATGAATGGTATTGACATAATTAAAACAGAACTAATCAAATGGGCAAGGAATAAAAACATAGAAATCGATAATGATGCTTATGTAAAAAGCATGGATGACAATTTCATAGTGAAATTGAGTGACGAATCGCTAAGAGATTTAAAAGGAGGGGATGGGTCTGAAATAAAAGACGATAAAACACGGACTAAAATTTTTGCTCTTCATTCTTCATCAGCACTTGTATGTAACTTTTTTGAATACTGGAGGTTCAGAGATAAATCTGCATTGGCTAAAGCTTTAAAATTTAATCAGGGTATTAAGTCTCTTGTTTATGAACAAAAGCTGTCAATGGGAATGCAAGGTAAAATGCCTAATCTGGATCTATTTATGATTTTGACAGACGGACAGGCTGTTGCAATAGAGAGTAAATTTACAGAATGGATGAGTAAAATTTCGAAGAAAGAACCATTTGCAGAGAGTTATAAAGTAGGGGATCGCTGGAATGATGTGGGTCTTCCAAATTGTCAAAAAATGGTTGATAAAATAGACTCTAAAAAGGAGAAATTTTTTTATTTAAATGCTCCACAACTATTGAAGCACGCTTTAGGGTTGGCAAATATGCACTCAAATAAGTCTGAACTGATATATCTGTATTACAACATTGATACATCGGTGAGTGAAATCCACAAAACTGAAATAGAACGATTTAAAAATACTCTTAAGGGAGAGTTGAACTTTAAAGCGTTGACATATCAAGAACTCTTTCAAACTTTTGAGAAATTCAATTCTGAAATTGATAGCGACTATCAAAATTATCTGAAAAGCAGATACTTTTGATTTTAGCCAGACAATATTTAATTATTTCTGAAACTCTCCTGCATTTTACCGATTATCTTATGACTATAAAAGTGACTACATAAATTTAGTTATATCATATTCGAATGAGCTCAAACTTTTTCACAAACCAGGAAGGAAACAGTCTTTTAAAGAAATTCAGGGGAGTCTTTAAAAAGGTTTCGAACCTTTATGCATTTCACGCAGTTGTCGGTTATTTCAGGGCGTCGGGCTATTTTGCTATTCGTGAACATCTATTGAAACTTGGTGAAGTCAAAATTCTTGTAGGCATTAATGTAGATCACATGATTGCTGATGCCAAACGTAGAGGTCTAATGTTCTTAGGCGATCCGGAAAAGACCCGGGAAGAGTTTATAAAATGGATGCAGGAGGATATCAAAGAAGCCCGGTATGCGAAAGAAGTTGAGGAGGGGATTCTACTTTTTATGCAGGATGTAATGGATGGAAAAGTTCAGATCCGGGCACATCAGAGTAAAAATCTACATGCAAAAATTTATGTGTTTTTGCCGAAAGAATTTGATGAAGACACAGATGGTCGGGTTATAACCGGTTCATCGAACCTAACTCATTCCGGACTGGGCGGTGATCAAGATGAAGGAAACTATGAGTTTAATGTTGAGCTTAGGCGTTATGATGATGTGAAATTTGCTGAAGATGAATTTCAGCGACTATGGAATGAAGGAGAGGAAATATTACCAGCAGATGTTCAAAAAGCGAAACAGAAAACTCATCTCGAAAAAGAGTTCACGCCTTTTGAACTCTATATTAAGTTTTTGATTGAATATTTTGGCAGGAATATTGATTACGATCCCGAAACGGTTGGTGATGTACCCAAACAGTTTAAAAAACTCTCCTACCAAGTAGATGCGGTAAACCAGGGATTTGAGATGCTTATGGATTACAATGGTTTCTTCTTGGCAGATGTGGTAGGCACTGGAAAAACAGTTGTGGCAGCAATGCTCGCTAAACGGTTTATCATATCCAATGGAAGCGGTAACACGAAAATACTAGTCATCTACCCTCCTGCACTGGAGAAAAACTGGAAAAGAACTTTTAGTTTGTTTGGTATTGACAAGTATGCCAAATTTATCACAAATGGGAGTCTTCATAAAATTATCGATGGCGACTTAAATTACTGGGCTAAGGAAGAGTATGATTTGGTAATTGTAGATGAAGCTCACAATTTCAGAAATCTTGCAACCAATTCATTTGACCAGCTTCAGATTATTTGCAAAGCCGGCAGGTTAAATAATGGTTTGATTGAAAGTGATGAGAAGAAAGTGATTCTTGTTTCTGCTACGCCACTGAATAATCGTCCCGCTGATATTTACAATATGCTTCAACTCTTCCAGGATGCAAGACGATCCAAATTACCGGTCACTAATCTCACAACGTTTTTCTTCCCCTACATTAAGCGGTATAAGGAATTGATGAAAATGCCCGAGCCCGATCTTGAAGAGATCCGACAGATGTACAAGGAAATTCGGGAGCGAGTTTTGAAACCGATAACCATTAGAAGAACTCGAAGAGATCTTGAAAATGTGGAGCAGTATAAGGCTGACCTCAAGGATCAGAAAATTGTGTTCCCGGATATTGAGCCTCCAAAGAAGAGGGAGTATCAGATGGATGAAAAAATGAGGTCGCTCTTTTTTGAAACACTACAGGCCATTCTGAATGAAAAGAAAATTGACTACTTCCGGTACAGGGCAATCAGTTATTTGAAAGACGACATCAAAGCGGAACACTACGAAATTGCGGATCTGACTTCAGCCCAGCTTGCGCGGATGATGAGTACTTTACTTGTAAAAAGACTTGAGAGCAGTTTTAAAGCATTTAAAGATTCCTTGAAAAAGCTGCGAGACTCTACGGAAAATATGATACGTACTTTCGAGGATGGCAAAATATTCATCGCACCAGACCTAGACGTGAATGAATTGATGGATGAGGGGTTTTCAGATGATGAGATCGAGATGCGTATTCTTGAAATTTCCGACCGGAAACCTGGCAACAAGACTTTTTCCAGTGACGATTTTCAGAATGGTTTTTTGGATGGATTAAAGCGGGATTTGGAAACGCTGAATTATCTTTGCCGGCATTGGGATGCTGTTCGTAAAGATCCAAAATTAGAGGCATTTATAGAGATGCTTGAAAATGAACTGTTTGATCGTAGCATCAATCCATCCGGTAAGTTGGTGGTTTTTTCAGAGGCTAAATCCACAACGAACTATTTATACAATGAATTAAAAAAGCGTGGCTACAAAAAGGTGCTAAATATCAGTGCAGCTAATCGTAGTCGCCAGTTCGAAACCATTCTTGCCAACTTTGATGCCAATTACGACAAAGAGAAAAAAGATGATTATAATATCATCATCACGACGGAAGTTCTGGCCGAGGGTGTGAATCTGCACCGTGCCAATGTGATTGTCAACTACGATACACCGTGGAATGCAACCAAACTGATGCAGCGAATCGGCCGGGTAAACCGAATCGGTACTCAGGCGGATCGCATTTATAATTTCAACTTCTATCCTTCTGATGAAGGTGATGCAATCATCTCATTGAAGAAAAAGGCTCTAGTGAAATTGCAAAGCTTTCACTCGGCGTATGGTGAAGATTCACAGATTTACTCGCTCGATGAAATCATTGAACATTTTGAACTCTATGAGGCAGGACGAGAAGAGGATGAAGATATCCGCCTGAAATACCTTGAATTTATCCGCAATTTTAAGGAGAACCATCTGGAAGATTTTCGCAGAATTAGGCGACTGCCTCTGAAAGCCCGGGCCGGTAGACAACAGAAAAATGAATTTGCCAATGTCAGTGTCTGCTTTTTGCGGACCGATGACCGAAAGGAACTTTATCAAGTTGATGCGGATGGGGAAGTAAAAGGATTAAATTTTGACGATGCAGTGGCACATTTCGAAGCAAAAGAATCAGAAGATGCCATTGAGCTGCCGGATTGGCACTATGAACAGGTTCAAAAAGCAACCGAACAGTACTCAAAAGATTTTATGGATGATCAGCCAGAAATGGCTCTTACGGATCGCCGGGATGCAAGATTTAACAAAGCGATGAGTTTTTTGAAGGACTTGACCCGGATTGTTGATTCCGATCTCATGAATGATGCGTACAAACGGCTGTATCGTTTGATGGAAGCCGGTACGTATGCTAATTTGACTTCAGAAATCATGCGAATTGAAAAGCAGAAAAAGAAACTGAAACCGGTACAGCTTGAGAAAAAGTTTATTGCATTGGCCGATAAATATACTAGCCGGATTTCAAGAGATGACAAGCAGGAAACAGAAAAGGAGGTCAAGTTTTTTGATCCCGAAATTATAATCTCTGAGAGTTTTATTTAGATGGAAAAAGCAACCTTACATGAACTTTTATCCTCCAAATATAAACGGGATCAATGGATTGATATCCTGAAAGTGGTCTTTAAATCGGGCAACGTATTTGCCAATCCACAACCGGCCGATCTTCCACTGAAAGAAAAATGGAAAAACGCATACCAGCTGGGCTCTTTCTCTACTGCTGATAGTTATAAGCTTGCTGTTTTTGAAATTGAAGTTGCTGATAACATCGACCTTGACCGCAACCGGGTAAGCCTCCGCAACCTGCTGAATAAATATTACAAGCAGACGGATGGTATTTTTGCAGTTTTCATACAGAAAGACCGTTGGCGATTCTCCTTTGTTTCTCAAACTGAAGACTATGACGAGGAAAACGAAGAGTGGATAAAATCAGAAACCGAACCGAAACGGTATACCTATGTTCTCGGAGAAGGGGAAGCGGTAAAAACGGCAACAGATCGGTTTCATAAATTGGTTGAAGAAACCAATGTCTCTTTTGAAGATATTAAAGAAGCGTTTTCGGTTGAGAAACTGAACAAAGAGTTTTATAACAAGGTGGTGAAATTCTTTTACCAGCTAATTGGAGCAAAGGAATCAGGGCGGAGTGGCACACAGCACCCACATTTATTACAGCTTCCCAGTATTTCAAAATCGGACAAGCAGACCCATCAGGAGTTTGCAGTTCGGTTGATTGGAAGGACGGTTTTTTGCTGGTTTTTAAAGTACAAGAAATCGAAGCAGGGTAACCCGATTGTTCCCAAAGAGTCGCTTTCATCAAGAAATATCCCAAATAACTACTACCATGAATTTCTTGAGAAACTCTTTTTTCAGGTAATGAATACGCCGCTGGATGAGCGCAGGAATGATATCCCTGAGATATTGCAGGAGATCCCCTTTTTGAATGGTGGCTTGTTTGAGCCACATCGCCAAGATTTTTATGCGCTGGATGAAGGCACAGGGTTGTCGAAGAACCTGAATACGCTGAAAATTCCGGATGCGTGGTTCAAAGAATTTTATGCTGTTTTAGAGCAATACAATTTTACCATCGATGAAAATAGCGTGGAAGATGCCGATGTATCGGTAGATCCCGAAATGCTGGGTCGCATTTTTGAAAACCTGCTGGCTGAAATTGATCCGGCTTCCGGAAAAACAGCACGGAAGGCTACCGGCAGCTACTATACGCCGCGTGAGATCGTGGATTACATGGTGGATGAATCAATTTCAAAACACTTGGTCAGGGAGACTGATGTATCAGAAAGCAGAATACAACCTCTTCTAAAATTCGATCCAGAGATCAAGCACGATATCAGCGGAGATGAATCGGTGGCCATGATACGGGCTTTAAACAGGCTGAAAGCACTTGACCCAGCCTGCGGTTCCGGTGCATTCCCGATGGGCTTGCTCCAAAAGATGGTCCGGGTTCTGGAAAAAATCGATCCAGATTCGGAACGATGGAAAACCCTTCAGCTCGAAAACATTCCAAATGCAGCCATCCGCCGGATTGTAAAGAAGAAACTGGACCGGGCTACGGTGCAGTATGCTCGAAAGCTTGGCATCATCCAGCACTCCATTTACGGCGTGGATATCCAGCCGATTGCGGCGGAGATCAGCAAGCTTAGATTTTTCCTGTCACTAGTGGTGGATGAAAATGTGGACGAAACAAAAGAGAATTGGGATATTGAACCACTGCCCAATCTGGAGTTTAAATTTGTAACGGCCAACTCTCTTATTTCACTGCCGAGAGAAGATTCGGTTACCATCGATCTGTTTGGAGCCTCTGACCTGTTGAATCGACTGGGAACCATTCGGGATGATTATCTACAGGCGTATGGCGAAGAGAAAGAGATTCTTAAAAATCAGTTCAAGGAGACACAGGACGCTATTTTCAAAAAAGAGCTTAAAGGAACCGGCAAACACAAAAACAAGCGGGCCATGATGCTCTCGTCATGGGAACCGTTTGAAGACAGCGTAACCGGATGGTTCGATCCTAAATGGATGTTTGGGATTGACCAGTTTCATATCGTTATCGGAAACCCGCCTTATGGAGGGGATAAAATCTCCAATGAACTGAAAGCTGAGATGGGACTTGGGAGTAAAGACCCATATGGAGCGTTTATTGCACGGTTTTTGCCGGAGGGTAAGCAGGCCAGCCCGCTGAAAAATGAGGGGGCACTCTGCTTCATTGTGAGCGATACCTTTATGACTATTAAAACGCATCGGGAACTGCGCGAGATGATGATGGACAACTACATACACAAAATGATTCGTGTTCATCCCGATACGTTTAAAGCAACCGTAAACACGGCCATTATAGTATGCGAACGCAACGAATTTCCGAAACAGGATGGTAAACCGGCTCCGCAGTTCGATGAAAGCCACCGCTGTTTGATGGCCGACCTGACCCGCATCTCCATCCACGAACAGCATGAACGTTTTGTGCATCTACTGGAACGCACAGTGCAGTACGAACATCCGCTGCCGGAAGCGGATACAGAGATAGCCGAAGAAATAAATGGAACCTTAAGGATGCGTGGTCCCGACTGGAGCAGTGAAAGCAGTGAAGAGTATGCGTTTTATACCTACCCACAATCAAAAATTAAGACAAATAGTAACAACCCGTTTTTTGTAGCCAGCCCAAAATTATACAACCTTTTAAATGATAAAGACAAAACTGGAAATGAACATTCAATAGAATTGAATGAAAGAAAGATTATAGTCTCAAAGTTAGATGATATTTCCGATATAAAAGAGGGTATTACTGTTGGAGATAACTATACCTACATTTTCAAAAAAGTTGAAGCAAGAGGAAGTTATAACACATATGATCCAGATCTAGTTTTGACAGTAAAAGAAATTAAATCTTTCACAGATGAAGAAAAAAGATATGGTATAAATGAGGATGACTATGGAGGTAAGTTCTTAATTCCACATGACAAAGGAGGCGCAAGTGATTCTGATGATGGATGGCTACCTAATTATTATGTACCTACTGAATACTATTTGGATTGGCGAAAAAGTAGCCACGACATAATGAAAGATTTAAAAGGTCATTTTTTTAGAAATGCTGAATATCATTTCAGACCAGGAATAACATTCTCCCATACTGGTTTTTATGCCCCGACATTTAGATATGGAAGCTCATCATTATTTAATGTAGAAAGCACAACAATCTTTCCATATTCAAATAGCCTGGAGTATTTACTCAGCATTCTCAACTCTAGATTGACTAGATATTTGCTAAAGAATTACATCGATACGACCGTTCATGCCTCCACAGGAAAAGTTGCAGAAATACCAATTCAGATTGAGGAAGTAGAACAGCTAATTAAATTGACAAAAAATGTAGTTGATCGACAGAAAATAGATACAAGATATGACTATGCCAGCCATGAACAGATCAAAATCGACAAGCTGGTGTACGATGCTTACGGGTTAAACGAGCATGACATCCGCGAAGTCGAAAACTGGTACGCCCGTCGCTACCCCCGCCTGGTCGCCGCCCAAAAAGAGAACCTACGCAAACTGGGCAAAAGTGATGATTATTTGGAGTTGTATGGGGAGGTTGGGGTGAAAACAGAAATGTAATTTAACTTTACTTTATGGCTTATTCGGCAAAACAAGTGTTTGACTTTTCCATTCAACGATGTGAACACTATTTATCACTGTATGACATTTTACATGATTCACGGCGCAGAAGAGGTAGAAAAGATTGGAAAAGTAAGTTTAAAAAACTGATGCATTGGCCGGCAAGCCAATCTTATTATAGAATGGATGGCAAGGATAGTAATTCCATTTTGATCATAAAGGAAGAAGCAGGGCTTACTCCTGATAAATTTCAGCATGATTATGTTTCCGAACTTTTACGCTCAGCAATTACAACGTCTGTTTCGGCCATGGATAGATACTTTCATGACTTGATTGTTGAAAATACAGTTGGCTTTCTTGGGAAAGCTGATAAGGATATGCCTAAAAAGTTTAAACAACTCAACATTCCAATATTAGCTTCTAAAAAAGCGTTGGAGAAAATAAGAGAGAATCCATCTTCAAGGCCAAATACCATCATAAAAAAAGAAGTTCAAAAGATTCTTCACAGAGAACATACATTTCAAAGTCCAAGTAATCTTTTAGAAGCTTCAAAAATTCTTGGGATCGAAGACTTTTGGGGGAAAATAGCTACTGAAATCTCCCCTTCAATGACAAAAGGTGAAGTAATTGATCGGTTAAGGAAATTAAATCGTCGAAGAAATCAAATAGTACATGAATCTGACATCATTTTAAAAACGTCAGCTAAGGCCATTACACTTAGAGATATTACAAAAGGAGAAGCAGAAGAAAGTTGTAGTTTTATTAAGGCGTTGGTAACTGCAGCCGATCAAATTGAAATTTAGAATCCTACTATGGCAATTTCAAACCAACAGTTTGAGACTTGGGCGAATCAGGGCGCAGTAGCCTCATCAAAAGCAACCGGGGATTCAATCAAACGGGTTGTCAGTAGTTATGATAAATTTCCAGTTGGTGTAACATATGATGTTTATTTACAGGGGTCTTATAAGAACAATACCAATATTTATTCAGAAAGTGATGTTGATGTTGTTGTTGAATTAACATCTACATTTTATAACAACTTAAGTCAAGAACAGCAAGCTTTTCTGGGATTGAGGTCTGCATATTATGGATTTATTGAGTTTAAAAATGATGTTATAAGATGTTTATCCGAATATTATGGGAAACAAGACATAAATCCTGATAATAAAGTGGTCAAATTAGCTCCGAATTCAGGACGTAGACCAGCCGACATTTTAATATGTTGCACTTATAGGGAGTATTACAGAGTTGAGTCAAATGCTTATCATGATGGCGTCTACTTTAGAACTTCGAGAACGCATCAGAATTGTTATTCATTCCCGAAAAAACATTACGAAAATACAGTAGGAAAGAATCAAGATTGTAATGGCAATTTCAAATCAATGGTCCGGATTTTTAAAAATGTAAACCGGACACTAGTTAACCGAGGTGATATCATAGCAAAAACTGCCCCATCATATTTTATTGAGTGTCTCTTGGGAAATATTTCATATAATCAATTTCAAGGTATATACAGTGAGATGTTTATGAACATTCTTGAATATTTAGCTGATAATAATTGGGATGAATTTAAATGTTTAAATGGTCTACGTTCAATGTGGGGAGAGGGAAGTGAAAATTGGACGGAAGAGAAAGCGAGAAGGTATTTAGTTAAAACCGTTGATTTGTGGGATGAATAAATGCACCCTTATTCAATAGATAATAACGACAGGTTTAGAATACTGTGGATTGTGATTCCAATGGCAGTAATTACTGCTTGGATATTACATGAATACCTTCTTCCAAATATTTCAGTTTACAAAGAATTAAAATGGCTGTTAAGGATACCAACTTCTGCACTCGCCCTCATTTACGTTTTTTATAAATGGTTTGAGAAAGATCTCTGGCACCGATTCAATAATTTGTTTGGATTGGTTAAGACTCCAAATCTAAGCGGAATTTATCAAGGTACACTTAAGAGTTCACGCGATAATTTTCAGACTGAAACAGTAATCACAGTTAAAATTGAGCAAACGTTAAGATATCTACTCTTAATTCTCAGCACTTCAACTTCTAGTTCTAAAAGCGAAATGGCAGCATTAATCCCTGATGCACCGGATGGCCCTATGTTAATTTATTCATTTCATAACGATCATAAGAAAATCAGTAAACCTGAGATGCAATATCATAGGGGTATGTCGAGTCTGATTTATAATGAAAAAGAAGCCTCGTTAAATGGGACCTACTTTACTTCACCAGAGAGGGGTTATCATGGTGAGATCTTTTTAAAGAAGACTCTTAAGTGATAAGCCTATGAAATTTTCCAAAATAAAATCAAAGACATATTTAAACACCTATCTTGAAAATAACCAAACTGTTAAAGATGAACTTATTAAGCCATTAATCATTAAGATTAAACAATTGTGTAATACGGGAGATGAAATTGCATCTGTAATTGTCAGTTATCGATTCTTTGGAAAAATCGAGTTGGTTTTGAATAGCATAGATAGAAAAGGAGAAAACAGGTTATTAAAGAAAATTATCAGGCTCGTTGCTCAGCGAAAAGATATTGAAACGTTAAGTTATATCGATAAAAGACATTTTGAATTAGAAGAATATATCGTTCAAAATATTTATAAAGAAGACCTTGAGTTAAGAGATTTATTTAATTGTGTTGTGATACCTGAGTCGACATCCAAAATCAGAGAAATAGCAAATAAAAAGCTGAGAGAAACAAAATTAAATAACGAGCAATTTATTTCACTGATAAATTCATTAAACAGTGTACTTTATCTTGGGAGTAGCTTAACAGCAGAATTAGGTAATGATTTGCATGAAAACTATAGTCGGTCAATTTCTATTAATCATTCAAAGGGAAACTCTGACAGATCTTTGCTCGATTTGAGATCATTTTTGATCTGTGAATATGCTCAAATGATGATTAATCAAACTTGGGCATTAGTTTATTTGAGTGATTTGATAATTGAAGATGATCTTAAGGAACTTCAGAACATTCTCCCTCCTAATGTTATAAGTTGGTTTCGTTATGAGAATAAATTAAAACAGTTATTTCAAGAATCTACAATTACTGACAGCTATTGGGTAGATGAGGAAGAGATAAATTATGGGGCAGATTTTAATCATATATGGGATTTGTTTATTGATTCAAATGATGCATTTAATTTTGAATATCTGTTTAATATTATTAAGCTTAAGATTTTATATAATGAAATTTTCATTCAATCTGATCTCGATTTTTTGAAATTACTTAATCATACCATTACTGCTAACTATATCAAGGTATTATATGATTTAGGCATCATAACTAAAGTGCCTAATATGGGTGAAATAATTTCCTGGCCTGAATGGAGTGATGTTAAAAACTATTTTAAAAGATTTGATGCCGATTTAAGAGAGGCCGGTCCTTTTGAATACATAGATTATAGGGTGGGAAAATCCTCTTCATTATCTATTCACCAACGCCAACAAAAACTCCGAGATGCATTTCTAACTGAAGACTTTACTGGTTTAGATAATTATGATATGGGATTAAAAGGATCCCCGAAGAGACTACAACGAATATCTAAACATCTAATTTGGTTGATTCGAAATGCACATCGTAAGAGTAGTGATATGACACAAGCTATTTCTGATTGGGAAAATGATTTAGAGTTTCTAAGAAATGAGTTTTATGATGACAAGTGTGCTGCGGAGTTTTTATGGAGTGATATACATTATTAAATAAATACAGAGTTATGGTAGCACGCAGATTAACTGCAGATAAGAAAGTTCAGATTAATCGTTTAGTTGAAATTATAGAAGGTTTTTTACCTATTTCAACTTGGGGGAAATCGGCCAATTCATTTGAAACAATATTTAAAGAGAGCAGAGTTCATTCTTATTTGGACCGAAACGGTTCAAAAAAGCAACGACTGATTTATGGCTTCGGCAAAGTTTATCAACAGCATTCACGGATACCTTACACAATTCTACGCAAAGTCTTAAGCCAAGGTGAACAGTACAGGAAGCATAAACGAAACCCAATCAAGCCAAAAGAAATTGACGAACTCCTGGATTGTCTGAAAAAATTAGAATTAAATCTCGATGCTGAACTTACAGCCATAGATCTAAACCCTAATTTACCAGAAATTCAGGTTCCACCCTATGATCTTGTAGAGAGATTGGAGAGGCATCCTTTGATTGAGGAAATATGCAGTGATCCGCTTCAAAAGTTCAAAGATGGCCACTTCAATGAGGCTGTGCGGAAGGCATGCGAAAAGTATGAAGCTAAAGTTCAAAAATTGAGTGGAAATTCAGCTATCGGTTCAAGTTTGATGGGGCAGGTATTTAGTCCTCAAGGCCCTGTAGTAACGATTACTACTGGAAGTCAGCAAAACACCGCTACAATTCAGGAAGGGTATCAGAAACTGGCCATGGGTATGATGTCTGGCATTCGAAATATCTTTAGCCACGGCGATGAAGATCGCCGAACACCAGAGGAGGCATTTGAGATGCTGCTATTTGTGAATTGGATGTTTAGGAAATTAGAAGATTAAAAAATGACTATGGATGAAGCAATTTTGAAGCGACAGCTAAAGGAATTAAGTGGGTTACTCGAAAGATTGATCAGTATTCTGTTTGAGAAAGATGGAATTAAAGGGGAATACAATGAAATCTTGGAAAGTTATAAACAACAAAGGGCTGAAATACTCCTTGAGCTCACAAAGGACTACAAAATTGCAAGAATTTCAGATCCGGTGCTCAGAGGTGAACTTCAGGACTTCTTAAAACATGGAGACAAACTCATAAGTGCTGCAAAAAAAAGCACAGAGCCAGAAGTAACAAACTTTGCTAAAGTAATGGCTGAACAACTTAGGCCTGATTTTGATCCGGATAGACTTGATGATTTAGCCAACGAGCATTTATACAGTTGGTTTAGTGGAGCAGACTATGTAATACGTATGATCGAAACCGGCACAATAGTGATTAAGAATATTGATTTTCCGGAAAAATTAGAGTCTTTAGTCAATGAGTTACGACAGTGTTTGATTTTTGAAAGATATGCTGCTGCTGGAATCATGCTTAGAACCATTGTTGAAGTGGCTGTAGATGATATTCTAAATAAAAAATATCAGGATGAAGAATTCGATACTCTTGAAGAGAAATTGAACTTTTTAGAAGGCAGATCTGCGTTCAGACGACCGGCATCTATTTTAAATGCGTTCAGAAAACAGATGAATGAATTTGTACATGGTGAACGATTAATCAATAAGAAGTATGTTAAAGGTCATTTAGATGTAGTTTTGGAAAACCTCGAAATGATGTATGAAAAATTATAGAACTACTACAAGATTTCGCAATTAAAGAATTAAACAAATGTCCGATATCAAACTCTTCCAAATCCATAGCGACTATGTAACCGAACTCACTGGTTCAGCCGTAAAAATTGAAAAATCCCTCCAGGTGCAAATCGAGAAAAATCTGGATACCTATATTGGGGTTCGCTTTTTAGCTACAGAGTATTCAACTGGTGCAAACCACGGCGGGCGGATCGATACTCTTGGCATAGATGAGAACGGCAGCCCAGTTATCATCGAGTACAAACGGTCAATGAACGAGAACGTGATTAACCAAGGGCTTTTCTATCTGGATTGGCTGATGGATCATAAAGCTGAATTTGAGCTATTGGTACTTAAAAACTTAGGTAAAGAGGATTCAGAGAATATAGACTGGTACAATCCGAGACTGCTCTGTATTGCGGGTGATTTTACAAAATATGATGAATATGCCGTTAAGCAAATGAATCGTAATATTGAATTAATTCGCTATAGAAGATTTGGTGATGATTTACTACTATTGGAACTGGTAAATGTTGCAGAGGCCACTACTGGTTCGGAAACCACTGGTTTAACCAAATCAAAACAGGAGTATAAAACTGTCTCAGAACACCTGAATTCTGCAAATCAGGGATTAACGGACCTCTACCATGCCTTACGGGATTATATGATGAATCTGGGCGATGATGTTCAAGAGAAAACCCTGAAATACTACTTTGCTTACAAACGTATCAAAAACTTTGCCTGTGTTGAAGTTTATACCCAAAGCAACAAGTTGCAGGTCTATGTAAAACTCAATCCAGATGATGTGCAGCTTGAGGAAGGGTTCACAAGAGACGTCCGCAACATCGGCCATTTTGGAACCGGTGACTTGGAGATAACCATCCGCAATAAGGAGGACATAACCAAAGCCGAACCCTTGATTTTACTTAGTTATGAGGGGAGTTGAGTAGTATTAAGTTGTATTGTATAATTTCAATTAATCAACTGTAATCATAAAATTATAAATCATGACATTCGAACCGGATAAGATCAAAAAAGAGCATGTGTTAACTGCAGTTGAAAAGATCAAAGCGGAGAATAGAGATCTGAGATCTTCTACTAAATATGATGTCTTAATTGAAGGAGAAGCTTACCCTCCTAAAGAAATTATGCGTTATGCCCATGAGATGATGAATGGTGAACACCTTTGGGAATATGGTGGTGGTGAACAAACAAACAAATTTTTTAAAAGTATGGGATTCGAAATAGTTCAAAAAAATTCAGATACAATCCCAGATAAGAATGTTATATCAACAACAGAGCTCCTACTAAACAGCATCAACGAAAAGTTTCCCGATTTTGAAGGATTTAGTGATTCACGCTTTCTGGATAGTGAAATCACCTACAAACAACGAATAATTAAAGATGCACAAGAGAAACTTTCCAAAAAGAATTTAAAGCAACTGTTGAATGAACAAAAGTATGAAGAATTTTATAATGAAGTGCACCGTATAGGTAGACATAAGGATAATAACCTGCTTTACCGCGGAACCCCAAGTACAGGTGATTTGGCCTTATTAAACAATACTTCACTGGATTATAAGTCATTTACAATGGCTTTTTTTGAACTTTTGTATGGCGAGGCTACCGGTGCCGAACGGCTTGAAACATTTAGTAAATGGTCAGATGAACAAAAATTGCCAAATAAATGGACTTTTGTTACCTATTTTCTTTTCGTAACGAATCCAGGTGAAGAGCTATTTGTAAAGCCTACCGAGATAAGGCAATTTCTGGAAATGTTAGGTAAAGGACATTTATGGCATCATCGTCCTACCGGTGAATTATACCAAACCATAAAAGATGATTTATGGGCTGTCGGTGATTCACTACCATATAAGGTAGAAGAAGGATTTCTTGATTTACAGAGTTTTTTATGGTCTGCTATATCCGCACAATCCAATCTATATGGTAAGGTTAAAAATTACTTAAAAAAGTTTGCAGAAGAAGCGGATAACCATTTTTCTGAACAAACTGATTTTCTTGAACCTAGATATCGATTTTTCCAGAGTTTCTTTAAAAAAGAGAATCTAGCTCAAGCTAAGTGGAATGATTTTCAGGAGATGGGAAATAAGGTTCATGCATTAGCTACAAATGCAATGGCTTATAAAAATGCATTTGGCAATCCCAATCATGAGATAGAGCATTATCGTAAGTCTTTTTTGTATCTGGCATACGGTGATAATTCTTTAGACTCACGAATTGATTCGATGTTGGATAAGAAGAGTGATTATCATGTGAAGTATTTAGGTGAATCATTTTATGGAGAGTTAGTAGGTTATCTGTTTCCAGATGATTATGTTTTTTATAATAGAAGAGACAAAGAAGCAGTGGATTTTTTGAAGCTGAGCATATCAAGAAAACGTGGAGAGACATTTGGTAAGTTTTATGTCCGTTATAATGAAGAAATTAAACCGCTTATAGATATTTATGAGGTCATTGTCGGCCAGCGAACTCAAACAACAATTCCATTGGAATTGGATCAGTTCTTTAGCTGGCTCTATGAAAATCATCTACCATCTGAAAATGAACCACTCGAGAATATTGAAGAGTTGACAGATCTGGAGAACGAATTTTGGCTCTATTCACCGGGTCCCAGTGCAGACTATTGGGATGAGTTTTATGAAGAGCAGATTATGGCTATCGGATGGGATTATTTAGGTGATTTAAGAAAGTTTCAAACCAAATCAGAAATTCGAATAAATCATCAAGAACATCAGGATACAGAAATATCTAAAAAAAATGATACATCTGCTTGTTGGGAATTTGTCAGTGGTCTAGAGATCGGTGATGTTATCATAGCAAAATCAGGACAATCAAAATTGATCGGATACGGGATTGTTGCATCTGATTACTTTTTTGATGACTCAAGAGAGTTTTATAAGCACGTTCGAAAAGTTAATTGGAAGAAAAAAGGGGAATGGCCAATAGATCATAAACTCATTCCAAAAACTCTTACAAATGTAAGTGGTTATCCAACAGAGCATCCTGACTACGAATATTTCCATGAACGTTTACTGGGCGAAATGGGTGTAAATATTCGAGAGATATCTTCTGATCTTTCAGATCAAAAAATAGAACCCACCACTTATATACCATATTCCATTCATGATGCACTTTTGGAAGTATTTATGGATGAAAAAGAACTACAAAAGATTGTAAATCTAATTGGATACAAAAGAAATATCATATTACAAGGCCCTCCAGGCACCGGGAAAACATTTTTAGCTAAAAGATTAGCATGGCTTATGATGGGAGTTAAAGACCCCAATCGGATAGAAATGGTTCAGTTTCATCCTTCTTACTCTTATGAAGATTTCATTCGTGGATATCGACCTACAGAAAACCATTTTGAGCTGAAAGATGGGATTTTTCTGGAGACTTGTAATAAAGCGAAATCAAACCCTGGGAAATCATATTTCCTGATCATTGATGAAATTAACCGTGGTAACCTGAGTAAAATTTTTGGTGAACTGATGATGTTAATCGAAAAGGACAAACGCGGTAAGGATTTTACTGTATCCCTCCCCTACAAAAAGAGTAGTTATGAACCTGATTTTTATATTCCTGAAAATCTTTATTTAATTGGAACCATGAATACAGCAGATCGTTCGTTGGCAATGGTTGATTATGCACTTCGTCGCCGTTTTGTTTTTATTGATATGTTGCCAAATTTCGGGGTCCAATTACAGAAACATCTTCTCGAGCAGGGAGTAGAGGAGCATTTAATTGACATCATCGTTCAGAGGTTGGATAGTTTGAATGAAAAAATTTCAAATGAAACGGGGTTAGGTAAAGATTTCCAGATTGGTCATAGTTATTTTTGTCATACAAAAAACGGTAACGAAGAGTGGTTTAAAAATATCATCAGATATGAAATCCTCCCTCTTTTAAAAGAGTACTGGTTTGACAAAACGAACAAGGTTGATGAGATCGAAGAAGAACTATTGACGCTTTGAAACAAATTCCGATTAAAAATATCTACTATTTATTAAGCTATGCCTGGAATAAACTGGATGAGGCAGAGTTGACTAGTACAGGTATTGATGATTTTGAGGAAGTTGTCAACCTCTTGGGAAAAGTGTTGGCTAACGGGTGTAGTTATTTGTTTAAGCGTGGACTTTATCGCAATTATCATTCGATAGAAAATAGAATTCCGGGGATTCGTGGTCGATTATTAATTGACCAGTCATTAAACGATCTGTCATTCCAAAATAAACGTGCATGGTGCCAATTTGATGAGTTAAGCCACAACACACTTCATAATCAAATTCTAAAATCCACAATCAGAATATTGTTGCGAATGGATGAGATTGATAGCAGTTTGCATGGGGATTTGAAAGAAGTTTATTCTCGGTTTTCAGATGTTGAGACAATTCGACTGCAGATTCAGCATTTCAATAAAGTTAGAATACACCGAAATAATGCTTTTTATGGATTTTTGATCCAAATCTGTCGATTGATATTTGAATCTTCAGCACTTGATGAGAAAAGTAACAACTATCAATTCAGAGATTTTACTAGAGACCATTCAAAACTGGCTAAACTATTCGAAGCTTTTGTTTTTAATTTCTACCAAAAAAAACAAAGAAGATTTAAGGTAAATAGACCACAGTTTAAGTGGCCCTTTATATCTGATAATGAAGAACACAATAAACTGCTGCCAGGAATGCAGACAGATATTGTTCTAGAAGATCAAGAGAGAATTATTGTAATTGATACCAAGTTTTATTCTCAAACTTTTGCAATACGAAAGGATTATGATTCCATTTCTTTCAAGTCTCCAAATTTATATCAGATATTTGCGTATATGCAGCATATTCCAAACCCCGGAAATAAAAAGATTGAAGGGGTTCTGCTCTATCCAGATGTAGGAGATTCTGTACATGCTACATATAAATGGGAAGGTCAGGATTTAACCTTTAAAACTGTTGACTTAGATAAAGAGTGGAGAAATATTGAAACTGAATTATTGGACTTGATAGCTCAAGTTCAGCAAAATGCTGCCTAGCTTAAATCGATTGAATTGGGTTATATAATAAAGTTTGTAATGAATTTATTTTTTTTAAGTTGTACCGGGTTTGATAAACAAATTGGGAATGTCCATATCAATACCCGAATATTAACTAACGGCTGATACCAGTCCGCCGAAAAATGACTCAAAGATCGCCGCGACAGAATCATAAGTATGGAGAGATTAGCACTGCCAGAAATTTAAATCTGCCTTGATGGAGACAGGAAGATTGAGGGGGTGTTTGAGATGGGCAAAGAAAAGGAGGAGTAAATATGAGTGAATTAAACAAGTGGTTTAAAGAAAGACATGCTTGGATTCAAGCAGCGTCAAAAAAACTAAATGAACAAGAGCCAATTAATGAGGAAGTCATTAATGATTTAGTTGATCTCACAATAAGAGAAGCAAAAGACGAATTAGATGAAGAATCTTATTTTGACAACCTCTCTTTTAGTCAAACTTCATCGTCAACAATAAAACTAAGTAAATTAGATGAAATTCAAGGTATAAATGCTTTAGCTCCAAAAAAGCCACTTGAGTTTGGTGATGAAAATTTATCAATAATCTATGGAAGAAATGGATCTGGTAAATCAGGATATGCTCGTATTTTAAAGCATATATCAGGAACAAGAAATCCTGGAAATTTATTGGGTAATGTATTTAAAGAATCATCAGAGGAACAAAGGTGTAATGTCACATATGAAATTAACGGACAATCAGCTTCAGTTAATTGGAAAAAAGATAACGGATCAGTTGAAGATCTACACAATATAGATATTTATGACTCTTCAACCGGTATGGTTTACTTAGAGGGTCAAAATGAAGTCACTTATGAACCGTCAATACTGAGATTTTTTAGCGATATAATTGATTTATCGAGCAAAATAGCTGAAAAAATTCAATTTAAAATTGAGACTAAACAATCCCGAAAGGCTGAACTACCTGTGAATTTGAAAGATACCGAATTTGGAAAATGGTATAAGGAATTAAATTCAAATATTGATGAGGAAGAAATCAATAATAAAACACAATGGATTGATGAAAATGAGGATGGGCTAAAAAATTTAAAAGAAAGAATTGGAACTGAAAATCCTAAAACACGAGCAGTGCAGTTTTTTAATAAAAGAAAACGGTTACTAAACTTTGCCTTAGATGCAGTCAAAAACATCAAGAAACTGTCAAATAAACACTGCATTGAAATTATTAATCTGAAGGAGGAGCTATCAACTAAAGAAAATGCTGCACATTTAGCAGCCCAAAAAGCATTTTCATCTACACCTTTGAGTGGTATTGGAGAAATTGTCTGGATTGAATTATGGGAAAAAGCAAGAGCTTATTCTGAAAGATTTGCATATCGAGAAAATGTATTTCCAGTTACTGGCAAGGGGGCTAAATGTGTACTTTGCCACCAGGAATTATCAGAAGAGGCTAAAGAACGTTTTATATCATTTGAAGAATTTGTACAGGGAGAATTAAAAAAAGAAGCAGATGAGATATCAATAAAATATCAAGTGTACTTAGAAAAAGTAAAAGATTTACCAAAAGAAGAAGAGATAATTACAGAATTAGATGCAATTGGTGTTGAAGATGAGCAATTGAAAGAAAGAGTTTTAAGTATTTATAAATCAATTATCAAAAGAGCTGAAGAAATTGATTTGGTTGATAATATTGATGAATTAACTCCATTATCTAAAGATCTTGAACTTTTGTCACTTGCAAGAAATGAAGCAAAGTCTATGTATTCAAAGGGAACTGAATTTCTAAAAGATTTCGAGGAAGATATAAGGGAAGAAATTCAAAATGATATAATCCATTTAGAAGCAAAAAAATGGGTTTCTCAACAAAAGGAGACTATTAAAAATGAGGTAGGGAGATTATCTGAAATTGAAATTCTTAAAAATGCCAAGAGAATAACTAATCCTGCTGTATTATCTAGAAAGAAAGGAGAATTGGCTGATGAGTTGATTACAGATGCCTATGTTAAACGATTTAATGATGAATTAGAGGATCTTGGAGCGGACCATCTTCATGTGAAGATTGAAAAAACAGGTGTGAGGAGCGGTAAAGTACTTCATATCATAAAGTTGGATAATATCAATGATCAATCACCGAATGCGGTTTTAAGTGAGGGTGAAAAGAGAATTGTTTCAATTGCAGCTTTTTTAGCAGATGTAACAGCTAAACATGTTTCTTCGCCGTTTATTTTTGATGATCCAATCACTTCTTTAGATGAAGATTTTGAGGAAATGGGGGCTTTGAAAAACCCTGATT
>DEMS01000036.1:1314-34844 GCA_002359315.1 Bacteroidetes bacterium UBA2664 | reverse complement strand
GGGCGGACCATCCTGTTTGTAAGTCATGTGTTGAGCATGATCAAAAGCCTATGCAAGAATACCATCATTCTTGAAGATGGGAGTATCCGAAAGATCGGGCCCTCAGAAGAGATGATTCAAAAATATCTCTCCTCAAAAAAACAATCATCTAAAATATGGGAAGATGGAAGTGCAGGAGATGAAAATGCTGAATTAAAATCAGCCAAAATCCTTGATAGCGAAGGTAAAGATATTAAATATGTAGATCTGCATCGTGACACCTATGTAGAGTATATTTATGAAGTAAAAAAGAATGGAATAAAGTTCTATCCAAACATTCATATATTTGACCAGAATGGAAATTATGTATGTGTTACATCTGATGAGACATTGAGTGGTACACACGAGAAAGGATTATACAGTTCGCGTTTAAAATTACCCGCAAAATTTTTGAATACGGGAATTTTTACAATTGGATTGGCACTCACAAGTTTTCCCGGAACAGTGGTTCATTTTTATGAAAGTGATGCTTTGACGATTGAAGTGAAAGAGGATCTGGGATTGCGAAAAAATGCATATACCGGACCGATACCCGGTGTGATCAGGCCTGAATTGGAATGGGAAACTCGAAAACAATAATTTAGTATGAAAGCAGTCATTTTAGCCGGAGGATTTGGAACACGTATAAGCGAAGAATCTCATCTGAAACCGAAACCAATGATCGAAATTGGCGGTAAGCCAATGCTTTGGCACATCATGAAACTTTATGGTCATTTTGGAATCAATGAATTTATTATTTGTTGTGGGTATAAGGGATATGTGATCAAAGAATATTTTGCCAACTATTTTTTGCATATGTCTGATGTTACGTTTCACATGGACGACAATAATATGGAAGTACATCAGAACAAAGCAGAGCCCTGGAAAGTAACATTGGTAGATACCGGTGAGCATACAATGACCGGCGGGCGAATCAAAAGAATTCAAAAGTATATTGATGGGACTTTTTGTCTAACATATGGAGATGGGGTTTCTGATATCAATATTGAAGAACTCATTAAATTTCACAAAGAGCAGAAAACGTTAGCCACTGTAACGGCCATACAGCCGGAAGCCCGTTTTGGGTCATTGGAAATAGCAGGCGGCAGAGTGAAATCATTTCTCGAAAAACCACAGGGTGACAATCGCTGGATCAGTGGCGGCTTTTTTGTGTGTGAACCCGGTGTATTTAAGTATATCGATGGCGATGAAACCGTATGGGAGAGGGCACCACTGGAAAATCTGACATCGAATGGCCAATTGTCAGTGAGAAAATATGAAGGATTTTGGGCTTCCATGGACACGATGCGTGATAAAACATATCTCGAAGAGTTATGGAAATCCAAAAAAGCCCCATGGAAATTATGGTAAATGAAGATTTTTGGAAGGGTAAAAAGGTATTGATTACGGGTCATACCGGCTTTAAGGGAAGTTGGCTATCACACTGGCTGGTACATCTGGGTGCCAATGTCTGTGGGTATGCTCTCGAACCGGAAACAGATCCGGCGCTTTTTGATCAACTTCAATTAAAAAATCTTGTAGAGCATAAAATCGGGGATATTCGCGATCCGAAATTGTTAGCTGAATATGTTAATGAGGTGGAACCGGATATTATTATACACATGGCTGCTCAGCCTCTGGTTCGAAGGTCTTACAAGGAGCCGGTTTATACCTGGCAGACAAATGTGATGGGTACTTTAAATCTGCTGGAATCGGTTCGAAATGTGACCAAGACCTGTGCAGTTGTTGTAGTGACCACAGACAAAGTATATGAAAACAAAGAGTGGAACTATGCATATCGGGAAGTGGATACTTTGGGAGGGTATGATCCTTACAGTTCAAGTAAAGCAGCTACTGAATTAGCGGTAAGCAGTTGGAGAGACTCTTTTTTTAAAGAAAAATCCAACATCCGTATTGCGACTGCGAGGGCAGGAAATGTGATCGGTGGCGGGGATTATGCGGAAGATCGGATCGTGCCGGATATTGCAAGAGCACTACATCAAAATAAACCGATTGAAGTTCGGAATCCAAAAGCAGTTCGCCCCTGGCAACATGTATTGGAGCCACTGTCGGGTTATCTGAGACTTGCAGAGTGTCTTTATGAAAGTGACGATGAGAAATTTCAATCGGCCTTTAATTTTGGACCTCTCTTAAGCAACAGTGATACCGTTGAAAAATTGGTAGAGGAGTCGATTAAGATTTGGAGCGGTTCTTGGAAGGATGTCTCTGATCCAAACGAGCTGCATGAAAGTACACTTCTCAATGTAAGTATTGACAAAGCGTATTCACTGTTAGATTGGAAACCAAAATGGGACATGGAAATCTCTCTGAAACATACCATCGAATGGTACAAGGAGCATTATTCGGGCTTTGATCCGGTTGTATTAACCATGAATCAGATCAAGGAGTACTCTGCATCATGATTTTTAAACCGTTACCATTAGAAGGTGCTCATCTTATTCAGCTGAAAAAATTTTCAGATGAGCGTGGTTTTTTTGCCAGATCCTTCTGCAAGGATGAATTTGAGCAAGCAGGGTTGGAATCAGACTGGGTGCAGGTTAATAATTCTCTTAGCAGAAAAAAAGGAACACTTCGCGGATTGCATTTTCAACGTCCTCCTCAATCCGAAGTAAAAATGGTGCGCTGCATAAAAGGAGCTATTTGGGATGTGATTGTTGATATTCGCAAAGGATCCAAAACCTATGGCGAATGGGTGGGGGCCGAACTGAATGAGGAGAACAGAGATATGATGTATGTACCGAAAGGATTTGCTCACGGTTTTATCTCGCTTACCGAGGATTCTGAGATCCTTTATATGGTATCGGCCAGATATAATCCTGATTTGGAAGGAACCTTACGCTGGAATGATCCATTTCATGGAATAGAGTGGCCGATGGCTCCTCAGATCTTATCAGAGAAAGATCAAAATGCTACAGATTGGAATGAATCAAAATCAATATCATTATGAATATCAGATTGTTTAAACCTTCACTGGGTGAAGAGGAGTTACATGCAGTAAAAGAAGCTTTTGACCGGGAATGGATCGGTTTAGGGCCAAATGTAAATAAACTGGAGGAGGAGTGGGAAAAACATTTAGGATGTGCCGAAGCGATTGGTTTAAACTCTGCAACCGCTGCGCTTCATCTCTCATTGGCTGTGTTTGGATTTCCGGCAGGTAAAAAAGTTTTGGTTCCATCCATGACTTTTTCTGCGACAGCTTCAGCAGCGCTTTACAATCAATTAGTGCCTGTTTTCGTGGACAGTGATCCGGATACATTGGGTATTTCTTTAGAGGATTTAGATCGAAAATATGACAAAGATTGTGTTGCAGTGATACCGGTTCACTATGCGGGTCACCCGGTAGCAATGGAAAAATTAGTTCCCTGGGCAAGGGAACGAAACCTGAAGATCATTGAAGATTGTGCACACACAACCGGCAGCAGTTATAAAGGGACACCTTTGGGGTTGTGGGGTGATATCGGATGTTTTTCGTTTGAAGAGAAAAAATTAATGACGACCGGTGACGGTGGAATGATCTGCTCAAACGATCCTGAACTCCTTAAAGATGTTCGGGCGATGAGATGGGTGGGGATTGATAAAGATAACTGGAAAACAGCCCAAAAATATACGGATGCGAATCGCGATGCGATGCACTGGTATTATGAGTTGAATGTTCTGGGTTATAAATATAACATGAATGATTTGGCTGCATCGATCGGTCTGGTTCAGTTAAAAAAACTTCCGAAAATGAACCAAAAAAGGGCAGAGATTATTTCACAGTACATGGAGTCGATATCAAATATTCCAAACGTAGAATTACTGGTGCCTTATGAGCCGGATCACTATGTCTATCAGATGTTCGGTATCAGGGTGGAAAATAAGACAGAGATGATATTGCATCTTAAATCAAATGGAATTGCCACCGGGAGTCATTACACACCATTAAGTGTGCAACCACTCTTTTCTGAATGGGGACACAACTGTCCATACATTGAAAAAGAGATTGATCGATGTATCACTCTTCCGCTGCATGTAGATATAAGCAGTTCTGATATTGAATACATTACGGATCATATTCAACAAGCGACAACATGAAATAAAGCTTTGTAAAATTGTTATTTTATAAATTTAGTTCTAAACAATAAAAACCAAGACATGCCTATAAATCAGTTTAAATCAGAAGTCAAGAACCGTGTGATTGCCAATGGCGAAAACAATGAGTTAAAAAAAAGTGCTGCAAATTTTTTGAAAACGAGCGCTGATGCAATGTACAGTTATAATTTTTCCTGGCTGGGAAGGCCAATTATTCAGTATCCCCAGGATATGGTTGCTGTTCAGGAGCTGATATGGCAAGTTAAACCGGACCTCATTATTGAAGCAGGAATCGCTCATGGTGGTTCTTTAATATTGAGCGCATCTTTTTTGGCACTTTTAGATTATGAAGATGCAGTACAAAATGGTGAGACACTGGATCCGTCAAAACCGAAAAGAAAAGTTCTCGGTCTGGATATTGACATTCGTCAACACAATAAAAAAGCAATAGAAGAGCACATGCTGTTTTCCCGAATTGATATGATTGAAGGATCAAGTATTGGAGATGAAACCATCCATAAGGTGGTTGAATATGCCAAAGATTTTGATAAAATCATGCTCTTTTTGGATTCAAATCATACTCATGATCATGTATTAGGTGAGCTCAATGCTTATGCAGGGTTGGTAACGAAAGGGAGTTATTGTGTGGTATTTGATACAGCTGTCGAAGATTTTCCGGAAGATGCATTTCCAAACAGAAATTGGGGACCCGGTAATAACCCGAAAACAGCTGTTTGGGAATATCTGAAATCACATCCGGAGTATCAGATTGATAAAGAGATTGAGAATAAAATTCAGATTACAGTAGCTCCGGACGGATATTTAAAAAAAATTAAATAATGACAGTTTTGTTCGTTTAAATAGACATTTTGAGGCAATATAAACCGTTAGTTTCATCCTGAATTTATTTCAGGATCTCAAAAGCCATCATTTAGAAATCGAAAACATTTGAGCAGACTCAGACAAATCATCCGCCGAATATTAAGTAAAGAGGAAAAAGCCAATGATCAAAATCGGACTGATTTTGACACATTGAAGCTTATGATGGGGAAAATGTTCTCAAATCAGGTGAAAGCTGTCGATTCGATTGAGAGTCTGCATGAGGTTGAATTTAAAGTCTTTTCACAATGGGGGGATGACGGGATCATACAGTGGCTGATTCACAACATCGATTTTGAGAACAAAACCTTCATTGAATTTGGGGTTTCAAATTATGACGAGGCAAATACCCGATTTTTGCTTATGAATGACAACTGGTCCGGATTTATCATGGATGGATCAAGTACAAATATTGAGTACATCAAAAAATCAGATTACTACTGGAAATATGATCTGACTGCAAAAGAGGCTTTTATTAACAGGGAAAATGTAAACACTCTGATTAAGAGTTCCGGTTTTGAAAAGGAGATTGGAATACTACATATCGATTTGGACGGTAATGATTATTGGATTTGGGAGGAGATCGATGCAGTATCTCCAACACTGTTAATATTGGAATATAATAGTGTTTTTGGCAGTGAAAGAGCTATAACAGTTCCGTATGATAAAAATTTTGTCAGAACAGAGGCACATTACAGTAATCTCTACTTTGGGGCATCTTTGCTTGCACTTTGTGAGTTGTCTGAAAAAAAAGGGTACCGGTTCATCGGTTGTAACAGTGCGGGAAATAACGCCTTTTTTATCCGGAAAGATCGGATGAATGATAAAATCAAGGAATTATCCCCAAAAAATGGGTATGTGATGTCGAAGGGCAGAGAGAGTCGGGATAAGGATGGCAAGCTGACTTTTGTTACCGGGGATGCACGGGCTGAGATTATACGGGGACTGCCGGTTATTGATACCAGAACGAACAAGCCTGAAGAATTTTAAAGCGAATATATATCTCAGTTGGAATGGTTTTACAGATGAGTAACAGAATAGGATGAATAGGTTAACAGATCAAAAACCACTGATCAGTATTGGTGTTCCTACCTACAATCGTGCAGCGTCGCTGGAGAGGGTTCTTGAATCTTTGGTCAGTCAGAGTTATACGAACTTAGAAATTATTATTTCTGACAACTGCTCGCCTGATGCTGCGGTGCAGGACGTAGCTGAGAAGTTTGCTCAAAGTGACAGTAGAGTTCAATACTTCAGGCAGACAGAAAACTTAGGCGCTGCTTTTAATTTTAAATTTGTGTTGGATCAGGCGTCAGGCAAATACTTCATGTGGAATGCTGATGATGATTTACGATCAGATGATTTTATTGAAGTGAACAGCCGTTTCCTGGAAAAAAATAAGGAGTATCCGGCATCGACTTCTCCAAATGCATTGGTTAAAGATTTTAGTGATTATGACGGGCCGTATGTAGATTTTAGTTTGGAAGGGAATCTATATCAGCGATTCCGTAAGTTTTTTGAAAATGCGCTTCGTTCTCATGGAATACTCTATTCATTATTCCGGACTGATGTGATTAAAAAAAATCCATATATGGGTAAAGATTTTATTGCTGCTGATTGGGCAATCGATCTGTTTGTTCTATCGCACGGTCCGATTGCAAGACAAAAAGAAGGCAGGATAATGAGTTCGATTGGAGGAGTGAGTCAAAGTGGCAATCATTTTAAAAATTATCGAAAAAGTGTAGTGGATGATTTTTTCCCGATGTATCAATTTACAAAAGAGATCAAACATCTGTTAAAACCGCTCTCTATAAGGGAAAAATTAAAGATCAGGTCGATGATTTTTAAGTTTAATCATATTTATTACAACGAAATAATGAGTAAAGCGGTGAACCGTTTGAGATCTATGACTTAAGTAAAGTGAACTTGAGATTACTTTGTATAAAATAAATGAATATGTAGTATTGATTTTTTGGACAAGAAAGACCCATCCACGTCACATCGAGCAACGTAGGAGCCGAATGGCGACGGAGTGTGTCGAGATGTCTTCGCACTGGTAAGGAGTTCTCGACTCCGCTCGAACTGACGGTGGGGGTAGCTCGAACTAAAAATAAAATTATTAGTAAGACAAGCAGTAAAAAAATATTTTTTCAGATATAAATTCCAAAAATAGGATTTCAGAAATATGGATAAGCAGAAAAAGATATTGGTAACCGGGTCATCAGGATTAATAGGTTCTGAAGTTTGTAATCATTTTGACAACCTGGGATGGCTCGTTCACGGTGTGGATAATAATCAGCGTGCTCATTTCTTTGGCCCAAGTGGGGATACCCGATGGAATCAGAAACGATTGGAATCTACACTGAATCAATTCACTCACCATGAGCTGGATATTCGTGATAGAGAAGCGGTATTAAAATTGATTCAAGATGTTAAACCGGATGCAATTGTTCATGCAGCTGCCCAGCCCAGCCATGATAAAGCCGCACAAATCCCTTTTGAGGACTTTGATACCAATGCAGTCGGAACTTTCAACTTGCTTGAGGCAACCAAGCGATACTCCACTGACGTTCCTTTTGTCTATCTATCCACAAACAAGGTGTATGGAGATGCTCCAAATGAGATTAAAATGAAAGAAATGGAGACGCGTTGGGATTATGACGACGATCGGTATACGCACGGTATTGCAGAAACCTTCAGAATCGATCAATCCACCCACTCCCTGTTCGGGGCATCCAAATTGTCAGCAGATGTATCCGTTCAGGAGTATGGAAGATATTTTGACATGCCAACTGCGTGTTTAAGGGGTGGATGCCTGACGGGGCCGAGTCATTCAGGTGTAGAATTGCACGGTTTTTTAAGTTATCTGATCAAATGTAATCTGGAACAAAAAAAGTATACGATTTTTGGTTACAAAGGGAAGCAGGTTAGAGATAACATTCACTCCTATGATGTTGCCAGATTCATTGAGGAGTTCATTAAGTCGCCCAGAGTCGGTGAAGTGTACAATATCGGCGGGGGCAAAGCGAACACCTGTTCCATATTAGAAGCGTTTAAAATTATTGAGGGGATCAGCGGGATAGATATGGTTTATGGATATAGTGAAGAAAATCGTGTGGGAGATCATATTTGTTACTATAGTGATTTGCGAAAGATGATTTCACACTATCCGGATTGGTCCATTACCAAAACTCTTCAGGTTACATTTGAGGAGATGTTTGAGTCGTTAATGAGCAGAAGACAGTTGAATGCCTAAGCAACTTGCCATTATTACGAAGTATTTTGCCCCCTACTCAAATGTAGATTCCAATGCGGTTTATGATTTGATCTGTCTTCTATTGGAGAGAGATCCTGAATTGGATATTCATATTGTCACTTCTGCCAGTAATTACAGAACGAATATTAAACTTCGGGAGTTTGATGAAAAAATATTGAGCCGCACGACGATTCATCATATTAAAAATCCTGCTGCAGATTTTGACTCTAAGTTTTTAAAGCTGCTATTTGGCATAGTAGAGGGATTCAGGTTGGTCAAATATGCTAAAAAACTGAATATAGAAACGATAATTACCCTTACCAATCCTGCATTAATCATTTTCTGGGCGTTACGGATGTTAAAAGATCAAAAATTGATCTATTGGAGTTTTGATCTCTATCCGGATGCATTTGTGGCTGATGGACTTATTAAAGAAACAAACCCGCTGTATAAGTTAGTAGACAGGATGACTTATAAAAGGAGCCCTTATGGAATTCTTGCACTGGGAAATCAGCAATTTGACTATTTAGCAGAAAAATTCGGGGATAAAGCCATTCATAAATTTCTGTTGCCATGTGGCATTCACAGTGTTTCTAAGACAAATCAACCGCCGGAATGGTATCATCCCGAAAAAATAAATTTAGCCTACATCGGAAATATTGGGAAAGCGCACTCAGTTGAATTTCTTAAAAATGCAGTGCAATCTGCATCGCAAAAAGAGTCAATACATCTGATATTATCCATTTACGGATTTCATGCAGAGGAGATCAGGCATTTTATTGAGGATCAAAAAATTAAAAATATTACATTTACGCAGAGTGTTAAACAGTCAGAGATGGCTTATATAGATGTTCATTTGGTTTCACTAAATCACTCCTGGACACATATTTCGGTTCCCTCTAAAGCAGTAAGTGCGGTTTGTAGCGGGGGTGCAATTGTATTCAATGGATCAAAAGAGTCGGATATCTGGCAAATGTTTATTGAATCATCAATTTATGCAACCACAGAATTGTATTCTATTGAGAAAACTTTAGAAGCATTGACTTTAGAAAATGTTCAAAAACTTCGGTCTTTCTCTGCAGAAAAAGCGAGACATCTGTTAGAAACCGAGAAAGGGACGGTAGAGGAGGTACTATCCGCCATTTGAAACAATCTTATGCAAAAACGGTTTAAATTGATCTTAAATGCATTTTTTTGACATATTTCTGAGTAGATTTTTTGTTTGAAACAAATAAACCCATTTCAAGAAAAATCCTTATATTGGCTATCTTTTTAAGATGCGAAAAATAGAACTTATATAAATTACTCCAGTGGCAAAGACATACTTTCAATATACCTTTTTCATACTTTTGGTTTTTCTTTTTGCAAGTTCTTGCGGTGTTGAGAATGAACCAAACTATGTATTAACCACCCAGGCAGTTCCGGCAGAAGCAGGAACGGTTATTCAATCTTCAATATCAAATGAGGATGGCAAAGCGATCCGGGTGACTGCAACAGCAAATGAACACTGGGAATTTGTGGGTTGGGCCGGTGATTTAAAAAACACAAATGAATCTACTGTTTTTGTTTTTATGGATCAGAACAGAGAGGTTCAGGCCCTGTTTGAAAAAGTAGATTATCCGGTTACAATTCATGTAGAGGGAGAGGGAAATGTAAGAACCGAAGTCGTATCTCAAAAAACGACTACAGAAGAGTTTCAGCATGCTACAGTACTAAGATTGGTTGCGGAGCCTGAACCGGGATGGAAAATAAGTGAATGGTCGGGTGATGCCAGCGGAACTGAAAATGAAGTAGAAGTAGAGGTGGATGGGCCGGTAGAGGTAACGGCTACATTTGAGAGGATCGATTATGAGTTGACCATAAATATTGAAGGAGAAGGGGAGGTAACTCAGGAGTTTGTCTTGCCAAAAACAACCACATCCGAATACCCATTCGAAACCATGGTTCAGTTAACAGCTATTGCAGATGAAGGATGGGAGTTGGAACAATGGAGTGGAGACGCCTCCGGTTCAGAACAAAGTGTAATGATTGAGATGGATGGAGATAAAGAAGTAAATGTTAAATTTGAACCAAAACTCTTTTCAGTCGACATTCAAATTAATGGATCCGGAACTTTTGTAACAAGTGTTCTCTTTTCACCGGTTGCAAATGCTTCTTCAGGTAATCAATTTGCATTTGGAAGTGTAGTTAAGATTCAGGCTCTACCCGGATCCGGGTGGTCGTTTGCCGGATGGAGTGGTGATAGAGAATCAACTAGCAGTTCAATTGAGATCGTGATAGATGCAGACAAAAATTTGGTATTGGATTTCCTTCCCTTCGCACCGAATTCCAGAATCTTACAATTAGGAGATTCGATAACAAACGGAGCACCCTATTCTTATCGATTTGGACTCCACAATATGTTAATTGATAATGCTCTAAAGTTTCAAAATATTGGAACACAATTTAGATTTACAGAAGGATCTTCTGGGCAATGGGATGCGAATCATGAAGGACATGACGGTGCTAAAACCGATTTTATTGAATCTAATTTACCGGTCTGGCTTCAAACTTATACAGCTGATATTGTTTTGATTCATTTGGGAACCAATGATGTAACCACACTGGCACAATCCGGAGGTGTTCCCGGACAACTAACATCCGGACTCAATAATGTTACTTCGATGATCAATCACTTGAGAAATGATAATCCAAATGTAAAGATTTACCTTGCATTAATATTGCCGATTGATGTTCCAAGTCTGGACAGAGATACTGTAAATAATATGGTTAGTGTCTGGAACTCAAACCTGCAGTCAATTGCTAATAACAATACAACGGCGGCATCTCCTATTAAGATAGTTGACATGAATAGTGGTTTCAATCGTTTTGATCTGATCGATGGAATTCACCCGACTCAAGCCACTGCTTTTGAGATGGCAAGACGTTGGTTTAACGCGATAATCTCACTTTAATCTTTAAATGAGTTATCAATTAAAAAACTGAAATGATTAAAAAAGCAGTTGATAAAATAGCCGAAAAATGGGGGGTCAGGCTATTGGAAACTCCTCCCAAAAAGAGATCATTCACAAAAGATATCGTAAAGAATATCGCTTTCAGGTTAGGTTATGAGTTTGCCTACATCAAGAATGAGGAGGAAGAAGGTGATAATGAGTATGAGCCACACCACACCTATGCGACGTACAGTCCCTGGAATGTTGACAAGGCTTTCACAGAATCTTTTGAAATGATGAAAGAGGACACTCTCGTTGATGTTTACCGTTGCTATGAGTTGTGGAAATTGGTTGAACAGACATCCAAACTGGATGAGGGAAGTATCATAGAAGTCGGTGTCTGGAGAGGGGGGACCGGCGCATTACTTGCAAAAAGTGCGTCACTTCATGGTATAAAAGACAAAGTGTACCTTTGTGATACGTTTACGGGCATAGTGAAAACAGGAGATCAGGACTCCGATTACAGTGACGGAGAGCATAGTGATGCATCGAAAAATGCAGTTGAGAAATTGTTATTTGAAGATTTTAAACTGAATAATGTAGAGATATTGGAAGGTATTTTTCCTGAAGATACAGGCGCAAAGGTAGAAGATGTTCGTTTCAGATTATGTCATATTGATGTGGATGTGTATCAATCATCAAAAGACACGGTTGACTGGATCTGGGATCGCCTGGTACCAAACGGTATTATTGTGTTTGATGACTATGGATATGTCAGGACGGATGGGATTACACGGCATGTAAATGAGATGATGAAGGATCGTGATAAGATGATTTTTTACAATTTGAACGGGCATGCGATTATTGTGAAGCTGTGATTTACTGTCATTCTGAACTTGTTTCAGAATCTCAGAGTTGTCTTTCAAACGAGTCTGTTACTTTTGCCTTGATGCAAAAGTAACCAAAAAATCAAGGCGTGAATTACTTGGCGGCCGTTCATGGGATGCACGTGGCACAAATTAAATGGTCCGCCAAGAGCAGACCCAGCATATCGTTTTGGCCGGTATTAATTTGCGCTTTTCACGTGCTTCCCATTCTCTTGAACCGCCAACTAATTCAAGGCCGGTTTGTTTTTAAATCAATAACCCACTCCTATAGCCTGTACGAAATAGAAAATTGCACAGATAGATTGGTTCGGTCGTTGGGGGTGAAGTTTGCAATATTGGTACCGCCGAACACATTGTAGTCATATCTTCCGTAGTTGAACAATTTGGTCCAGGCAATTTCGCCGGAGAGGATAAAGTTGTTGCTTTCAATTAACCCGCGTGTTCCAATCGTTAAATCTGTACGATTTCTCCAGTAATCCCCGAATCCTTGTCTAAAGATTTCCGGCCTGTTAAGCGATCTGTCAAAGTTATAATGGAACTGGTTGTTATCTGCCAATCTTCTGAAATAAATTCCATAACGTCCCCAACTTTTATAGGCATCGATACTAAAATATTGTGTGTTAGAGCCCGGCCCGATGGCTGCTCCCAAAAGCTGTCCCCGGTTGGTGTGGCCCTGACGGATTACCGGATTGGCATAGTAATATGATTGTGGCCTTACTTCCTGCAATTGCGATGGAGTCATATTGACAAATTCCAAATTGACTTTATAAAAGTGAGCATAGGGTGCAAATATGAGTTTACTGAACCCAAAAGAGTACCCACTGTTGTGATGAGGTTCCATCAAAAAGTCCCTTGAATCCCAGGCAAAATCTTCTCGGTAAAATTCACCGTAGATTTCGAAATGACTCTCTTCCCAAATCCATCTTACATAGACCAGATTGAGATGATATCTAGGCTCCACATTATTTAGAGAACCTCGGGTACGGATAAACTCTTTTAAATAGAAAGGATCCAGTATTAATCCAAAATCAGAACTTTTGAGAGTGTCGTTTTCAAGATATTTCTGAACGGCTCTTGCAAATCCCACATGGAAATTTGATATAAAAGCCGGTGAATAGGCCAGATTGATCCCATTAATGAAACGACGGTTTTCCTGTAGTTCATCTTCTGTCTCAAAATAGTCTGAGTCTTCGGGAAATGCACCGATGTATGAGAATTCTAAATTACCGACATACGGGATGCGGAAAGGTTTGCGTGTTCCCAGAAAAAAGTGCTGCATACCCGGCGCATTGTTACTAAATAGCAGCGGGTATTGTACATTGGCTCCCCAGGTGAGTGGTTCCGTTGAGTATCCAACTTCAAAAGCGTTGTAATGAGCTCGTATAGAGGTATAGCCAAGACTTATTGTGGAAAACGGATCCGGGCCAAATTGAAAAGGTGTGTCAATGATATTACCAATGGCTTCCGTAAAATAAAGTAAGTTCCCATCTTCATCTCTAAATACAAACCGAGGATCTTCAAATTCAATATTTTGTTGATAAACCAGCTGTGGACGAAAAGAGATGGTCAGATAATCCGATGAGATCCATCCGCCAAAAAAGAGTTCACTGTTTAATCCTCTTCCATACCAGGCAGCTTCGTTGTTATATCCGTAAGGGACGGTGGTATTAATGGTGACACGGGACTGAATATCATATAAACCAATTTGAAAAATATCTTGCGGGCCCGGTGTATAAGCGGTTGAGGAATAGGATTTTGACCACATTCCATAATCATGATCAGTTTGGTTGATGTAATCGTCGTAGACCTGTTGCCACAAGGGACGATTCGCTAATGAGGTGAACTTAGATCCGTAGAGGAGTTGTTGAATTCGGATCTGTTCTTCTTGCAAATCATTGATCACAACACGTTGAGCAAAAATCTGGGTATGTGTTAGCAAAATGATTAAAACTACAAACAGACTTCTTGTAAGGATCTTACCAGAGGCAGAATTCATACAGTATAGAGAGCCGGTATATTCGTTGCGTTTAAACATTAGATCAAGGAATAAAAGTCAAACCAATTTGAAATTGAATATTCGTTCGGTCAAAATGCTCCTGATCAAACACGTCAGGAGTTACATATCGAGCTGTATAGAATCGGCCGTAATTAAAGGCTTTAGTCCAGGTCAATCTACTGAATAGCGTGAGTTTACCACTGCTATAAGTCGTATTAAATCCGGAGTTGAGATTGATTCTATGGTTTATAAAGTCACCTATATCGGAAAATGGAGACAAAGTGACACTCGATATTCTCAGATGAAAACTATCGTTGATGACATGCCGCTGGGCAAACAGCCCGAATGTCAGATTATTTTTATAGAAATCCAGTGATAAAAACTGGCTATTGGATCCCGGCCCGATGGCAGCACCCAAAATTTGTCCACGGTTCGTATGACCCTGTCCGATTGGTGTGTGTGTATAAAAATCACCCTGTGGACGCACTTGCTGAAGTTGCGATTTTGTGAGATTTGTGAACTCTAAATTTGCAATGACAAAGTCGAAAAAGGGAAGATAGGAGAGTTTTCGAAGGCCGAATGAGTATGCACTGTTGTGATGAGGCTGGACAAACAGATCCCGGAAATCATAACTGTGATCTTCTCTGAAAAACTCACCGTAGATTTCACCATTAGCAGCAGGGAGTTTAAGCTGAAAATAAACAGAAGCGATCTGATTTCGTGCCTGACGTATATTGTCTGCACCTTGCTGACTGACCAGACTGACTCTTTGAAAAGGATCAAATAAGGTAATGACATTTTGAAATCGAAATCCATCCGTATCAAATATGTGGTAGATTCGATTTAAACCCAATGTAAGGTTTGGCAGGATATTTGGATTGAAAGACATATTGACACCATTCAGAAACCGTCTTTGCCCCTGGCCGACTCCATTAAAATATCCTGATTCGTCCGGGTAACCCATCATCCACTTGAAATGAATTTTTCCAAATTTCGGAATTTGAACGGGCTCCCGGGTGCCGAGGAAAAAATGATTAAATCCAGGGGAGTTGTTGCTCATCATAAGAGGATAACGTATGACAGGGCCCCACCATTGAGGTTCACTGGCAAGTCCGATTTCAACATTATAGGCATGAAGGCGGATTGAGGAATATCCCAAATCGAAGGTAGAAAATGGTTCTTGTCCAAATCTGAATGGATAATCGATCTGTTCAGCGAATGATTCGGAACCGTAAATGTTATTATTCGAGTCGAATAACACAAATCTTGGCGTTAGAAAATCTTGATTTTCCTGATAAATGTAATGAGGTTGGAACGTGATAGAGAAATAGTCGGATCGTATGAAAAACCCGCCTGAAATCTCACTATTCATTCCCCTGCCATACCATGCAGCCTCATTATTCTCACTAAGCGGAAACCGGCTGTTCATTGTGTTCTGAAGAGTAATCGGCAGGAGGCCAATCTCAGTGTTGCCGAACATGGGATAGGTTGTATAATGCTGAGGGCGATTCCACCAACCGGATCTTGAGTTAATGGTAGGTTCACTCATGATCTCTAAATAATTTTCATAGAGAAATGGGCGCTGAATCGTGGAGATATGCAAAGAGTCGGAGAGAAGGGATTGAATCATGATTTGATCGTCCTGAAGAGAGCCGATCTGTAATGATTGTGAGGATACTGTTTGAGTAGTGAAAATGGCAAACAGGGGCAATAAAAGCCACAAGGTAGTGCCTCTCTTAAATATAATGTTATATAGATATCCGATGATTCTCACACTACAAATGTACGCAAAATTTCTAATTGGTCGATGAAAACAGTGATGAAGATAATGAACTAATTGGAGAGGTGTTTATTGCATTTGAATCAGGGACTCAACGACGCCGTCAACTTCGTCGAGACGAGACTACGTAGACCAAGAAGGCTTCGTAGAGCAGGCAAGGTGAACTCAATAATTACTTCATAAACATTACAACGAGTCATTCTGAATTTATTTCAGGATCTCAGGACATGGGGCATGGTTTTAATAGGTATCTAAATCATTGCAGTATTTTGGGTCTGAGATACTGATCTTCATCCGGATGATGCGTTGTTTTGAGTGTGATGGCAGAGGGGTGGTACCTGCCCATGAACACACTATAGACACGAACAAAAAAGGCTGTATTCTATTCACAGCTTTCATTAACTTGTGAGAATTATAGGCAGGCGAATATTGACCCATAAAAATCATCGAATAAACGAATCCAATTTGAAGAACTTTGCACTTACCGGTTTAGCCGGTTATATCGCTCCCAGACACTTAGAAGCCATTAAAAAGACCGGCAGCCGGCTTGTTGCTGCTGTAGATCCCAATGATTCAGTTGGGATTATCGACAGTTTTTTCCCGGAGGCCAGTTTTTTTACTGAAGTTGAGAGATTTGACAGGCACCTGGAGATGATCCGGCGGGAAAAAAGTGGTGATGCAATTGATTATTTAACCATCTGTTCACCAAATCACCTTCATGATGCACATATACGTTTGGCACTTCGCGTAGGTGCGGATGCGATCTGCGAAAAACCATTGGTAATGAATCCATGGAATTTAGATGTATTACAAGAGTTAGAAGAGGAGTATGGTCAGAGAGTTTGGACTATTCTGCAGTTGAGGGTGCATCCTTCAATGATGGAGATCAAAAAGAAATTAGAAAACGCTGATTCAAAGAAACGGAAAAAAGTAAGGCTCACCTATATCACATCCAGAGGCCTCTGGTATCACTACTCCTGGAAAGGGGATATAGAACGATCCGGCGGGATTGGAACCAATATCGGAATTCACTTTTTTGATATGCTAATGTGGTTTTTTGGGCGAGCAGACAAAAATGAGCTTCATGTTCGAGAGAACAATCGAATGGGTGGATTTTTAGAATTGGAAAATGCGGATGTTGAGTGGTATCTCTCATTGGAGAGCAGTGATCTTCCATCAGAGGCTGAGGGAAAAACGACATTCAGATCGATTACCATCGATGATGAAGAGATTGAATTCAGTGGAGGATTTACCGATCTGCATACACGGGTTTATGAGGAAGTATTGGCCGGAAACGGGTTTGGAATTGATGATGCCAGGCCGAGCATTGAATTGGTTCATCAACTGCGAAGTATGCCTTTGACTGTGAACAGAGAAGGTACGATTCATCCATATGTCCAAAAACTTCATGGGTAAATAATTTTTACTCTAGGCTTTCAAGTGATGATTAATTTTTACCCCATGGATTGAAACCCGGCAATGAGAATAAATTTTGTTATGATTATTCCTATCAAAGAGATCTTCTGAAGCAGAAAAATCAATTAAGAATCCAATATATTGTGTTGTATTGAATCTTTAAATTGAGTAATTTTTTGACTCATTCTTTAAAATTCAACTTCAGTCCGCTGTGACTGACAACAGCGAAGCTGTATAATGAGCTAGAACCTCTTTCCAAAAAATTACTTGGTTCTGCATTGATAACAGCATTATTTAAGCCCATCCGAAACAAATGCTAGAAACACTCATATCCAATAAAACTCGGGTTAAATTATTACTCCGTTTTTTTCTGAACCCTGAATCACAAGCGTATCTACGCGGTTTGGGCAGAGAATTTGATGAAAGCAACAATGCAATACGGGTTGAATTAAATCGCTTTGAATCGGCCGGATTGGTTAAAACAGAGCGTGAGGGAAACCGTAAATACTATAAGGCAAATAGTACCTACCCGCTTTTTAAAGAAATTCGTCAGTTGGCACTCAAACATTTTGGTATAGATCAGATCATTGAACATGTAATTGAGAAGCTGGGTTATATTCATAAAGTTTATCTGACGGACAAATTAGCTACCGGCCTGGATAGTGAAATCATTGATATCGTAATCATTTCAGATGATATCGACCGTCAATATTTATCTCAATTGGTTGAGAAGTCGGAGGAATTAATAGGTCGTAAGATCAGAACATTGATTCTAAGTAAAAATGAGGAGGATAAACTTCCTGAACCGAATGTACTTATTTTTGAGGGTGACAAATAGGGTTTTCCGATTGAAAGCCGGTCAATTCCTTGATCAAAATATCCATATTGCAATGGTTTTTTCAGCAAATTTCCTTACTTTCATTGCTTAAATAATTATTTGAATTTTATGAGTGATAAGAAACAAAACAACGATCTCAATAACGAAGAAACTGAAGGCACCGAGAAGTCCGGTCTTCTCTATGAAGATGTGCCCCCGGAGGTTTATGAAGATGATGATCAGATACGAGTTAAAGATCTGTTAAATATCATCTGGGACGGGAGAATGAAGATTTTAATTGTTACCGCTCTTCTATTCTGTTTCGCAGTTTTCCACTATGTAACCGCACCTGAAGAGTATGTTGCGGAGTCCCGCTTTTTACCGGAAAGGCAGGTACAGCAGTTTCAGTTTGATCGAATGTTTGCCTTTGGTGAATTTGCAAGACAATTAAATATTGGAGGTGCAGAATCTGATGGTAGCCTTCCATCTTATTTTTACGTCGATATTATTGCCAGTGTAGAGTTTCAGAGAAAATTATTGAGCCAGGAAATTGAATTGATCAACTCCGGCAGAACAATGACTCTCTTTGAATTTTTTACTGATTTGTATGAACAGCCTTTTCGGACGAGAGTTTACAGTTTTATTCGTAGAAATACGATTGGATTGCCTACCCGATTTTTCCTTTTTATTACCAACATTTTTAAAAGTGAGGATGTCTCTCAAAGCAGGGTTTTAAATCAGCGAACAAGTGATGCTACAGAGGCTGATTCATTAACTGCCCGTCATGCAGTTGAAATGGATCGTTATCTTATTGTTAGTCCGGAATTTGAAGCAGCGAGTGATCAGGTTGTGGGCAGGGTTAATGTTGATTACGGTACATTAACCTATGATGTAACAACGACAATGCCTGATCCCATGGCGGCCGTTCAGTTGAATGCATATGTGGCTGACCTGATGCAGGAGTACTTGATAAATTATCGGGTTCAAAAAGCTCGTGAAAACCTGGTTTTCATAGAAGGCCTTTATGAAGAAGCAGAAGAGAGGTATGAGCGTACATCCCGTGATTTAGCTATATATGAAGATTCCAATAAAGGGGATATGTCTGCGGTTGCAAGCTTGGAACGTGAGAGGTTAAGGGAACGGAAGAATTTAGCCTATTCACTCTATACATCCGTCGCAAGTAGATTAGAGGAGGCACGTTCCAGAGTGAATGAAGACACACCGATCTACACATCTTTTCAGGAGCCTATTTTTCCAACTCAACCTATCGGAGCAAATTTAATGATTCTGCCTGCATCCATTATCATTGGAATATTCCTTGGCGTTTTATGGGTATTTTTTGAAAAATTCATGCTTATTATAGGACAGATTTTTGGTTGGAGTAGAAATAAGTAGTCATTAAATATTAATCAATATTTAATTTTCAATTGTTCATATTTCTAACATTTATTATTGAAAATTTTGTCTGAACATAAATTTTCAATAATTACAGTCTGTTTTAATTCTGAGATCACGATTGAACAGACAATCCGCAGTGTACTTTCCCAATCCTATAAAAACCTTGAGTATATAATTGTGGATGGAGGTTCTACGGACGGTACTCTTGAGATTATTAATAGGTACAAAAATAAGATTGATATACTCATCTGCGAGCCGGATAATGGTATCTATGATGCGATGAACAAAGGTATTAATTCCTCATCAGGTGAACTCATCGGATTACTGAACAGTGATGACTGGTATGAGCCTGATACATTGGAATTAGTATCTGAAGCATATAAAGAGTCGGATCGGCAAACCGTTATTCACGGATTGTGTAAAGAAATTGATCAAAACAGGGAAGGTAAAATCCACGCCTATCATCATGATGTTCTCCCGGTTCACAGTATTGCACATCCAACTTGTTTTGTTCCAAAATCGATCTATGATAAATATGGTATCTATGATATAGATTTCAAGATAGCCGCTGATTATGAATTTTTACTCCGTTTGTACCTAAATGGTGTCGGTTTTAAACGAATAGAACGAGTCCTTGTTAATTTCAGAACAGACGGTGCATCAAATAATCTGGCTTCCGGTTATGAGGATCTGGCGATAAGATATCGACATGAACAATTCGGTAGAGTAAAGTATATGTTGAAATGGGTTAAATATAGCTTGTTTTATTTGAAGCATTTGATGGTCACCCGGCCTTATCAAAAATGGGTATTGGGTAGGTAGTGAGTTATTATAATAAACACCGTCAGTTCGAGCGCAATACCGACTCTTTTGTCGGTATGAAGTCGAGAAATCCTTTAATCAAGGAAGTTTTCGACTACACTTGTCGCTCTGCTCCTTCGTTGCGCTCAAACTGACGGTTCTTGAACTTGCCAAACAGAAAAAAAAATATTCTGATTACTTCAAGTTGGTATCCTACAGCTGATTATCCATTTGGCGGGATCTTTGTAAAGGAACAAGTTGAAGCCCTGGCAGCCTGTACCGGAGATAACTTTAATTATATCGTAAGCGATTGGGGTTTTTATGACTCTGAAGTAAGTTTTTTTCAGCCATCGGATGCATTTAAAAAAATTATTCGTTTTTTCAGGGCCGAGCGAAATACATTTACCCAAAAAGAGGGTGTGTTTTACATTTCAAACCCCTATTTAAACATATCCGAAAAAATACCGTATCTGGGTAACTTTGACCGATTAGTGGATGTAAATCTTAAAAATATCAGATTAGCAGAGGAAAAATTGGGCCCCATTGATCTGATTCATGCACATGTCTGTTATCCGGGAGGTTATCTTGCCTACAGGCTCAGTAAAATATTAGATATACCCTACGTAATAACCGAACATATGGGACCTTTTCCTTTTGATCGTTACATGGTTGATGGCAAACCTATACCTGAATTGGAAACAGCCGCAAAGCACGCTGATGCACTAATTCCTGTAAGTGACGCCTTATCCGATAGAATGAAGAGTTTCGGTTATGAGAACAGATATGTAATTCCAAATTTTGTAGATGAAGATGTATTTCAACCTAAAAAAAGTCCGAAGCCACACATACCCTTTCAATTTTTAACTTTGTGTTCACTTGAAAAACCCAAGGGTGTCGAGGATTTAATTAGAGGGATTAAAGAATGGAATCCTGCAGAAGAGGAAGTAAACTTTGTAATTGCTGGGAATGGGGTTGATCGGGAACTTTTTCAAGAATTGGCAGTGGATCTTGAGGTTGATTCGTTAATCACATGGGCAGGTAAAATTGACCGTAATAAGGTGCCGGAGTATATGAATCGGTGTGATGCATTTGTGCTTCCATCTCATCATGAATCTTTTGGTATCGTCTATGTGGAGGCCAACGCCTGTGGCAAACCGGTGATTGCATCCCGATGCGGCGGGCCTGAATCGATTGTAAATGAAATGAATGGACTGCTGGTCCCGGTTTCAGACCCGGTTAAATTGGCCGAAGCGATGATACAAATGAAAAATAATATTGAATCGTATGACAGCGAGAAGATTCGTGCCGATTTTATGCAGAGATTTTCAAAACGCACAGTTCTAGGAAAGATTACGAATCTATATACATCACTGATAAAAAATTAAATTGACAGGAATTTTCTTTAAAGATTATGTGCGGCATACTCGGTAATTTTTCACATCAACCCGATCGTAACCTATCCCGAAGGCTTGAGGCTGCTTTAAGTTCACTTCAGCATAGGGGGCCTGATGACCAGGGACTCGACCATATTGATTTTAAAAATGGTGGACGATTATCACTTGGACATAAGAGGCTATCAATCATTGATTTGACTCAAAATGGACATCAGCCCATGAAGAGTGAAGATGGTCGATATACCATGGTTTATAATGGAGAGATCTACAATTATGTGGAGCTTCGCGCTGAGCTGGTAAAAATTGGTCATGTATTTCAAACTGAAACAGACAGTGAAGTTCTCTTAGTATCATGGCAACAATGGGGTTTAGAATGTCTGGACCGATTGGATGGCATGTTTGCATTTGTGATGTTTGACCGGAAAAATGAGACGATTCACTGCGTAAGGGATGCATTCGGCATTAAACCCCTATACTATTATACTACAGATCATCAATTCTGTTTTGGCTCTGAACCAAAAGCGATCAGGGAAATCGTTACAGACAGACTGTTCATAAACCGGGATCATGCTTTAAAGTATATTTTATATGGTGAGCACAATCAAGAATCGACAACTTTTTTTGGTGGTATACACAAAGTTCTACCGGGTTCCTATTTAAGGGTTGATTTGGGTTCTGAAAATATCACCATTGATGAAAAAAGGTGGTATTGGCCTGATATTACAGAAAGAGATGATGTAAATTTTGAGCGTGCATCAGATGAATTCCGTGAATTATTTCTCCAATCCGTTAAAAGACAGCTAAGAAGTGATGTTCCATTAGGAGCTGCACTTTCTGGTGGCATAGATTCATCCTCAGTGGTTTGTTCAATCAGACATCTTGAGCCTGATTTTCCGATCCATACTTTCAGCTACATTGCAAAAGGATCAGTTGTCAGTGAAGAAAAATGGATTGACCTTATAAATAATGATGTTAATTCAGATGCCCATAAAACATTTGTCACATCCGATGATTTTCTAAATGATCTTGACGAATTTTTAGCTGCACAAGGAGAACCTCTGGGGGGTATGAGTTTTTATGCAGAGTTTAGTGTCTATAAACTGGCAAAAGAGCACGGAATGAAGGTGATGCTTGAGGGACACGGAGCAGATGAATCGGTTTGTGGATATGATGGATATCCGGAATACCGTGTGCGCAGTTTAATTGAGAAGAGAGAGTTTTTGAATGCCATTCAATTTCTAAATCAATGGCGTCAATGGCCCGGCAGGAAAAATAGTGATGTCAAACGCTCATTGATATATGGTCTTAGGACAGGCCTAAACATGAACCCACGATTGATTAACCTTTTAAAACGTAATTTAAGGAGTCAGGAGGTTGATGATGTCCTTTTTCAGGGGGATATTAAACTGCCCAAGCCATATCGGGATTTTGAAGAAGACAGCCTTCCCGGTAGGTCATTGGCATACAGATTACGCCATGAAGTGTGTAAACGGCGATGTCAGCATCATCTGCAAGGAGCAGACCGTTCTGCAATGATTCGTTCGATTGAGAATAGGGTTCCATTTTTATCGGCTGAATTGGTTTCATTTATGTTGCGAATGCCCGAACATTTTATGGTTTCCAATGAGGGGCGTACCAAGCATTTATTTCGACATGCAATGCGTGGTATCGTTCCGAATGAAGTATTAGAGAGAAAAGATAAAATCGGTTATGAAACACCTCCAAGTCTTAGGCTCCCGATGAATAATATGTTGAAAAAATCTTTGGCTCAAAGTTTGGAACGGATTGGATTTCTAAATCATGATGAAGTGTTTAACAGGATGCATGATGGAGATGATTCATCGATTCGCCTGGATACTGAATTACCATGGAGATTGTTCAATTTGTTAAAATGGGCCGATCAGGAGGATATTCAATCAAAACCAGCTTGATAATAGCTGTAAGATATTCATTGTTGAAGATAGCGTGGTCGTAAATGAATGACACTATTTTAGATAATGAGAAAATTTCCGGGGAATACCGTCAGTGTGAAAGATGTGTTATGGATACTTCTGCACCGGATATTCAATTTGATGAACAAGGGTTTTGCAACTACTGTAATGATTTTATATCAAAGGCAAAACCAATACTGGATGAGAGTCAAGATGTAAAAAATGGAAAGCTGAAAATTCTCATTGATGAGATAAAGAAAAAAGGCAAAGGAAAACCATACGATTGTATAGTCGGTGTTTCCGGCGGAGTAGACAGTTCATGGGTATTGGTGAAAGCAGTCGAAATGGGCCTGAGACCCTTGGCTGTACATATGGATAATGGATGGAATTCAGAACTTGCCCAAAACAATATAGAGCGATTGATAAAAAAACTGGGCGTTGACTTATATACCTATGTTATTGACTGGAATGAGTTCAGGGATCTTCAGGAGAGCTTTTTCAAAGCTGATGTAGTTGATATCGAATTATTGACAGACAATGCGCTGGTGGCAGTTAATTACCGGGAAGCCAGAAAATACGGGGTAAAATATATCATTTCAGGGTCAAATACAGCTACGGAAGGGGTAAAAATGCCGCCTTCATGGGCAGCATTTAATAAATATGACAAAAAGAATATTTTAAACATCTGGAAGAATTTTGGGAAAGGCTACACATTAAAATCATTTCCGATTTACAGTACAGTCGATTCTATCATTGATACATTTATCCGGAAAATTCAATGGAATCGGTTTTTAGATCTGCTTGATTATCAAAAATCTGTAGCATTGGAAGTGCTGAGCAGTCAGTATGGATATGTACCATACCCCTACAAACATTATGAATCTATATTTACGAGATTGTATCAGGGTATTATTTTGCCGGAAAAATTTAATGTGGATAAACGGAGAAATCATCTTTCCGCTCTTGTTTTAACAGGTGATATGTCACGAGATGACGCTTTACAGTTGCTTGAGAACATCCCTTATTCAGATGAGAATGAACGGGAAATTGATTCAGGTTATTTTTTGAAAAAATTTGAATGGGAACCTGAACAATTTGAAAATTATATTCACAAGCCTCCAATCCCACATGATGAATATGGTACAGAGTTTTTTGCCCCAAAATTTTATCGGATCATTGACGGGGTTTGTAGAAGGTTAAATAGATTCAGGTAAGACCGATTGAATAGTAAAATGCCCAAAATAAAATTAAAAAGAGCTCTGGTGATGACCTTGACAGATGCCTCCTCTGATCCGAGACCGTTACGATTTATTCAGTTTCTGACAGAGAAAGGTTTAAAGGCAGATCTAATAAGTTATCCACACAGTAAAGAGGTTGGTTATGAGATCTCTGAATTTTTTCAGTTACCGGAGGCTCGGTTTGACTTTTGGTCCAGAATCGTAAGGAAATTCTGGTCACTATCCCCGATATTTACCTTTATTATTCCTTCCAAAAAAGTAACGGATCTGATCATTCAGAAAAGATTTGAAATTGATAATCTATATCGAAAGCTGAGTGAGAAGGAGTACGATATCCTGGTTGTGCAAGATCTGTTTTTATTACCCCTTGCTTTTCTGTTAAAAAAGGGTGCAAAAATAATCTTTGATGCCCGTGAATATTATCCAAGTCAGAATGAAGAGAGCCTTTTTTTCAGAATGTTTGAGAAACCGGAACGGTTACGACTGTGCCGGAACTATCTTCACCAATGTGATCAGATACTTACGGTTTCATTTGGGCTTAAGAAACAATATGAAGCTGATTTTGATGTTCATGTGGAAGTTTTTCAAAGCATCCCAAATTTTTCAGATTATCAACCTGCAGCGGTGAGTGAATCCAATTTCAAGATCGTTCATCATGGAATGGCTAACAGGAACCGTCAAATTGAGAATATGATTGAAACAGTGAAACGGCTGGATGATCGTTTTACATTGGATTTATATCTGAAAGGAGATCGTTTCTACATGAATGAGCTTAAAAATCTCATTCAAGATGATCCAAGAATAAGAATCCTTGACCCGGTGCCTTATGAAAAAATCGTTGAAACGCTGAATAATTATGATATTGGCTTGTTTTATGTAGAGCCGACAACTTTTAATTTGAAACATTGCCTTCCCAATAAATTATTTGAGTTTATACAAGGAAGATTAATGGTGGCTATTGGCCCGTCACCCGATATGAAAAAAGTTGTATACGGTTACAATTGCGGAGTGGTTTCTGATGAGTTCACGGTTGAATCTATGGCAAAAGCTTTATCAGATATTAACGCCGACGAGATACTTAAATACAAAAAAAACAGCCATGATGCTGCGTCTGTATTGTGTTTTGAGAATGAGAGAAAGATCTTAGATGACCTGTTAATTAAATGGAGTTATGAATAATCAAACAGAAGTAAAAATTATTGATATCGGCCTCGGTAATATTGCCAGCATTCAGAATATGTTGAAAAAAATCGGGTTTGATTCTGAAAGAATGACAGAACCTATCATTTCGGAAAACAAACCGGACTTATTGATTTTACCGGGTGTAGGGTCATACGATTATGCAATGAAAAAACTGAATGATGGAGGCTGGGTTGAATTTATTCAGAAAATAGCTTCTGAAAAAAGCACTCCAATTATGGGGATTTGCCTTGGAATGCAGCTGTTATGTGAGGGCAGTGAAGAGGGAAAGTTAGATGGTTTATCCCTGATTCCGGGTCATTTTAGAAAATTTCAGAAGAATGAGGATCAACCGAAGTTAAAGGTGCCACATATGGGGTGGAACGAGGTGCATTTTCAGAACTCAGCGGAGTGGATGAGCCGTGGCTATGAAAAAACACCCCGGTATTATTTTGTGCACTCCTACTATTATACTCATGATACGTCAGATTATGTTGCCGGTGAAACCCATTATGGTGTGACGTATGCATCTGCGATTCAAAATGGGAATGTTTTCGGATTTCAGTTTCATCCTGAGAAAAGCCACAAGTTTGGTATGAATCTGTTTCGAAATGTAATGGAAAAAATATGTTGAAGAATCGAGTAATACCCGCCCTTCTTTTAAAAAATGGCGGTCTTGTGAAAACATTAAAATTCAAAGACCCCAAGTACGTTGGAGATCCGATTAATGCGATTCGGATATTTAATGACAAAGAGGTGGATGAGTTGATGGTTTTGGATATTGTGGCATCCAAAGAGGGAAATGAACCAGACTATAAAATGATTGAGTTATTTGCCGGGGAGTGTTTTATGCCACTCTGTTATGGTGGCGGGATAAAAACACTTGAACAGGCAGATCGAATATTTAACATGGGTGTTGAAAAAGTTTCTCTGCAAACAGCGACGTTTGAAAATATGGAATTGATTACCGGAATTGCAGAGAAGTATGGGAGTCAGGCAGTTGTCATATCCGTAGATATTAAGCGTAATTTTTTTGGTAAAACAAAATTATACCGTTCAGCAACCGGAGATACTACCAATGAAAACTGGAAAGAATTTTTAAACAGTGCGATTGAAGCCGGTGCCGGAGAAGTTTTAATAAATGCAGTTGACAAAGACGGAACCTTAACAGGGCCTGATTTAGAGCTAATTAAAGAGGCTGACGAAGAGTTGGATATCCCACTCATTGCTTTGGGCGGAATATCAAGTATGGAGGATATTCGTGAGGCAATTATAGCCGGGGCATCCGCGGTTGCTGCCGGAGCTTTTTTCGTATTTCACGGGCCACACAGAGCCGTTTTGATTACCTACCCAAAATATGAAGAGCTTGAACAAATGCTTGATATAAGCAATGAGTAAGTCTGTAATTAACTCAGCGGAATATCAGATCTGCACCAGATGTGTGATGGATACAACTGCAAATGACATCATATTTGATAAAAAAGGGGTATGCAACTATTGCAGAGAATTTATTGAGAGGTCCGGAGATCTCCTGAATGAAGATCATTCAGCCAAAGAGAAAAAACTTAATGAGCTTGTATCAGAAGTTCAAAAGAGCGGTGAAGGGAAACCTTATGATTGCATTGTTGGAGTCTCCGGTGGAGTGGATAGTAGCTGGACCCTGGTGAAAGTAGTTGAGTTAGGCCTTCGACCATTAGCTGTACATATGGATAATGGCTGGAATTCAGAATTGGCTCAAAACAATATTGCCAATTTGATCAATACACTTGGAGTGGACCTGTATACCCATGTAATTGACTGGAATGAATACCGTGACCTGATGCAAGCCTTTTTTGATGCGGATGTGATTGATGTTGAACTCCTTTATGACAATGCAATGCTGGCAGTGAATTATCAAATGGCCGCAAAAAATAATCTAAAGTACATTCTGGCCGGTACCAATCAAAGTACGGAGGGGATGGAGATGCCATCCGACTGGAACTGGTACAAAAAAGATAAGAAGAACTTAAAGGCAATCGCTTCTAAATTTGGCGGCGTCAAACTGAATTCATTCCCTTCCATTGATACCCTGAGTTATAACTGGTATCGCAGAATAAAGGGGATTGAGTGGCTCTCCTTTTTGGATTATGTAGAGTATCATAAAGAGACTTGTATTCAGATTCTTGAAAAGGATTATGGATACAAACGGTATCCATATAAGCACTATGAGTCGGTCTTTACCCGCTTTTATCAGGGATATATTTTGCCTGAAAAATTCGGTGTAGATAAAAGGAGAATTCATTTGTCAACATTGATTATATCCGGGCAGATGGATAGAGATGAGGCTTTATTACAATTGAAGCAGATACCATATCCATCAGAAAAAGAACTGGAAGAGGATAAGAGTTATTTTTTAAAGAAAATGGGATGGGATGAGAATGATTTAAAGACCTATCTGCATAGGAAGAGGGTAGAGCACAGTATATATGGGTCTGAAATGGGTTACTTGTCTTTCTTATCCAAGACGAAAGGTAAATTTAAAAAAGTGTTGGGAAAATCCTGACCCTGATGACTGAAAATAAATCGGTCTCCTTCATTGCTTTTACCAATCGCGAGACATTGAGTATAGAGCAGAAAGTTAATGATTACTGTCTGGGATTGTCTTCACAAGGTTTTAAGGCCGTACCAAAAATCATTCAGAGTGAGGCGATATCAGAGAGAATCATAAAAGGATTTTCTATTTGGAGAGATGAATCAGAAATTTTGATTGTCAGAAACTCTATATATACACCTTTTTTACTATTCAGCTTAATTTTATCGAGACTCAGAAATAAAAAAATTATTATTGAAGTGCCAACTCCTCTAAAGGTAATGGCATCTGAAGTTCGAAATTCTCACCGAAATTTCATTCGTAAAATACTACTGCTCATCATCATCTATCTAAGTTTTCCATATTCACTTTGGCCTTCAAATAGAATATTGAACTATTCAGCAGAATCCCGCTATTTCTCATTTGGATTAAAGAAACGAAGCAAATTAGTGACAAATGGAATCAATGTTGAAAATATACCTGTTTTATCCTCCGACAGAAACATTAAACCTGAGCCTTTTGTAATGGTTGCTGTTGCAATGTTTCAGAGTTCTCATGGGTATGATCGAATGATCCGATCCATCCATTCATATTTAAGAAAACCGGATTATAATCATAAAAAAGCTGTTAAATTTTATATCGTTGGTGATGGCCCACTGAGAAAAGAGTGGGAAGAGTTGACAAATAAATTGGGGATCAATGAGGAGATCATCTTCACAGGTATTCAAAAAGGTGAGAAGTTACATGAAATATTTTCGAATGCACATATTGCAGTCGGGTCTTTAACGCCGTACAGGAACCGGATGAGTATTGCATCTGAGATAAAATTACGGGAGTATTGTGCAAGGGGGATTCCATTTATCAAGACAACCGAAGACCCCGATTTCCCGAATGAACTCGATTTTATATTTCATCTGGAAAACAGTGATAAAATTATAAATCTGGATGAAATAATAGATTGGTATCAGGACTTAACTTATCCCGGATTACATACCCGTATAAGAGGATATGCTAAAATGAAATTGGATTACAAAAAAAAGGAATTACTCTATTTATAGAAAATGATATAAGTGGCAGAAGAATCAGATAATCAACTTAAATTTCTTTTTTTTGGTGAATTACCACCTTCAGTTGTGCATGGGGTCAGTATTTCCAATAAAATAAATACGGATATCCTGTCAAAAATCGGTGAACTTCATATCATTGAAGAGCAGTGGAGCCTTAGAGATCATGAACGGTTTGCATTTCGCAAAATCAGATCCACATTTCAATCAATAGGTAAAATATGGCGGAGCACACGGAAGGAATCACCGACACTATTTTATTCAGTTCTATATGTTTCATTGCTTGGTGTATTCAAAAATTTGTTAAGCATCATAGCCGTTAAGATTGGAAACAGAAATACTCACTTGCTTCTTCACGTGCATCGAAGTGATTTGAAAGAGTACATTTCAGGAAATTTTATATACAGATTATTTATACGGTTTTTCAACCGATGTGGAGTAACATTTATCGTGCTTTCAGAAACTCAAAAAGAAGAGATTAAAAAGTATTTGAACAAAATTGAAGTTCTATATAATGCTATTGATGAAAGTGAAATTTATCCATTAAGAATAACACGTTCAGACTCCAATATCCGATTACTATATATTAGTAATTATATAAGGGAAAAGGGGATCCTTGATCTGTTAAATGCAATCAAAACCTTTAAAATAGATAGATACAATTTTCAACTGGACTGTTATGGTGGATTTACTGATGTAATAACGAAAGCTGAAATTAATAAACTTAAAAAAGGATATGATCACATTAATATTAATAAGCCCGTATTTGGGAAAGAGAAAAACAAGGTCTTGAATAGTGCTGATATCGTTATATTACCTTCCCACAATGAAGGACTACCATTGGTTCTGTTGGAGGCACTGCGCCTTAAAAAGCCATTTATCGTTACTAAAGTCGGCTATATCAGTGAAATTTTAGGAGAAGATTATCCATTATATTGTAAAGTTAAAAATATTGAATCGATTAGAAATGCTATTAGAGAGTCACTAAGACTTTCTGAAAATAATGCTGACAAATTCAAATCTTATCTGAATAAAATCTATCAAAAAATCAATTATGAGCAACATAGAAATAAGTTAGAAAAGATAGTTCATGAAACTCTCACGATTTCTTGATATTTTTAGCCTTTAAAAAAATAGAATCCCCACTGCAGACCTTAAGACTTATTTAAATTTATTCATGCAAAATAATGATGCAATAAAGCGTGATTCCGGGGAAATATTTGTCTCATCTATTACGAAATGGCTGAAGACATTTATTGAGAATACTATAGAGATGGATATAGTCCATTTTGTTGGGATTCTCTTTGTAATGTATGCGGGTAATTCATACTTCGGATTAACCATGTTTGATTCACAACCTTTCCCGGTTATGGTTGCTGCTGCATTTATAATTTTGCGGATTTTTGTGAGAGAGGGAAATTTAAAAACCCCAATTCTTTTCGTAACAATTGGCTTATTGGCTGTTTTTGGAATCGTTATTGGCGCATCTCAATTTTTCCAATTTAATATGCTCTTTATTAGGGGAGTTATAAATTATGCGAGTATTATCATTTTTATGATTGCTTTCTATGAGTTTATTAAAGTTTATGGTTTTCCTTTAAAAATTTTAGTAGCGATTAACTTATTATGGATCTTTGTTGCTTTAATACAGTTAATTGAACCCGGAGTGGTGAGTATGTTTGTTGCAGAACGAACATCTGCTGGAAGAGGTGTAACCAGTCTTGGCCCGGAGCCGTCATCTTTTGGGTTTTATCTATTTTTTATTAGTTGGATATATTTGTTGGTAACTGATTATCAACCCCCTTTATGGCTAAAAATTTTGATAGGAATTAATGTCCTGTCTATCTTTTTCTTAGCTAAATCAGCCCTAACAATAGTGTTTTTAATTGTATCATTTCTGTTTTATGTCGTATTAAATTTTAAAAGCTTATTAAATTTCAGAAACATTATTCTGACACTTACAGGTATTATTATTTTTATTTTTGTAATATCAGTAGTGCTAGAAGGGTCAAGAATGGAGCGTCTGTTTTTTCAATTATTAAATGCAGACTTAGCTTTGGTTCTTGAAGGAGACCGAAGTGTAAACTCAAGATTGGCTCATCAGGTATTACCCATCTATATTTTCCTGTCTAATTTGGGGTTTCCCGCAGGGTTACAATCATTTGTTGCAAATGTTAATGATTTAGATCCATCTATTGTGGAATTTTTATGGGGCAATATTTCGGATGAGAAAATTATGTCCTGGAATGCAACATTAATTTATGAATTAGGATTATTTGGAATATTAGTTTGGATCCTTCTATTTACATTCTTAATGGATGGAACATTAAATAGATTTGGAGAACTCTCCTTGTTATTTGTTTTGCTTTTTTCATCCGTGCCTCAATCGTATCCTCTCATCCCATTAATTTTTGTGATCATGTATATGACAAATAAACGGTTCACAATGATAAAAAAGAAAATGTCTGTCACTAAAAGCGGTTAGATCACATATTAAATGAGATTTTATAATTGGAGTGGGAAATGAACTTGTTATTGGCTTTAGTGATCAGATGAAAAAAAAGATACTCATAACAGGAGTTACAGGTTTTGTCGGTAAAAATTTGCTGCATTATTTTAGAGATACTATTCATTATGAAATTACCGGCGTATCCAGGAAAAAATCAAAATTAAAGGGTTTAAATAGTCTTTTAGATTATGGAATATCTTATAAGGATCTCTTTAATCAGAATAAATCATATGATTGTGTAATACATTTAGCCGGTCAAGTAATTAAAATATCTGAAAACCAATCGTCAGATAAGCTTTATAGAGAAGCTAATTTTGAACTAACGAAGAAAATTTATAAACATTTTTTGAATAATGATGACTCAAAAAAGTTTATTTTTTTGAGCTCAATCCATGTTTTAACTGAAGTTCCTGATTGTGTAATTGATGAAGATTATGTCCCTGAACCTTTCACGCCTTATGGAAGATCTAAGTTTGAAGCAGAGCAGTATATCGAATCGACTAACCACACCGGTAAGAATATTTATATCCTGAGGCCTACCATGATCCATGGTCCCGGAAACAAAGGGAATTTAAAATCACTTTATGACTATTTAAATTCAGGTTTACCTTACCTGTTTGGCGCTGCAAATAACAAAAGATCTTTTTTATCAATTGAAAATCTCTGTTTTGTTATAAAAGAAATCATTGATAATGACATTGAAAGTGGCCTTTATCATATTGCGGATGATGAACCTACAGAAACACTCGAATTGATTGATAAAATATCTGCTATTAGCGGGAAAAAAACGCGTAAATATAACATTCCATTATCCATTTTACGAGTGTTTGCAATATTAGGAAATTATCTGCCGATACCTTTTGATATTCACAGGTATGGTAAACTCACAACCGATTTTGTTGTGAAAAATGATAAAATTAAACAGGCAATCGGGAAACCTTTACCTATTACTGCAGAAGAAGGGATGACACGGACTATTAAATCATTCATCAATAATCAATAAACTTTTTGAATCAAGAATTTCTAAGTAGCAGTATTACAGATGATGATTGGGATCTGATCATCACCCCGCAGAAGAGCTGGTTCGATCTGCAGCTCGGCCAAATCTGGCGCTACCGGGATCTGCTGATGCTGTTTGTGCGCCGCGATGTGGTGGCGTTCTACAAACAGACCATCCTCGGCCCGCTCTGGTATTTTATCCAACCCATTGCCACGACGATCGTTTTTACCTTTGTGTTTGGCAATCTGGCGGGTCTGTCCACCGACGGACTCCCTCAGCCGCTGTTTTACCTTGCCGGGATCACCGCCTGGAGCTACTTCGCCGACTGCCTGACCAAAACCTCCACCGTTTTCCGCGACAACCAGGCGATCTTCGG
>DEMS01000036.1:0-1049 GCA_002359315.1 Bacteroidetes bacterium UBA2664 | reverse complement strand
TGGGCTGGGAGATCCTGCTCTTTCCGGTCTTTGTGATCTTTATGGCCATGCAGGGACTTGGCCTGGGGATGATGATCACCGCCCTGACGACCAAGTACCGCGATCTCTCTTATCTGGTTACCTTTGGGGTGCAGCTGATGATGTACGCCACAACGGTGGTCTACCCGCTCTCGAGCCTGGGAGGGAAGATGTACTGGGTAGTAGCGCTCAATCCGATGACCTTTGTGATTGAGGGGATCAAGAAGAGCACACTGGGTGTGGGCGTTCTGACCCCGGAGACCTTTGCTTATACCACGGTGGTGTCGCTGTTTATTCTGGGAATGGGTTTTCTGATATTCAATAAAGTAGAAAAGAATTTTGTAGATACGATCTGATATGGGCAAAGCGATTAAAGTAGAAAATCTCTCCAAAGCTTACCAGATCGGTGAGTTCAGCACCGGTACGCTTTCGCGGGATATTGAGCGGTGGTGGGCGCTGGCCCGGGGCAAGGAGGATCCGTTCCTGAAGATCGGTGAGACCAACGTGCGCTCGGAGAAGGGGGAGAGTAATGTGGTCTGGAGTTTGAAAGACCTGAACTTTGAGGTGGAGCAGGGCGAGGCGATCGGAATTATCGGAAAGAACGGGGCGGGCAAGAGCACGCTGCTGAAAGTGCTTAGCCAGGTAACGACCCCGACCACGGGCACGATCAAGATGAAGGGGAGAGTGGCGAGCTTGCTGGAAGTGGGAACGGGGTTTCATCCGGAGCTGACCGGACGGGAGAATATCTATCTGAACGGGGCGATTCTGGGGATGCAGAAGGCGGAGGTGAAGAAGAAGTTTGATGAGATTGTGGACTTTTCGGGGGTGGACCGCTATATCGACACGCCGGTGAAGAGATATTCTTCGGGGATGTATGTGAGGCTGGCTTTTGCCGTAGCGGCGCACCTGGACAGTGAGATCCTGATTGTGGATGAGGTGCTGGCCGTAGGGGATGCGGAGTTTCAGAAGAAGTGTATCGGAAAGATGGATGATATCAGCCGGGGAGAGGGGCGGACCATCCTGTTTGTAAG
>DEMS01000019.1 GCA_002359315.1 Bacteroidetes bacterium UBA2664 | reverse complement strand
CTGAATTTATTTCAGGATCTCCATGTAGGAGTCTCACGTGAATGTATCTAACCCTGAACAACGCTCTGACAACGGAGGTGTCAAACCTGATTAACCCAGGGCAACGCCCTGGGTTAAGAGCAACACCTATCGCCCGAGGCTAAAACCACAACAACGCCCACACACCTACCGAGGGCGCCCGACAAAACGATCAACACCACCCATCAATCGGAGAGAATTAAATTAAATTCATTGGATCTAAGTTGATTATCCGGCAGTAATTCATCTCCAAACGTTTCATCATCATAAAATTCATACTTCAATCTATAGGAAACATTCTCATTTAACATCAGCTGATCAGGATTCTCTTTGAGATTGGCTATAAAAGCTTTGCTAACATTGGGTTCAACCTTTTCACCGGGTTCGAGTCTGGAAGAGCAATAACAGTAACAAACTCCAAATGGAATGGATTCTACTAACTCGCCAGAATCAATTATTTCCAGCTCCTTTGCAAGACAGGTACTGTAATAAATGGATTGATCTGATGTATTTACAATCTCCACACTGATATACTCATCTTCACTGAGATCATACGTGTCATGTTCCGTTGTAATTTTTAGAGAGGGATTCCCATCTGAACTCAATATTCCACATCCACTGATAGAAATGATGATCAAAATAAGTATGAAGTGTGGCGGTAATCTAAATATCTCTTTTGCAAATTGTATCATGCTTAAAAGGGATTTGTAAATGATAGCATTTATTGATAATACAATCTCATGTAACTGAGTACCTAATGGTAAAAGGATTTTGCGTCACTCATACCCTGAGATCCTGAAATAAATTCAGGATGACGTGGTGGGGTGGGTTGCCCTTAACATTGAGCCTTGTTACTATATTACTTATATATTAGTTACTGTTTAATAATATATTACTTCAGTAGTGTCCAACTGTTAGTCAAAGAGTACCAATTGGTTACGGTTATGGGTCTCTAATTGTGTGAGTGTTTTGTCAGAAAATAGCTGTTTAAGCGTCATACGCTCTAATATAGCTACACTTAATACTTGCATCATCGTGTGTAATGTAACGTTAAATTGATTGGTTTTATGGCAAATTATCATGATCAAATAGGTGCAAATGGCAGTCCATATTTGTGTTTTTACACCGTTGATACTATGCCCATAGAACGCTTTGATTCTCAGGTTTTGTTTGATCCATTTGAAGAACAATTCGATTTGCCAACGACTCTTGTAATAGCCAGCGATCTGGCTGGCATCACAATGGGTTATGTTGGTCAACAGAACAATGTCCTGATCATTCTCTTGGTCAATCAAACGCACACGTCGCAGAGACTCCGGGTAATGATGCTTGGTCTTTTGCCCTGTCAAGCGGATCATCTGATCACATTGCAAGCCGCCCGTGGAGTCGACGGGTGTGGAGGATTTTCGATAGAACCGGAGATTCTTCTTGGCCCTAATGACAAAGCGACCGCCCTGACGGTGCAGGTGATACAGCCGTTCGAAATCCAGATATCCCCGATCCATGATGTAGATACTGCCTGGCAGAATCGGGATCATATCCAGAATCTTCACATCATGGGTCTTGCCATCGGAAATATGTATAAAAGTGGGGATAGAGCCCTCCAAATCCATCATCGTGTGAAGTTTGATGGCGGCCTTTTGCTGACGAAACTCGGCCCATGGAAACAGCGACAGACACAAATCAATGGTCGAGGAATCCAGGATTCTAATCGATTCGGTCACCTCATCTTTGCCATACAGATTTTGGGCATGAGCGATCAATACCATGGCCAAATCCTGATAGATTTGCCAAGGCCGATGGGCATTGGCATAGGAGAGAGTACTGAGGGGCACATTGGTTTTGATACCCATGTGGTAACGCCGAGATCCGAGAGCACTCAGGGTGGAGGTCAAGTCCCGCAGACTATCTCGAAAGGTGAGTTGTCCAAAGCACATACAAAGCAGTTGGTCCCGGCACGAGAGTTTTTGTGCACGATAATCACCTTTGTGATGATCAACAATTTTTCGAAATTCGTATTTAGGAATAACATCCATAAGTTGTGAAAAAATAATTCGGCCAGTGTACATGATTAAGTATATCGATCAAAAATTAAACCTCGCAGACACTGGTAAGCTACGAGTTGAAGTCGATAAAAAATTTAACAGTACTTATTCACATGTACAACAATGAGTTATAAGAAATTAAAATTGTCTTAATTGGACACTACTGATATTACTTATATATTAATCACTGATAGATTGACATAACTCTACCAAAACTCCTTCAGCATCTTTGGGATGCAGGAAGACGATTATTTTATTATCGGCACCTTTTAGTGGTTTATTCGACAGCAACCGGAACCCTTCCGACTGCATTCGTTTCATCTCTTTTTCCAGGTCATCCACTTCGAAGGCGATGTGATGGATGCCGGGGCCTTTTTTCCGGATAAACTTGGCAATCACAGAATCATCGGAGGTGGCGCCCAACAGCTCCACTTTAGACTCTCCGGTTTTAAAAAAGACGGTTTCCACCTTTTGATCCTCAATCACTTCCCGTTTATAGGGGGGGCGATTGAAAAGTTTTTCATAATGTTTTACCGCTTCCTCGAGATTTGAAACGGCGATTCCGATGTGTTCTGTTTTCATAAAGGATCTGTTTGTGAAACAGAAAGATATGAAAGCTCGGGTATGAACAAAAAAGAATGAAGGGTTTATTTTTAGAGAGAATAAGTATTGCCCACAGAGGAAATAAATCACAGTTTTACCGGTAAAAAGGAGGCTATCATCTACATCAATTTGAAAACATCTCATTCATAATCCATCAGAACGAGGATTGTTAATTTCCGATCACAAATGGATCACCGTCCATGTAATAAATGGAGGTGATCCATTTTGGTTTTTTCTATTGATCTCCAAAATTTAATTCCTTACTTTTCTTACTAAAAGTAAGGAGATGTTATGCCATCAGCTACAATTACATCCAAAGGTCAGATCACCATTCCCAAGCAAATCAGGGATCGATTAAACCTGAAAAACGGTGATTCCATCATATTTGAACTGGAAACAGAAAATCGTGTGGTGATGATCCCGTCCAAAAGAAAACCTGCCGATGTCTATGGAATCTTGCACAAGGAAGGGAGGGAAGCTTTTACCGTGGAAGAGATGGATAATGGTGTGGCTGAGTATTTTCAGGAAAAATACCGGCCAAAATGATCGGGGCAGACACAAATTTATTGGTTCGGTTTCTTACAAAAGATGATGCAAAGCAGGCAGAAAAAGTTAAATCGCTATTGCTTGATGGAGAAACGATTTATATCAATGAAATCGTTTTATCTGAATTGTTCTGGGTGCTGAATAGAGTGTATCAGATCTCCAAAAACGATTTTGTCCTGGTGTTGGATACACTGCTTGAAACGGAAAATATCCGATTCTTTGATCATGAAATCGTCAAATCTGCACTTTCGGACTATATCCATTCTAGGGCAGATTATCCTGATTGTTTGATCCATCGAATTAACGACAAAAAGAATCTGGATACACTAACCTTTGATAAACGTGCTACATCTTTGACCAGGATGCAATTATTGCAATGAGCCTCCTTAAGTTTATCTATTACAACTCTACTGTCTTACCGGTCTTCACAGATTCATCACTTGCCAGAACGATTTCAAGGGTATGAACAACTTCTTTCAGATGATCCGTAAGATCGATATCCTCTTGAATCGCTTTGAGGAAATATTCCTGTTCATACAGACAGAGTTCATCATGATCCGGTTCGCTGGGAGCTTCCAGTATTTCGTCCTGATACCGCAGTTTTCCATCTTCATTCAGCTTCGAATGGTGCAGTCGTAACCGCTGGACCGAGGTGTGTCCGCCAATATCGGCCGATGATCCCTGTGGCAGATCAAATGTATTTTTGCTGATGCTGACACTGCCTTTAGGCCCCATCACATCCTTCACAAAATAGGCCTGTTCACTGATCATCGGGCCCCATCCGGACTCATACCAACCCACCGAGCCGTCATCAAACCGCACCTGTAGCTGACCATAGTTGTACTGATCAGAATCAATTTCATCGCTGAGCCGGGCACCGATAGCGCTCACACTCACCGGATTGGCTTTGGTCATCTGACACATCACATCCACATAATGCACGCCACAATCCACAATCGGAGACATCGCTTCCATGATGCTTCTGTGAACTTTCCACTCCTTTCCGGTACTCTGCTGATTCAGGTTCATACGCATCACAAGTGGCTTCCCGAGCTTGGATGCCACATCAATAAACTGTTTCCATCCCGGATGGTGACGGAGGATATATCCCACAACCACTTTTTTATTCGCTTTTTCAGCCGCCTGCACAACGGCATTTGCATCGTTTAGATTTTCAGCGATCGGTTTTTCTACAAAAACATGAGCACCGGCTTCCAGCGCCTTGATGGCAAACTCCGCATGGGTGCCCGGATAAGTGCATATACAGACTGCATCCGGTTTCGTTGCTTTCAGTGCGACGTCAAAATTATTAAACGTTGGGATTTCCCCCATCTCGTTTGTGAGGCGAGTTAAATTATCGTTATTGCGATCCACCAGGCCTACAATTTCAAAACCTTCCAGTTTGTGATACGCTCTTGCGTGTGAGGTTCCCATATTGCCGCAACCGATGACGATGATACTTAATTTCTCCTTAGACATGTATGATGATTTTATTGATGGTAGTTTCTTTCTTAGGATGATAGCACCTTGCGGAGAATTCTGCAAAAAAAGTGAGATGTGAGACGCAATAACGAATGTGTTATATTCACCCAACCCGTCAACTTCACCCAACGCGTCATCCTATGTTTGTCTTAT
>DEMS01000025.1 GCA_002359315.1 Bacteroidetes bacterium UBA2664 | reverse complement strand
TAAGACAAACATAGGATGACGCAATGATGAGTACGTCTCCGGGATCCAGGTCCCATGCCCCATCTCCCATCTCCCAACTCACATCTCCCTGTTCTACGTAGCCTCGGTGAAGTAGAGACATCTCACTTCTGTCTTCTCACTTCTGTCTTCTCACTTCTGTCTTCTCACTTCTGCCTCCTCATTACTGCCTTCTCACTTCTGCCTTCTCACTTCTCACTTCTGCCTTCTGCCTTTCCTAAACCCCCCTTTTCTCCAGATACTTCACAATATACTTCCCAAAAATATCAAACTCGATATTCAGCAAATCCCCCACTTTTTTATCATTCAGATTCGTGAAATCCCACGTGTACGGAATAATCGCCACCGCAAACTGATTCTCTTCATCCCGTGCCACGGTTAAGCTGATCCCATCCAGGGCGACACTGCCTCTTCCCACAATATAGTTCTGATACTCTTTCGGGCATTCCACCCAAACCATCAGATCCGCACCCTCTTTGTCAATCCGGGTTATTTTCCCGGTTGTGTCCACATGACCCTGAACGATATGCCCCTCTATCGCTTTCTCCAGCGTCAGTGATCTCTCCAAATTAACCTTACTGCCCACATCCAGCCTGCCCAGATTCGTTTTTCTCAACGTCTCCTCAACACACTGCACCTTAAAGTGTTTGTCATCAAACGATACCACCGTCAGACAGACCCCATTCACCGAAATACTTTCATCAACATGAACCTCATTCCCAAACGTGGATTCGATCGACAGTTCCATCCCGCCATCTATCTTTTTAATCTCCTTAACAACCCCAACCTCTTCAACAATACCGGTAAACATAGTTTATAAATTTGATGTTAATAACATATCCGGGCCGACCTGTTCCCAATCATGATCCCTGAATGGAATCACATCCTCCATTCGCTTTATGCCCAGCCCGAAAACAGATTTTGTCCCCCCGCCCAACAGCTTCGGAGCAATAAATAGCCGGAGCCTGTCAACAAGTCCCTCCCTCAGAAGTGCAGTTGAGAGTTGTTGCCCCCCCTCCACCAACACGGAAGTAATCCCAAGGTCTCCCAATTTATTCATCGCATCCCGAAGGTCAACATGACCCTCTTTCTGCTCTGTTACAACAACTTCTCCCCTGAAATAGTTGCTGTGAAGCATTTTTAGCATCGGATCTGTTTCGTCCCGGGAGCCCCCTTTTTCATACGTCAACACAACTGTTTTCTCTTCAAATGCATCACTGAAAAGGTTCAGATTATCCGGCAAGTTACGAGGCCCGTCAATTACAACCCGCTTTGGCTGACGACCTTCAACTTTCCTGACCGTAAGTGATGGATTATCATGAAGGGCTGTATTTCGCCCCACAAGTACCGCATCATCCTGGCTCCTCCAGAGATGCACTCTCTCTCTGGACTCTTCTGATGAAATCCATCGTGAATCTCCATTGGGTGCGGCAATATAGCCGTCTGCAGATTGCGCTATTTTAAGGGTGATAAACGGGCGGCCAAACTCCAAAAAGTGGAGCCATTTTTCATTTAATTTTTCCGCCTCTTTTTTCAGCACGCCCACATCAACCCGAATCCCCGCTTTTTGGATCTGTTTGATTCCCCTTCCATCTACCTCTTTAAACGGATCTTTCATCGCAACAACGACTCGTTTGAACGGCTGTTTGGAGATTAAATCGGCGCAGGGAGGTGTTTTTCCGTGATGAGAACACGGTTCAAGCGTGACGTACATCGTCGCCCCTTTTAGCCCGGATGTGTCCGATACACTCTTCAGTGCCACTACTTCAGCATGTGCTTCCCCATATCGCTCATGATATCCCTCGCCGATGATATCCCCGGCTTGTGAGACAATCACACATCCAACCATTGGATTGGGAGATACATAACCCAGCCCATTTTGCGCAAGGCTTAAGGCACGCTGCATCCAGATTCTGTCTTGTGCGGGATCCATGTCCGATGTTTTGCTGATTAAAAGTGGCTGTCGATACAAGTGATTACCGATGTCTCATTTCGACCGGGACTCTTCTTAAAATAAAAAAGGGTAAGAGAAAACCCTTACCCTTTTTAATATTCAATATCGATTCTGAAGCCAGGTTTTAGCGAATGAGACGGCTTCTGTTGTCAGTGATTGATGCTTCTTCTTTTAGCTTCTCGAGAAAGACTTCATTGAACGACATTAATTTCTGCTGTTCAAGCTGGCTTCTGATTTCACTGCGCTGAGCAGGAGTCATCGCTGATTCATTGACCATACTGATATCATCTGCATGAATCACAAAAATGGCGTTTTCACCCTGAACAGGCTGTGATAACTGACCGATCTCCATGCCAAAAATTGAACCGATGACTTTAATTTCCCTGCCGGCTCCTTCCAGTGTATTGGATGCCATACGCACATCAGTAGCCACAACGATCTCCTTGCCGGCCGCTGCTGCCAGTGTTTCAAGATCTTGATTTTGAGCCCGCAGATCCCGAACACGATCATAGAGAATCTCTTTTCGTTTTTCCGTTCGAACCGCGTTTTCAACCTGCTGTCTTACTTCATCAAGCGGCCTCAATCCACTGGGGACTCTTTCTAAAAGTTGAATGACAATAAATCGATCATTCAATTCAATCGGATCTGAAATCCTGTTTCTGCCAAGATCTTCCAATGCATCCAGCGTAATCTGGCTGGATCCCAAACCGGGAATAAACGGGCTTCCTTTAGTAGCCGTTGCCGTTTGTATCTCCAGATCTCTTCTTTCGGCTTCAGTCTCAAAACCATCCGAAGAGGCATAAAATTCAAACTCCTCCGCATTTTCAGCCAATCTGTCTATGGTTCCAATCGGATCTGCCATCACCGGAAAAGTGAGTACGGCAAATTTAATGGATTCTCCTTGCTGATCAATTTTTTTAATGGCATGCGGTGCATTATTAATCATCATAACCTCAGAAACTTCACCAACTTCAAGATCAATAACCGCGCTGAAATCTTCATCGATTTCATCAACCGGAATAAATTCATTTCTATATCGAACTTCTGATTGATAGCTGGATAAAAAGAGTGAGTCGTTCTGGGATGCTTCAAATGCATTTCTCAGATCTTCAACATCTTGAATGGCATTGAGAGTATCCTGTGCTGTCGGGGTCTTTTCCCAGCTCACATATCTGAACCGGAACGTCTCCTCACGCTGAAATAAAGCCGCATTGTTACGATGATATTCAGTCAGGTCCGCTTCTGAAATTGTAATTTCATCATCAGATACATCCGAAAATGGGAACCGAATATACTGTATATCCGCAAATGAGTTATTTTTGATAAATTCATTTTTGATGTCCATGGAACTGACTCTCAGACCGGATGTGATGTAATTTCCCATCTTTTGCTGTCTTCGATTATCACGCAGCTGCTGTTCGATCATGATCCAGGCCTGACTATTTTCAGGTGCTTCAATGGCCGCACGAAGAGCGATTCGATCGATATTTCCACTTTCATCGGCAAACTGCTGACGAATAAAAGGATCCGGATTATCACCGGTAATCATCTCAATTAATTCATTGTCGGTCACACTTATTCCAAGCTGATCCATTTTTTGCTGAAAGAGCCGTGCGGCGACTAAATCTTCCCAGGCTTGATTTTCATAGAGGGTTCTGAGCTCCGGAGTCATGGCACTTCCACCGGTTTGTTGGCTAAACTGATCAGTATAGAAACTGACCCGATTATTATACTCTTCAAACGAGATCGCATCTCCATTTACATCACCCAAATTGGAAGGACCCGCTGTAAACCCTGAGAAGAAATCCACATCAGCAAGAACCCATAAAATGCCAAAAGAGAAAATCAGTATCCATAAAATGGAGGAAGTACTGTTTCTCATTTTTTCCATTACACCCATAAAAAACCTCTGTTATGCCTTTAAATAGTAAAATTAAATTTGATATATAGCCTGTAAATATACGACATCAAATTACCAAGAACAATGAATAGGACGGACTGTTGTTCTTTAGATATACAATATTTTAAACCGTCACGTCGAATAGGGCAGAGTGTTGTTATTTATAAAAACAACACTCTAATACGTCACATTGAATACTATGACTTTGTCAAGC
>DEMS01000035.1 GCA_002359315.1 Bacteroidetes bacterium UBA2664 | reverse complement strand
ACGAATTTTAGGGAAGCTGACAGTGATTCTTTAAAACATGGTTTGCTATTGATAGATTCTATAAAAGTAACAAATAATTTTAGATATATTTTAATAGTGAAGTGGACTTGGTTCTTAGGACAGCGTTTTTGATTTTCTTTGTTTGGTCATAATCAATTTGCAACCGTTTTATAAACCCATCCTGGAGGAACATCAATAAAAGAAGAGTGCCCTCTTCCATAATTGTAAAAGCTAAAATAGGTACTACACATATCAAAGAACTCTTTACCTACTTTGGGTTTACACAGCTACAACTTCTTATTTTTGATGCAGCGAAAGAAAGTTCAAATATAGGCATTTTCAGCTACCCTACCTTTTTTGTCCATCGATACTTTAACGGTTATCAGTGACTTTTCAAAGTTAATATTCAGGGATGCTTACATCATATTCTTAATTGTCATATTTTCTATTTATAGGAAAATAAAAAAATACAATTGTTAATAGTAACATCTCTTTTGAAATATAAAAAACAAAGAGTACTAATATTAATATTGAAATTGATTTCATGTTATAATTAGATAAATATTCTTTTATGAAATAAAAGTAGATAGATACACCTATTAACCCCATTTTTAAAAATATTTCAGTAATCGGTAAATGCATTCTAAAATAATTATCTCTAAATTGATCAATTTCTGAATACCCGCCCGCTCCGGCATATTGCCCCAAATAATTATGTACATCTGGTACACCTCCACCAAAACCCAATCCGATTAGCAAAGCAATCAAATTATCCTTGAAATACGTGAAAACAGTATACACCTCAGCAATTACATTTCCCAAACTAGTCCTAGTTTCTGCAACTTCAGTAATATCTAATGTTTCAATTAAGAATTGAATTTGAGCCAATCTATTTGCTGTAACTGTTCCAGAAAAATAATCTTGTAAGATCAAAAGTATCTCATTTATAGAAGAAACAAAGACAAGAAATAATACTACAGATGAAATGAATAATATTTTTGATTTATGATAAATAGCCCAAAATAAAACTAGAAATGCTATAAAAATAAATTTGCCACCTATAAAGAAATTTCCACTTAAGATAAAAAAAGCTAAAATTGAAGTAAATATTATATAATTAATTTTGCCTATATATTTGTAAGAGAATAACATAGTAAATGGCAGAATATAGCTAAAACTATTCATCAATATATACTGACTATTAATGTCATACGAAAATCTTATATTAAATATATAGGAAATAATTAATTGGATAAGTGTATAAATTATACTAAAGTATATCAATTTATATCTATACTCTTTATTTATACATTTTATTAATACTATATATATTAATATTAATATGTATGATTTTATGTCACCAATATAATTATTTAGATAATTTGTAGAATTATATACATTATATAGACCGTATAAACTTAAAAACGTGATTATTATAATAACATATTTATTTATCTGGATCTTTTTTTCCCTAATTAGTATAAATACTACCAGTATTCCCCCAAATAAACTGTTCACTGATATGTCAAAAATTCTTAATCCCAGAAAATTATAACCTGTAAATTCAGGATAACTCCAACTTGAAATTGAAAGGATAGAAAATATTAAATAAAAAAATATACCTCGCTGGAAATTAACTAATAAAAATAAAAAGATAGTTAGATATGATAAACTTGCTAAAGTTATCTGTCCAGAATTTGAAGGGCCATAAAACAAAACTTCTATTGTAATAAAAATTAATATTACTATATGCGGTATAGCATTTTTATCTATTATTTTAATATTCATATTTAAGTAGAGTACAATTTAATAACTAAAAGCAATAATTGAGATCGATATCTAATATTTATCGAGAGAAGTTAAATTGTGCAATTTATTTTATCACTCTACATTAAATTAAATGATTCTAAAAATTTCACAACAGGACTATCTTTATTACAGATTATATTTATTTAAAATATGTATGATTTTAATTTTTGCAGATCAAATTTTAAAGAGAATATTAAATTTTTAATATCATCATCAACAATTTTTAAAGATTTTTTAAATACATAAATTATCAAAATTAAATCTGTTATATATAGTGATAAAGGGATTAACTCTATTCTACTTGTAGTTAACAATATTATATAGGCTACAGTTAATGAAATTAATGTAAGTACTACATATAAAATTGAAAATTCCTGATGTTCATTTGTTGCTTGTAGAACTAGTACACTTGAATTCCATATAGAATTTAATATCACACTTAACAATAATAGATGAAATAATAGTGTATTGAATTCGATCTCATTACCTATCCACATGTAGTAAATATTTTCTCCAAATATTAATAAGAAAATTGAAAGAAATATTGTAAATATTACTGATGATTTCACTGAAAAGCGATGCATCTTACGAATAGTCTGTAACTTATTCTTACCAAATTCTACTGCAAATTCAGGCCATAAAGAACTATTTATTAATCCAACTGCCGCTTTCATAAGAAATACCATTGTCCTTACAGTTTTAAATACAACAACGGCAGTACTTCCCAAGAAAGAATTTATGATTAATAAGTAACCTTGTAATAAAATTGAATTTGCTATTGGAAATGACAGAAATGAAATAGACGGCTTTATAATTCTAATAAACTCTTTATAAGAAATAAATTTCAATGATAATTTATAATTAATGATTTTTTTTGAGTCTATTACTTTAATTAAAAAAGCTAAAAACTTAACTACAAATACTGAAATTACTAGTTCTAAAATTGAATAATTTAAGATAAGTACTAATACAGTAACTATATATTCACCCAATCTTATAAAATTGTCTATATTCATCCCCCTAGAAAATTCACCTTTGGCGCGATAAATAGTATTGAGTGTATTTGACATTACACCAATAAATACCTGTAGGAATAATACTATTAAGCTTATTTTTGCAACTTTTGAATTTATTAATTCTAGACTAAGTAATTTTGTTATATCAAATACAGAAGTAATTAATAGTAGAAATGATAATAAAATGCTAAATGCTATTAGTATAAATAAAATGTTATTATTTAATAATATATTAGCTTGTATATATTTTCCTTGTGCATATTTAAAAGAATACTCATTTGCAGTTGCAGTATTAATTCCTATGTCAGTCATAGAAAAATATGCAGTTAGAGCATTTAAAATTATCCATTCACCATAAAATTCTACCCCCCAAAATTTTATAAAAATAGGCACTGAAATTATCTGGAAGCTAGTTATAAGCAACATAGATAAGGTATTAGCGCCAAAATTCTTAATAATCTTTGTAGATAATTTATTCATTCTCAATGATTATTAAATTGAATAGTAATCACAGGATATTTGGATTTTTTCAAAATCAGATTGTAAGATAATTTCCAAATAATAGCCTTATAGGGAATTCAAAATGATTAATATTCCTTTTTTATAAAATCAAATCGCTAAATTGCCAAAATTATGTAACTAAAAGTAGGGTCGGTAATTTCTATAAAATACAAGTTTCTAGAATTACTCTGGGAATTATATTCCTAATCCACTAAAGATGAGATTTTAACAATATAAATAGGTTGTTAATTGGAGATGCGATCAAGAACAATAATCGTAGTTGCCACAGCACTCACAATAGTAGAAAAGACTCTTAAATAGTCTAAGAAACCGGGTTGCCTTTTACTCTCAACAGCAACAATGTCATCATTTTTCAATACTAGAGATCTAAGTTCCGGAGGAAAATCACTAGTATACTGTATTTGAAAGTTTATGAATTCTTCAGTCCCAGTCTCTTTCGAATATGTTGAAACAATTACATCTAAACGTAATTTATTCCAATCAATATTCTGCCCGGCATTATAAGAATTTACCGGTCCCCTCGCATAAGATAAAAGTTCATTAAAAGTAGTACCTCTGGGTACAATATACCTGCCGGGTGAATTTACATCCCCCCAAACACTTAGTGTATCTGCTAACTGTCCCGGCTCTGCAATTCGTACAAATCCTTCAGCCAACCTGAAAGCCTGTGTCTGAATCGTTGATTGGGCTTCAACTCTTTCAGGGATCAAAAAAAGAAGTGGAATAAATGATAAAAGTAGAATTCTTAGAATCCTTTTTTGTTGATTCTGATATCCGTTTTGATGCATCATAATTAGCAGAAGATGGTTTAATTTAACGGATAATATAGAAACCTTTACTGAATCGACAAACTAAAAATAAATTCAAATCATACTTTCTTTTCGTACTCCTCATACGCACTGTAACTGTCGTATGTCGACCGATTGTAGTAGTAGTAATCGGCACTTTCTTTGTGGTCATATGCTGTCAATATGGTGCCAATGATATTCGCATGAACCATCTCTAAATTCTCTATGGTGTAGTTTAACTCGTTGGCCTGGGTATGTCCAAACTTGGTCACCAAAACCACCCCGTCTGCACATCGCTGAATCAGTGGAGCTGCATCTGTGATCACCCCGAAAGGTGGTGTATCAATAAGTACATAATCATAGTTCTCTTTCAATCCGTTTATAATCATTGCCAGTTTTTCACTCTGCAAAATGGCTGCCGGATTGGTAACCTTTTTTCCTGCAGTTAATACATCCAAGCCGGGCGCCATCGTAGATTTAATCGCTTCTTCCGCTTCCAGTTCATTGAAAAAGATCTCCGCCACACCGGGTTCCATTTCCTCTCCGATCAGGCGGTGCACATTGGGTCGTCGTAAATCGGTATCAATAAGCAATACTTTTTTCCCGGATTCAGCTAATGCCACAGCCAGATTGATAGAAACCGTGGTTTTTCCTTCACCCTGTTTTGGGCTGGTTACTAATAGTGTTCGATAATCTGATTCTGTATTTGAAAAAATAATATTGTTATGTAAGCGCCGGTAGGATTCCGACATGGGTGAAATGTTATCCAACAAAACCGCCCAGGATGTAGAAACGATACGCCCGTTCACCTTAATAAACTCTCTGCCATTATATTTTTTCCGGGAGACATGTCTCATATTCGGAATCACGGAAAGTAATGGATACCCGGTCGCTTTTAATTTCTCTGCACCATCAATACTGCGATTGAAATTCTCTTTTAATAGAACTCCGCCGACACTTAATATTCCACCAATCATAAAACCGATTAATATGTATATAGGCTTTCTGGGAGATGCTGGTTCATTTGCAAGAATAGCATAATCAATCGGGCGCCCGCTACCGTATTGTGTCTGCTCCCAAAGCTGTGTTTCCTGATACTGAGTAGAAATAGTGGAATAAAGCTGTTCATTAATGTTTCGGTCTCGTTGTAAACGCGCCAATTCCATCATATTTTGAGGCAGTGTATCAAAGAACTGATTCTCACTGGCCAGGCGCTGCGTCAACGCTTCTTCCTGTGCATTTAACTGCGATTCCTGGATTCGCTGTTCAATAATATTACGTCTCAGTTCCGAAATACGTGCTGCAACGCCTCCATCTTCTTGCCCCAGAAATCCGATGTAAGCATCCGAATCATCTGCTTCCAATAGGCTATTGGTAAGGCCACGAATCTCCTGACGGATCGATTCAATTTCATTCTCGATCGCCATAAACTGTGGCTCCACTTCCGGATTTGCTCTTAAAGCCGGATTGTTTTGCAGAATTAATGTCCGTTCTATCTGTAACTCAGCCAGACGAAATTGTGCTCGTTCTATTTGTCCACTGATATTTTCCGAAAGCTGATCGGCAAGTCCCGGTCGAATACGTTCTAATTGAGATTCGTACGATTCAATGGATGAATTTATTGAAACTCGTTGAACCTGTACCTGTTGTAGTTGTGTCTCCAGATCAGCCATTCGATTTATCAAGGCAGTCGTTTGACCATCAATTTGCACCAAATTTGTCTGGTTCATATACGTTTCAAGCCGATCTTCCGAATCAGCCAGTTGCTGAGAAATTTCTTCCATTCGATTATCCAAAAAAGAGAGGGCTGAATTGGCGGCCACACGTCGCTGTGAAGCGGATATCTCCGTATAGGTGTCGATGGTGATATTTACCAATTCTCTTGCTTCAAACGGTGACGGGCTTCGATAGGCAATTCTAAGAATATCAGACTCCCTGTCCACTCTTTCCACGACTAACCGCTCACGTATCCGATTGGAGAGCTGGGATTCAGTAACCCTAGTTGAATCACCGTTATCACCATTTTCACCTAAATAAAGAATTGGAAACACCTCTCCGTTCTCCATTACTTCTTGTTCCATCAGTTTTTGAGCGATGGCATCCGAGAGCTGGCGGGATTGAAGGGTTTGAATTTCATTATTGATGCGGGTCATCGCCCCAACACCATAGCTCTGTTGCAAAATTTCGGAAAGATCTGTACCGCCACCGGCAACACTGCCCTGCTGGTCCATAATCAGAACCGTCCCACTGCTTTCATATTCAGGCGTTACCGTGTTGGCAATAATAAAAGCGAAAGTCGTTGCTAATACTGTTATTCCAATTACCCACCATTTGTACCGGAAGATTGCTCCAAACAGTTTGGTCAGATCAATCTCATCACTGCCCGGATCACCCCAATCTGCATGCTGTTGCCCGCCGTAATATCCATTACCGATCGGTTGTTGTCCCCTGTATAAGGATGAATGCCCATTACTATTTTGGCCATCACCATTAAACAAATTTGGCTGATTCTTCTGGGTCATAAACTTTTCACAAATTCTATCATTAAAAATCGTCCTTCTGCACTTCCAATACTACAACAACGCTTCAACTGCATAGATCTTTCATTGTTCCATTAAAAGCCTGTTTTTACACATACTACTTCAACCTATAAAAATAAAGATAAAAGCCATTGATATGAAATTAATTTTTGTTAATGGTTTGGGTATAATCAATATAACAAACCGTCAGTTTGAGCCGTACAAACCGTCAGTTCGAGTAGTTCTGACGGTGCTGTTCCGTCGGAACGTATCGCTCCTCTTTTATCCCACGCAGCGGAGCGGAGTGAAAACTCCATGCCATGGCGAAAACATCTCGATACGCTTCGTCGCATGCGCTCCTTCTCTACTCGATGTGAAGCGGGACCAGGTTCTGACTTAACTCTTCAATTTTGTGAGGGTTTGCAGAGGCCAGGAATATGGTTTTGTGGGGTTTTATGGCTTTGGAGATTGAGACCGGATATTCTACAATCCTTGAGATTATTGAATCAATACTTCATATTCGGAGAGTTATTACGCTGCATGGTTAAAATCAATAAAACCCATCCGAATGCCATCTGAGAGTGCCTTTTCTACCTGCTTTTCCACTTTTTTTGAAACACTCATATCCACAGATTCCTCACCACATTGTTCACAAATCCAGGCAGGAACATCACGAACAACGACAATTTGATTGGGATCCATCTGAAATGTCAGAGTCGTACTACCTTTTTTTAAATCCGATTTACAATAAGTGCATTTCATATCACTTCCTTTCTGTTAGTGAATCATTCCATTTAGTTCTGTCGGGTTCATAAGCTGTAATAATCAAAATATGCTGTGCATCATCGTTAATTGCTACAACTAAATGAATCGGCCTTTTATTTTGTGTAATACCAATTATAAGATAACTTTTTAAGGGATTATCTTCAGGATACGAAGCAATTATTTCTGAGTTCAATAAAGCCTCTTCAATTTCATGCATTTTTATCCGTCTTTCAATACAACGAATAAACGCATGCTTCTTTAAACGAATTCGCCCTTCTTCTGAATATTCATGTATACGCTTAAGTGTCTCTTTCATCCATCATTACTTTTCAATACTGGATTCTACTTCAAGATGGTATTCAAACCTCATTTCTTCAATCTATTGAAAAACGTACAAATCTGATAATTTATTTGAGGAACCTTAGTGTGGTGGCGACATCTCGACTACCATCTCGGATGGACATGTCATCGATGCATATCAATAGACTCGATGTGACGTAGTTAATTAATTTTTAAGGTTAAGACAACTTAAGCGGTTCTTGACCCTATTTTTATTTAAAGAAACAAACCGGCCTTGAATTAGTTGGTGGTTCAAGTGAATGGGATGCGCGTGAAAAGCGCAAATTAATACCGGCCATAACTTTGTGCTGGGGCTAACAGTTGCGGACCATTTAATTTGTGCAACGTGCATCCCATGAACGGCCGCCAAGTAATTCACCGCCTTGACCTTTTTGGTTCTTTTTGTGTCAAGACAAAAAGAACAAGTCTAGATCAACCCAAAAACCGACAACACATGATCCACACTATTGGGCACAAAAAACAGCAAATACAACACCCCCCATGCCGCCCCGGCGATGTGTGCGCCATGATTTACATTTCCTTTTCCTCGCCTTCCTTCATATACACTGTACACCAAAAACAAAATGCCAAATATCCATGCCGGAATTGGAATGGGTAATAAAAGCAAAATCAGTTTCTCCGTCGGGAAGACAAATATATAACTGAAAAGCACCGCCTCAACAGCCCCTGATGCACCTATTGTAGCATACTCCGGATTGTCTTTGTGCATAATCAGTGAGGGGATCGAAGAGAATATCAACGCACTGAAATAAAGGGCCACAAAATGGCCAGAACCCAACACCTGCTCCATTACCGTTCCGAAAAAATAGAGTACAAACATATTGACCAGCAGATGTGAAATACCCGCATGGAGAAACCCGGAGGTGATCACTTCATACCAGGTCTGTTTTCGCAACATCCGATAGGGACGCAACATCCCCACTTCAAATATTTTTTCATTCCCATACAGTGCGATCAGTGAAATGGCAATGTTGAGAACAATTAATAGAATGGTGATTGAAATCATAAAAGAAAAAAATGATATTTATATCTTAGAAAACAAACAGATGCAAAATATAACGCTATTTCCCGTAAATTAATGCGATGAATAAAGCTATCAGCTTTCAGTTCACAGCACTCAAAACTCAAAACTCAAAACTTAAAACTTAAAACTCATTTGAATTTCCCTCATTTTCGCATTTGCTTATTCATCGGCCTGTTTTTCCTCTCATCATGCGGTATTGTAAGAGAATCAACAACACCCGCTACCTCCACTGCCACCGCTATCCGCGCAATCGGCAGCGGCGTTGCCAGCTGGTATGGTCCAAATTTTCATGGAAAAGCAACCGCCAACGGTGAAATCTTCGACATGAACGCACTTACTGCAGCACATCGTACCCTCCCTTTCAACACCGTTGTTTTGGTTGAGAACCGGGATAATGGCCAATCCGTGATTGTCCGAATCAATGACCGCGGCCCCTATGTGGGCAACCGTATCATCGACCTGTCCCGGCGTGCTGCACAAGAAATCGACATGATCAACGCCGGCACCGCCAATGTGGAGCTCTTTCTGATGGAGGAGGGAGATCGTCCCGTCACCGACCAAAATATGAGTAACCTTGAAACCTTTACCGTTCAGATCGCATCGTTTCAGAATGAACAGGAGGCCAATACCCACTCTCAAACCGTACCCGGTTCACGGGTCGAACGGGTAACCGTTTCCGGCAATGTCATTTTCAGGGTATACTACGGAACCTACCAAACCGCCGAAGAAGCCGGCCGTGCCCAAAGAGATCTGGCAGATCAAGGAATCTACGGTTTTGTAAAACAAGCAGAGAATTGAGCCTGAATTTATTTCGTTCGAATTATGAGCCCTACAAACACCCCCCTACGCCCCCCTTATTAGGGGGGAATTGAATCCCACAGCTCAAATTAAAAAACATTCAACAACCCGGACTGATTTTCGAAATTTTTTCGTTGCAATAGATCGACGTAAATTAAATCTACCTATGAAAAAGAATATCATTGTTATCGGCAGCGGATTTGGCGGATTAGCCACCGCTTCCAGATTACTCTCGAACGGACACAACGTCACCATTTTTGAAAAAAGAGATAAACCCGGCGGACGCGCATACGTCTATGAAGTGAACGGTTTTAAATTTGACGGCGGGCCCACGGTCATTACCGCTCCCTTTATGTTCGACGACATCTTTGAAGCGGCCGGCAAAAAGAGAGCCGATTATATCGACTTTGTCCCCTGTAATCCGTTTTATAGAATCTTTGACCACCACGGCAAAAGCTTCGACTATAACGATGATCATGAGTTTACCCTGGGCGAAATCAAAAAGAGAAATCCGAAGGATGCAGCCGGGTATGAGAAGTTTTTGGGAACCACCAAAGCCATTTTTGACAAGGGATTTGTAGAGCTCGCTGATAAGCCGTTTCTGAAGTTTACCGATATGCTGAAGGTGGCTCCGGATCTCATCAAACTGCAATCCTACAAAACGGTCTATAAGTACGTCTCTCAATATATCGAGGACGACTTCCTCCGCCGCTGTTTCTCTTTTCACCCGCTTCTGGTGGGCGGAAATCCATTTGATACAACTTCTATCTACGCCATGATTCACTATCTCGAACGAGAGTGGGGAGTGCATTACGCCATGGGCGGCACGGGAGCGATTGTTAGTGCGATGGTCGATCTGATCGAGGAACAGGGCGGGAAGATTCATCTGGGAAGTGAAATCGATGAAATATTGATCAAAGGAGGCGATGCAAAAGGAATCCGTCTCAAAACCGGAGAGATCCACTACGCCGATGCTATCGTATCCAATGCCGATGTCGCTTTTACCTATAAGAATCTGATTCATTCACGTCACCGCAAAAAATATACGGATCGCAAGATTGAACGGACCAAATACAGCATGTCCCTCTTTGTGATCTATTTTGGCACCAAAAAGAGATATAATAAGAGCGGGTTAGCTCACCATAATATCATCCTGGGGGATCGCTACAAAGGATTGTTAACCGATATCTTCCACAACAAAAAATTGTCGGACGACTTCTCCCTCTACCTGCACATGCCAACATTCACCGATCCATCGATGGCCCCTGCCGGACACGAAGCGTTCTACGTCCTCTCCCCGGTTCCCCATCTCGACAGTGGCACCGATTGGACGGTCGAAGCGCCCAAATACCGTGATGCCATCATGAACTTCCTCGAAGAAAACTACCTGCCTGATCTACAGGAAAATATCGTCGCCGAGCACATGATCGATCCCCTGCATTTTCAGGATACCCTCAACAGTTTCAAAGGCTCTGCCTTTTCTGTAGAGCCGATCCTCACCCAGTCCGCCTGGTTCCGCCCCCACAACCGCAGCGAAGATGTCAAAAACCTCTACTTCGTAGGAGCCGGCACCCACCCCGGAGCGGGCTTGCCCGGAGTACTATCCTCCGCCAAGATTGCCGAGAAGTTGATTGGGTAGACTGTTTACAAACTGTAAACTTAAATTCGTCACATCGAGTAGATGAGGAGCGCATGCGATACACTAACCTCCACGTCACATCGAGTAGATGAGGAGCGCATGCGACGAAGCGTATCGAGATGTCTATGCCATGCCAAGAAGTTCTCGACTACGGCCTGTCGGAAATACACCGTCAGTCCTGCGCTCGAACTGACGGTTTGAAGGGATGTCTCGAACCGACGGGAGAGAGAAGGGGCGCAGCCCCTCACAACCCTCCGGGTTGAACATGAATAATCCCAAATGCAATTTGGGTTGAACCCGAATAAACCACCCACAAAAAACACATTATAATGTGCCTTCCACCACTTTTTCACACTCACAACCAAAAAAATCACTAAATACCACATTATAATATGAAAATCACTATATTTAATCCTTAACAAACAATACTATCACATAAAATCACATTAAAATGTTGGTTTCAGAAATTGGGTTGAAGATAAAAGAACGCAGGAACACGCTCGGGATCACCCAGCCCGATCTGGTTGAGATGGCGGGTGTAAGTATAAATACAATCTACAATATCGAAAGCGGGCGGGGAAACCCATCCGTAAAAGTATTAAATAAAATTGCCGAAATTTTGGGGTTGGAATTAACTCTTACTGTTAAGAAGCCTGAGTTATGAGCAAGATTTCAGCGAATGTATTCAGGAACGGAGAACTTGTTGGTGTGCTTACACGGTTTGGGAGGCATTCTTATGAATTCAAATATGACGAACTGTGGTTTGCAGATCCGGAAAAACCTCCCGTGAGTTTAACAATGCCAAAAACGGAACAAATCTATAAGGCAGATCACCTGTTTCCATATTTCTTTAATCTTTTATCGGAAGGAGTGAACCGCAACCTTCAGGCTCGGCAGTTAAAAATTGACGAGACGGACTATTTCGGCCTGCTTCTTGCAACGGCCCAAGCGGATACGATCGGTGCAATTACCTTAAAACCAAAGAATGAATCAAATTGAGTAAACCAACTATAAACGTTTGTCCGGGTACTCTGGCTGATGGATTCACTGCCTACAGCCCTACCTGCCTGAAACGGCTGTTTGATGGAAGGAAAGTCAGCCATATACTTCCTTATAATGCCCCGAGTGTAAGCGAGGAAGATGCCGAAAAGTTTCAGCAGAACCGAAAGAGGCTCTCTATCTCCGGTGTACAGGAGAAAGTGTCCCTGCTGATGGAGAAGAACAGGCTACGCCTTACCGAAGAAGGTGAACAGGGAACCTACATCCTCAAACCCATACCACGTGACTTAAGAAAAACAGATCAGGTACCGGCCAATGAGCATCTCACGATGCAGATTGCACGACAGGTATTTGATATTCATACCGCCGAAAATGCACTCATCTTTTTTAAAAACGGCGACCCTGCCTACATCACAAAACGGTTTGATGTAGATGAAGAAGGCAATAAAATTGGAAAGGAAGATTTTGCAACCCTTGCAGGGAAAACAGCTGAGACAGACGGGCCAAATTATAAATATGATTACAGTTATGAAGAGATGGCTGAACTGGTACAAACATATATTCCGGCTGCCATGGTGGAACTGGAAAAACTCTTTTCTCTGATTCTGTTTAATTACCTGATCTGCAACGGTGATGCTCACCTTAAAAACTATGGGGTACTGGAAACCAAACAGGGGGATTACATTCTGAGCCCCGCTTACGATCTGATCAACACAAGCCTTCACATTGATGACGCGGCAATGGCATTGAATGATGGCTTATTCAAAGACGATTATTCTACAGAAAGCTTTGAAGCCAATGCGTTTTATGCATACGATGATTTCTACGAGTTTGGCCTGAAAATTGGGCTGGTAAAATCACGACTGATCAAAATTCTGAATAAATTCAGGTCAACCCATAAAAGCATTCAATCACTGACAGATCGAAGTTTCCTCAATGAAGAAATGAAAAAAGCCTACATAAATTCCTATAAGGATAAACTCAAAGCACTAAACTATTCAATGTCCGGCAAGATTTAAACTGCCCTGCGACTTACCCACCCTCCTCGTCACATTGAGTAGTGAAGGAGCGCATGCGACGTAGCGTATCGAGATGTCTAAGCCATGGCTAAAAGTTCTCGACACCCCGAGGGATCGGGGCAGGCTAACCCAACGGAAAAACACCGTTACGCCTGCTCGAACCGACGGTCTGGTTTTTGCCAAATAAAACAACCCGACAGGGTTGAACATGAGTAACCCCAAGTGCCAACTTGGGTGAGAGCGCAGGGGCGCAGCCCCTCCCCCAACCCGTCAGGGTTGAACCCCAATAACCCCAAGTGCCAACTTGGGGCCGTAAGGGAAGTTCCCCATCTCAATATATTTTTGTATAATACCCATAAACCATACTCTGCCATCACATCAAACCAAAACCAATCTTCATGAACAGAAAGGAATTTCTTGCGAAAACTGCCGCTTTCGCCGCAACTTTTTCAATCGTCCCCGCTCATGTAGTATCCGGCACCGGACGAAAATACGTCCCCCCCTCCGACCAAATCACGATTGCCAATATCGGCTGCGGTACACAGGGCTTGCGAGAGATGGGTAGCATGCTGTTAAACCCCAACATTCGCGTTGTCGCCGTCAGTGATGTCAATAAATATTCGACGGATTACATCGACTGGTCACCCTACGGAATTCGGAATAACATCCGGGAAGTACTCGAAGATGATACCTGGTGGGAAAATGTGCCCGGCATCCCCGGCGGACGCGATGTCGGCAAGGAGTATGTAGACAGATTTTATGCAAAAAACAACCCGTCCGGCACGGCCGCAGAGTGTGCATCTTTTGAAGATTATCGTGAATTACTGGATAGTGTAAGTGATCTGGATGCCGTGAAAATCATGACCCCCGATCACACCCACGCTTCAATTGCAATGGCTGCCATGGATAAAGGCATCCATGTGATCACTCACAAACCGATCTCCAATAAACTGTATGAAGGCAGAAAAGTGATCGAAAAAGCGGAGGAAACCGGAGTCGTTACGCATCTCCTGGCCTGGTCGAATCGGCCGGAATACCGTCAGGTGAAAGCGTGGATCGATGAAGGACTGATCGGAGATCTCAAGGAGATTCACAACTGGTCGTACCGGCCTGTCTGGCAACAGTGGACCAAACGACCGCAGGAAACCGTGTCCGTACCCGATGGATTTAACTGGGATCTATGGCTCGGCCCGGTACCTGAGATGCCTTATCATCCCAACTACACGCATAATGTGTTCCGCGGATGGTACGAATTTGGAGGCGGAAGTGTCGCCGATATGGGCCACTACAGCCTTTTCCCACTTTTTGAAAATCTGATCATCACCAAACCTCCGGTCGCAGTGCGCGCTTTTGGAACCACCACCCGCGAAGAAGTGGATCAGGTCTATCAGTGGGTGGAAAACGATGTCGCATTTCCGGCCAGCTGTATGATCAAATGGAACTTCCCGGAACAACCCACCCTTCCCGCATTTGACCTGATCTGGTATGACGGCGGAATGAAACCATTCTCGCCTGCAGAACTTGAAGCTGTTGGCAGGGATATCCCCGAAGAGGGGCTCATGTTTGTCGGATCGGAAGGAAAAATATTGGCCGGTTTCCGCGGCGACAATCCGGTGTTACTGCCTGAGAGCCGGATGGCTAATCGTCCGGAATCGGAGCTTATCGATTCACGCAATGTGGATCGTCTCAGAGATAATTGGGTAGATGATATCCTGGCCGGCAGACAATCACCGGGCAGTTTTATCCGGGCAAAAACCATCACGGATACCATAAATCTGGGCGCTGTTGCCCTTCAAAGCGGTACAAGAATCGAATTTGATGACGAAAGTGGCACCATCACCAATGATGAAGATGCCAATAACCTGCTATCCAGGGAATACCGCCCCGGATGGGAAATCTAAACAGATCTTTAACCATAACACTAAATCAACCATTAATAATGAACAGACGTGACTTTTTAATTAATTCTGCACTAACTACCGCTGCCCTGGGTTTAGGACTAGGCTGCACAAATAGATCAAATCAAATGAATCAACCCGAAGAACTTTTCAAAATTTCTCTCGCTGAATGGTCATTAAATACACTCTTGTTTAACGATGAAATGACGAACCTCGATTTTCCTGTCCTGACCAAGCAGCATGGCATTGATGCCGTGGAGTATGTGAACCAGTTTTTCATGGATAAAGCAGAAGACATGGCGTACTTAACGGAGCTGAAAAACATTTGTGATAGCGAAGGGGTTACCTCTGTTCTGATCATGTGTGATGGAGAAGGCCAATTGGGATCTTCAGTTGAAGCCGAGCGAAACCAAGCCGTTGATAATCATAAAAAATGGGTTGAAGCAGCCCAATTTCTCGGATGCCACTCCATCAGGGTGAACGGGTATTCAGACATTTCCTGGAGCGAAGATCCGGCAGATGCAAATGAAGCTCAAAGACTGGTAGCGGATGGAATGCGAAAACTATGTGAATTTTCAGATGCTTATGATATCAATATCATCATTGAAAATCATGGCGGCTTCTCGAGCAATGGTGATTGGTTAGTGGGCCTCATGGAAACAATCAACCATCCAAGAGCAGGAACCCTGCCCGATTTTGGTAATTTTCAAATTCACAGAGATGAAAACCGAATCGTCTCCTTTGATTCCTATGAAGGAACCGACAAATTGATGCCTTATGCTACCGGTGTAAGCCTTAAAACTACCGTTTGGGACCACAATGGCAACAATTCTCCCATCGACTACGAACGCATGATGAACATCGTACTCTCCCACGGTTTCCACGGCTACGTAGGCATCGAACACGGCGAAAGAGGCCGCGTCTGGGACAGCATCGTTGAAATCCGTGATACCCTAACAGAGTTGCGGACTTCACTAGCTGCGGGTTAACCAACCCTTCAGGGTTGAACCCGAATAACCCCGAATGCAATTCGCGGGATAGCAGGATAGATGGGGCGCCAGCCCCATCACAACCCTCCGGGTTGAACCCCAATAACCCCAAATCCCAATTTGGGGGGGAGGAACTACGCATACCCATGACCCTTGATGGGGGGAGCGTATCTGCCATACCTATACCCCTTGGGGGTGACGGTCCATGCCATACCTAGGTCCCTTGGGTGTGTGGGACGGTCTACGCCATAGCTCAACCTACCCCTTCAGCGACTCCTGCAGCTTATCCCAGTCTGCCAGAAACCGCTCCAAGCCAAGATCCGTCAACGGATGCTTCAGCAGCTGCTCGATCACACTCAGCGGCATGGTAGCCACATCCGCGCCCATCCGGGCCGCTTCGAGCACATGCATCGGGTGACGAATACTCGCCGCCAGAATCTCGGTAGTCAACCCGTAGTTATCATAAATCGTGGCGATATCCGATATCAGCACCATCCCGTCCGTTGATATATCATCCAGCCGCCCGATAAACGGAGAGATGTAGGTAGCACCCGCTTTAGCGGCAATCAGTGCCTGGGTTGCTGAAAAACAGAGCGTGCAGTTGGTTTTGATCCCCTCCTCGCTAAATGTTTTGATCGCTTTAATGCCATCTTTGATCAGCGGGACCTTCACCACTACATTATCCGCAATCTTGGCAAGTTTCCGTCCCTCATCTACAATCTCCTTGTATGTAGTGGAAATCACTTCAGCAGAGACATCCCCCTCAACCATTTCACAAATTTTGGCGATATGTCCTTCAAAATCCTTGACCCCTACTTTGTAACAAAGACTCGGATTAGTCGTTACACCATCAAGAACCCCAAGGTCATTGGCTTCTTTAATTTCATCCAGATTGGCGGTATCAATAAAAAATTTCATGAGTTCAGGAATTTTCGTTTAGAATTTTTAGAATATAATGATGTTCTCATAGAAGTAAGAAAGAGAATCTGTTTATTCATCAAAAAAAAATGTATTTTTTAAAAAATAAAGGTAAATCTAAGTTTCAACATTATGGCTAAATCAGGAAAAGATTTCACACTCGGATTCATAACAGGCGCGGCAGTCGGCTCTATTATAGCTTTGCTGTACGCCCCCGATTCAGGGTCTAAACTGCGAGGAAAAGTCTCTTATAGAGTAAGTGCTTACGGTGAAGAGATCAACAAACTCATCAATAAATTAAAAGCCGAAAAAGAAAAGATCGCATCTGACGCAAAAAAACAAGGTGATGATGTGGTATCCGATGCCAAAAAACGAGCCGACGATCTAATCAAAGAAGCCGAAGCACTCCTGGAAAATATTGATAAATCGAAATCCAAGAACTGAGATCGGTATCATAAAAGTTCAATTTGGTACATTAAGATATGGAAACAATCAAAGTAGATATATTAAATCCAAAAGCCAGGAAACTGCTTAAAGAGCTTGCTGATTTAGATTTGATTGCTATTCGTAAATCAACAAAAAGTGATTTTTCTGAAGTATTGAAAAGACTCCGTTCCAAATCTGAAACTGTACCAAGCCCTGAAGAGATCACTAACGAAGTAGAAGCCGTCCGCTCCAGACGAAACAGTAATTGACAACTATTTCCATTTAGCAAGGTTTTCCATTATCTGTTTTTTAGCCTCTTCATGGGAAACGACTTCACCCCTTGCAATTTGCCGTTCAGCTTCGATTAGCTCTTGGCAAAAGTCAAGATAATCATCGATAGAATCACGAAACACTTGCTCTAATTCATCCACACTTTTACCCTGAAACGTAATTACATCTCGTAAACCCACAACTTCTCCATGAAAAAGACCGGCTTCTTCATCAAACTCAACTTTTCCGTGATATCCTTTATACTCTAACATAATTGCTAAATTTTAAATGGTTTTAGTGGTATCAATACTGTTGCGACCAAAATCTATGAGAATATCCATCATAAATTAATGTAGATAATCTACATCACTTGTAAAAACGACAGATTAGCTTTTTAGTGACCGACTCGCTTATTTATTGGAGCTTAAAATTTTTTCGACCGTCTCTTTCAATTCCGCAATATCCTCTGAAGCAACAATCCAAATCATTTCAAGTGTAACACCGAAATATTCATGAATAATGATATCTCTCATACCTGCAATTTGACGCCAAGGAACATTCGGATTATTGACTCGAATTTCTTCGGGTAAGTGCTTTACAGCTTCTCCGATAATTTCCAATCTCCGAAGAACAGCATCTTGTTTCTCTACATTTTCATAAAATTCATCTTCGGACACATCAAGAAGGAACCTCTGTATATGTTCTATACTCTCTAAAATATCCTGAAGGTAGACGTCAGGTTTTCTCTTGCTCATAGAACAGGTACTTCATCCCTGAGGATATTATCTTTCAACGCGGGCTTAATGGCATCATATTCAACCAGGTCAACTTTCATCCCCAATTCGTCTTCCAATTCTTGCTTAATCTCGATGAATTCAAGCAGACTGATCTTTTTGTCGATCTTTACAAGCAGATCAAGGTCATTTGCAACAGAATCACCACGCGCAGACGAACCAAAAATTCCTGCTTTTTTGATGCCATACTTTTTGAGGATCGGCCTGATTTTCTTTTTTATGTCGTCGAGCTTATTCATTTTTTTGATCAATTGTTCCAACGGCTTTTTCGAAGTTCCCTGACCCATTTGGTGCTGTCCTGAAGATCCTCACGGTCTTTCCAAATCCCCCTAAATGAGTTCTCAAGAATAGACTTTCTTCCCTTCGAATCATTTTCATTTGATTCCTGAAGATATTTTTTAGAAAGAAATTCAACAAAGTCTGCCGCTTCCTGTTGTGCTTCAGTCGGAAGTTTTTTGATCTGTTTTATGAGTTCTTTTTCTGACATATCATAATGTAGTTAATCTCCATCACTTGTAAAAACGACTATAATGTATGTAAAGTATTAATGACTGAGTACTCGCCCAAGAAAACATCCCTATGAGTTATACCTCAACCATCCCAATTGCCAAATTTGGGGACAGGGACGCCAGCTCCACAACCCTCCGGGTTGAACATGAGAAATCCCAAATGCAATTTGGGTTGAATATGAATTATCCCGGATGTAATCCGGGTTCAATCCCATGTTCTTCATATAGCTTTCCCATCTCCTCATCCCAGGTTATCCGGCCATGATGAGCTTCCTGGTTCTTTATGTACGCAATAACTCGATGCTTATCATTATTGTGGACTGTAAACGCACCATAACCTTTTTGCCATCCCTTAAAACCCGGTAAAATGCCTTGTTGTTTGATAAAAGAATGACTGGCAAGCTTTATATCCTTAACCAAAGTAGATAAAGGTATTGTAGGGTGTACATGAGTCAGGATATGAATATGATCTTCTACACCATTGATTCGGTAAAGATGACACCGCTTCTTCTTCAAAAGCCCGGATATGTACTTATAAAGAATCAACCTATCACTTTTAATAAGAGTAGGCCTCCTATATTTGGTCCCAAAAATAATATGATACAACAACTGCGTGTAACTGTTCATCTATTCGAAATCGAAATGATCTATTTCTTCATATGAACACGATAAAGTAAGATCCTTACAAAAACAATTAAGGTATTTACCGTTCCTACCATAAAAAACAACCCTCTGGGTTGAATGTGAGTAATCCCAAATGCAATTTGGGTGGGGCATCAGCCCCATCACAACCCGACAGGGTTGAACCCGAATCATCCCGAATGCAATCCGGGGCCGCCAGTCCTAAAAAGGTTTTTGCCCTCAGACACATTGAACCCCTCTTCAGGGGTTCGGGTTTATCACCCATCTTAACCCCCAATTTGCAATTGGGGGTTAAGCACATTGATTTGCTAAAGCAAATCGGTTCATAGACATGCCCAATAAAACAACCCTTCAGGGTTGAACATGAATAACCCAAGTACCAACTCGGACGGGGCGCCAGCCCCAAACAACCCCCCAGGATTGAACCCAAATAATCCCAAGTACCAACTCGGGCGAGGCGCCAGCCCCACCCCAACCCTTCAGGGTTGAATCCCAATAACCCCGAATGCAATTCGGGCGTCAGGTGGGGCACACGCCCCATCACAACCCTTCAGGGTTGAACCCGAATCATCCCGGATGCAATCCGGGTGGGCGCAGCGCAAAAAAAAAGCCCTGATAAAAATCAGGGCTTTAAATCTACTCATTCTCCTCATCAGGCGAATCCTCCGCGCCCAACGTCTCAAACACCTTCTGCATATCCTCATCGGTTTCGTCATAGTCCGCCTTCGACCCGACAATCAGCTCATCATAGCTGAGCAGTCCGGTACCGGCAGGTACTTTATGGCCGACAATCACATTCTCTTTCAGTCCGCGCAGAAGATCTCTCTTCGCTTCAATAGAAGCTTGAGTCAATACCTTCGTTGTTTCCTGGAAGGATGCGGCAGACAACCAACTCTCTGTTGACAGCGACGCCCGTGTGATACCCAAAAGAATCGGCTTGGAAATTGCAGGCTCGGCTTCCCGTGTCTGCAGCTCTTCTTTGCCCTCTTTAATGAGCTCATTATTCTGCTCACGAACCTGACGCCTGTCAAGGATCGCTCCCAGTTTACGCTCACTGCCACCCGGATCGGTAACTACAAACTTACCAATCAACGCATCGTTCACGTTGTTCAACTCAAAACGATCCACTTTATCGCCTTCAAGGAACATCGTATCGCCCGGATCCGTCACCTCTACTTTCTGCATCATGGTACGCACAATCACTTCAATGTGCTTATCATTGATACCCACACCCTGCAGACGGTACACTTCCTGGATCTCATTCACGAGATACGACTGCACGGCAAATGGGCCGAGAATGTTGAGTATTTCCTGTGCAGGAATCGTTCCATCCGACAGCGCCTGACCCGCTTTCACAAAGTCATTTTCCTGTACCAGGATATGCTTCGACAAGGATATCAGATATCGTTTTTCATCGGTGCCGTCCTTGCTCTCCACAATCACTTCCTGAGAACCTCTCTTACGGCCACCCATCTTCACAATACCGTCAATCTCTGTTACAGTCGCAGGATCGCTCGGTGATCTGGCTTCAAAGAGCTCAGTAACACGCGGCAGACCCGCTGTAATATCTTTTGATTTCGATGCTGCCCTTGGGATCTTCGCAAGAGCCTGTCCGGCACTCACTTTCTCACCATCTTCAACAACAATATGCGTTTCAACCGGCAGCGTACTCTCTCTGATCCGATCGTCCACCCCTTTCACAACCAGTGTTGGAACAAGCGAACGGTCACGAGTATCGATAATCACTTTCTCTCTGTGGCCCGTTTGCGCATCGGTATCCGCTGTGTATGTGATCTCTTCAATGATATCACGATACTCAACCGTACCTTCAATTTCTGAGTAGATCAGCGCATTGTATGGATCCCACTTACAAAGCGGCATGCCTTTAGGCACTTTATCGCCCTCTTCAACCAGCATCTCTGACCCATAAGGAATATTATAGGTAATCAATACTTTGCGATCTTCTCCGAGAATTCTCAATTCACCCGCACGGCTCAATACAACGTTGTGAATCTCTTCACCGTCATCATACTCCACAACACGAACATTTTCGAATTCAACTGTTCCTTCAAATTTGGCCTTGTGCTGAGAATCAGACTCCATACGTGAAGCCGTTCCACCCACGTGGAATGTTCGAAGCGTAAGCTGTGTACCCGGTTCACCGATCGACTGTGCAGCAATAACACCCACTGCCTCACCGGTTTCAACGATACTGTTTCTCGCCATATCCCGTCCGTAACACATCGCACAAACACCGCGCTCAGTTTCACACGTCAATACAGACCGAATTTCAACTTCTTCGATCGATGTCTCTGCAATTTTCTTGGCGATCTTCTCATCAATCAGCTGATTCGATTCACAGATTTGATCATCCGTAATCGGATCTTTGATCGCGTGCATCGACACACGTCCGATAATTCTGTTCTCTAAACTTTCGATAATGTCTTCATTATCCTTCAGCGCTTGCATCTTAATCCCTCGAAGGGTACCGCAATCGCGCTCATTGATAATGATATCCTGAGATACATCCACCAGTCGCCGGGTCAGATAACCCGCATCGGCAGTTTTCAGCGCCGTATCGGCAAGACCTTTACGGGCACCGTGAGTAGAGATAAAGTATTCCAAAACCGTCAATCCCTCTCTAAAACTGGAGAGAATCGGGTTTTCAATCACTTCATTGCCCTGCTGCATCGAGCTCTTCTGAGGCTTGGCCATCAATCCACGCATACCGCCCAGCTGGCGAATCTGCTCTTTCGAACCCCTCGCACCGGAATCAGCCATCATAAAGATTGAGTTAAACCCATCCTTATCGTCGGCCAAACTCTGAAACAGTGTTTCAGAAACACGGTTTGTGGTACTAGTCCATTTATCAATAACCTGGTTGTAACGCTCGTTATCCGTGATGAAACCCATCTCATAACGATCCTGAATTTCAGCTACTTCAGCCTGAGCTTTTTCAATCAGCTCTCTTTTCGCATCCGGAATGATAATATCTTCCAAACTGAATGAGAGTCCGCCGATTGTCGCATGCTCAAAACCGATCGTTTTCATGTTATCCAGGAATGCAGCGGATTTTTTAGTACCGGCTGCGGTATGAATATCATTGATCAAAATTCGAAGCTCTTTTTTACCGAGCGTTCGGTTTACAAATTCTACACCTTCCGGTACGATCTCGTTAAAGAGAACCCGACCGGTCGTGGTTTTGATGATCTCATGTGTGACCTCTCCGTCTTCCTGAGTTACAGGAATCCGTACATTGATCTTGGCATGGAGATCGATCTTATTCTGATCATAAGCGACAACCACTTCATCTTTATCAGAGAAAGTTTTGCCTTCGCCGCGTTTTCCGCTGCCCATTTTGGTGAGGTAGTAGATACCTAAAATCATATCCTGTGAAGGAACCGCAATCGGCCCGCCACTTGCAGGACTCAAAATGTTGTGTGAACCCAGCATCAGGATGGATGCTTCCAGAACGGCATCATGACTCAAAGGAAGGTGAACCGCCATCTGATCCCCATCAAAGTCAGCATTAAACGCTGTACACGATAGTGGATGCAAACGGATCGCTTTCTCTTCGATCAATACCGGCTGATACGCCTGAATCCCCAACCTGTGAAGAGTCGGAGCACGGTTCAGCAGAATCGGATGTCCGTCAATCACGTTCTCCAATACTTCCCAAACCACCTGGTCTCTTCGGTCAACAACTTTTTTGGCACTCTTTACGGTTTTCACATAACCCCTTTCGATCAGCCTTCGGATCACAAACGGTTTGTAGAGCTCAATCGCCATCTCTTTTGGAAGGCCGCACTCATGCATTTTCAGTTCAGGGCCTACAACAATCACAGAACGGCCTGAATAATCAACCCGTTTTCCAAGAAGGTTCTGTCTGAATCGGCCGCTTTTCCCTTTCAGCATATCACTGAGGGATTTCAGCGGACGGTTGTTATTTCGAACCGCATTCGATTTTCTGGAGTTATCATAGAGTGAATCGACCGCTTCCTGAAGCATTCTCTTCTCGTTACGGAGAATCACATCGGGTGCTTTGATATCGATCAATCGTTTCAGGCGATTGTTTCTGATGATCACTCTTCGATAAAGGTCATTCAAATCAGAAGTCGCAAATCGCCCACCTTCCAATGGAACCAATGGCCTCAGTTCCGGCGGAATTACGGGAATCACGCCCTGAACCATCCACTCCGGATTGTTGGTCGTGTGCAGGTTTGCAGCTCTGAACGACTCAATAACCTGAAGTCGTTTCAATTTTTTCTTCTTACGCATCTGAGAGGTTTCATTTTTTACCTCATCACGCAACGTGTAAGCGAGTCCGTCCAGATCCATGTCTGTCAGGAGTGCCTGAACGGCTTCAGCGCCATCCATAACGACGAATTTATCTTCGTCCTCATTTTCCAGCTCATAGTGATCTTCCGGAAGCTGATCCAGAATATCAAATTTCTCCTCTTCGGAAATCAGATCGCCTCGTTTGTAGCCCAGATCTCTGGCCAGTCCCGGATTGATCACGACGAATGTTTCGTAATAGACAATTCGTTCGAGGTTTTTGGAAGAGTATCCCAGCAAGTAAGCAATTTTACTTGGAAGAGATTTGAAATACCAGATGTGAACGATCGGAACGGTCAGGGTAATATGGCCCATTCGCTCTCTTCGCACCGCTTTTCTGGTGACTTCAACACCACATCTGTCACAAATAATCCCTTTGTAACGGATACGCTTGTACTTTCCACAGTGACATTCGTAATCTTTAACCGGGCCGAAGATCTTTTCGCAGAAAAGGCCATCCATTTCCGGTTTGAATGTTCTGTAATTAATGGTTTCCGGTGTTAAGACCTCTCCATGGGATCGGGACAGAATGGTTTCAGCTGAAGCCAGTGAAATCCCGATTTTAGAAAAATCTTTAGTAACTGTTAATGTATTTGTTGACGGCAAAGGAAAACCTCCGTTTTTTTAATTTTTTTTAGCAGAACGTACGTTAGTCAATATGGATTTCGAGTCCGAGACCCATCAATTCGCGCAGTAATACTTTGAACGATTCCGGTATGTCGCCTTCCGGAAGGTTCTCGCCCTTCACGATGGCTTCATATACTTTTGATCGTCCTTTCACATCATCACTTTTTACAGTGAGCATCTCTTTCAGAATACTTGAAGCACCGTATGCATAAAGTGCCCAAACTTCCATCTCTCCAAGCCGCTGTCCACCAAACTGCGCTTTACCACCGAGTGGCTGCTGCGTAATCAGTGAATATGGGCCGATAGATCTGGCGTGCATCTTATCTTCAACCAGGTGATTCAGTTTCAGCATGTACATAATACCGACGGTTGTCTGCTGATCCATTCGGGCTCCGGTGTGTCCATCATACAGATAGATACGTCCATCTTCCGGAAGGCCTGCTTTTTTCAGTTCAGCCTGTACCTGCTCATAAGAGGCACCGTCAAAAATAGGGGATGCATATTTTACACCCAGTTTTTTACCGGCCCAGCCCAGGATCGTCTCATAAATCTGGCCCAGGTTCATACGTGACGGTACACCCAATGGGTTGAGTACAATATCAACCGGTGTTCCATCCGCCATGAACGGCATATCTTCTGCCGGTACTACTTTGGCAATCACACCTTTGTTACCGTGACGTCCGGCCATCTTATCACCTACCTGCATCTTTCTCTTCTTGGCTACATACACTTTCGCCTTCTGAATAATGCCCGGTGGAAGCTCGTCTCCTACCTGAATCTGGTATTTGCGTCGCTTGGCTTCGGTATCAATTTCTCTTCGCAGATCCCGGTAGCTCTTGAAAAGCAGTCTTACATGCTTCACAAGCTCTTCGTCCGTTGCCCAATCAATATTTTCATTGATTCGGATCGGATCCAGCTCTTCAAAGACTGATTTTTTGTACTTCTCGCCTTTCGGAATCAGCTCAACACCGCTGTAGTTATAGACACCCGGTGATGTTTTATCCCGAAGCAAGCTGTACATCTTATCGGCCCACTTGGAGTTCAGGTCCGCTAATTTCTCTGCATGACGCTCATTCTCCGCGTCCACCAACTTCTTCTCTTCTTTACGTGAGATCTGTTCGTCACGCTTACGGCTGAAGAGTTTTGTGTTGATGACAACACCGGATACACCCGGAGGGGTTTTGAGGGATGCATCTTTCACATCACCCGCTTTATCACCAAAAATGGCACGCAACAGTTTCTCTTCCGGTGTCGGATCGGTTTCACCTTTTGGTGTGATCTTACCGACCAGAATATCACCGTGCTTCACTTTGGCACCGACACGAATCATCCCTGTTTCATCCAGGTTACGAGTCGCTTCTTCACTCACATTGGGAATTTCACGGGTCAGCTCTTCTTCACCGCGTTTTGTATCCCGTACTTGCTGCTCAAATTCAGTGATGTGAATCGATGTATAAACATCATCCTGTACGATACGCTCACTAATCACGATCGCATCCTCAAAGTTGTATCCACGCCATGGCATAAATGCAACCAGCAGGTTTCTGCCCAGGGCCAGCTCACCTTTTTCGGTGGCACAGCCATCCACGATGGCTTGGCCTTTTTTCACCTTGTCACCAACGCTCACAATCGGGCGCTGATTTACGGTGGTGTCCTGGTTACTTCGTTCAAATTTTTGAAGATGATAAACCTTGATCCCTTCATCGAAATAGCAGTTTTGCTCTAATTCAGTCCGCTCATATCGGATTCTGATCTCATTCCCACTGACGTAAACAACTTCTCCGTCTCCGTCTGCAGTCATGATCGCTCTGGAATCTTTTGCAGCTCTCTGCTCCAGTCCGGTACCGACAATCGGTGATTCCGGCCGCAACAATGGCACTGCCTGACGCTGCATGTTAGAACCCATCAAAGCTCTGTTCGCATCATCATGTTCAATGAATGGAATCAGTGCCGCTGCAAGGGATGTAATCTGGTTTGCAGAAACATCCATGTATTCAATCTGTTCAGGCTTGGCAAGGCCTACGTTACTGTCTCTGAAACGTGAAAAGATCGATTCATTTACAAATTTCCCTTTGTCATCCAGAGGGGCATTCGCCTGTGCAATAATCGTTTCATCTTCCTGTTCTGCAGCAAGATACTCTACACTGTTGGTTACTTTCCCCTCTTTCACCTTTCTGTATGGGGTTTCAATAAACCCAAACTCATTCACTTTCGCGTGAATACAAAGTGACGTAATCAAACCGATATTTGGGCCTTCAGGGGTTTCAATCGGGCATAGACGGCCGTAGTGAGTATAGTGAACATCACGAACCTCAAAACCGGCACGTTCCCGGGTAAGTCCACCGGGGCCTAATGCAGACATCCTTCTTTTGTGAGTCAGCTCGGCAACCGGATTGGTTTGATCCATAAACTGAGACAGCTGATTGGTTCCGAAGAAACTGTTGATGACGCTTGAAATCGTACGTGCATTCACCAGATCCTGCGGAGTAAGCTGTTCGGCATCCCGTGAATTCATTCTCTCACGGATGGTTCTGGCCATACGGGCAAGCCCGACTGCAAACTGCTGGCCCAGCTGCTCGCCAACGGTTCTCACACGCCGGTTACTCAGGTGATCAATATCATCCACTTGTGATTTCATCTCTTTCAGACGAATCACCTCTTTTACGATCGCAACAACATCCTCTTTGGTGAGGTACTGAATTTCGGGATCTACATCCACTTTCAGGCGTTTGTTCAGGCGGTAACGGCCCACTTCTCCCAGATCATACTTCTTGTCACTGAAAAAGAGTCGTTCCAGAACCTGCCGTGCAGTTTCCGGATCGGGCATTTCACCGGTACGGATCTGCTGATATACTTCACCCAGTGCAGATACATCATCGTGAGATGGATCTTTACGCAGTGTATTCATGATCACAGAACGCTCAGACTCCTCAGCGCCGATCTTCTGTACCAGTACTTTCTTAATTCCTGCTTCTTTGAGGAGGCCGTAATCATCTTCCGTGAGTTCGTGATCACGCTCCAGTAATACTTTGGTGTTGAGGGCTTCAGTAACTTCACCCGTCTCCTCGTCCACAACCTCTTCCTTCACTTCTGTAGAGATGTTGGTAGCGAGTCGTTTTCCAACCAGTTTATCATTGTAGGCCTTTTTGGTGCCGAATGGTATCTCATCAGAGAGCCCAAACATGGTTAGGATGTCATAGTCTGTTGAAAAACCAAGGGCTCTTAGGAGTGTAGTCGCCGGAATCTTCTTCTTACGGTCGATATACGCCCAGAGAACGTCTCGAATATCATTTGTGAATTCAATCCATGATCCTTTAAAAGGAATCACACGGGCTGAATAGAGTTGTGTGCCGTTCGGGTGCACGGACTGGCCGAAAAATACTCCGGGAGATCTGTGCAACTGGCTTACAATTACGCGTTCTGCGCCATTGATAATGAATGTCCCTCTTTCGGTCATCCAAGGAAGGTCTCCTAAAAAGACCTCCTGTTCGATGGTCTCACTGGCTTCATCGCTGCTGTCAGCGGATGAAAGGCGCATACTCGCTTTAAGCGGGATGGCGTAAGTGAGGCCACGCTCCTGGCACTCTCGTATATTATACTTTGGTGTATCTACCGAATAGTAGATAAACTCAAGTATGTGAGTTTCCCTGGAATCCTGAATGGGGAAATTCTCATTAAAAATTCGTTGTAACCCCTGGTTTAATCGATCTGACGGTGCTACATCAAGCTGAGCAAACGTATTAAATGACTCCAGCTGTATATCCAGAAAGTCGGGGTAATCGATAACATTTTTGATTCTGCCGAATGATAGGCGGTCGGTAAACGGGATTTTCTCCATAGTATTACTCAAAAGGAATTCTCCTTATGTTAAAAAGAATAAGTGATCTGTTGGTACATGTAAGATGCGTCCGATTGAAATCCGGACTGCAAATAAAACCACTTGTGAATTAGATGCCAAAAGCCCACACCTAAAAAAAGGTGTCGGCTCGGCAAATACGGTATGTTAGAACTCTATTACTTGAGTTCTACTTCAGCGCCAGCTTCTTCAAGCTTAGCTTTCAATTCTTCAGCTTCTGCTTTAGAAACTTGTTCTTTAACTGTGCCCGGGGCACCGTCAACAAGTTCTTTCGCTTCTTTAAGGCCAAGTCCTGTTACTGCACGTACTTCTTTAATGACAGCAATTTTCTTAGGTCCTGCTGATTTAAGAACTACATCAAATTCTGTCTGCTCTTCAGCAGCGGCGGCATCGCCACCTGCAGCAGGTCCTGCCACAGCAACTGCAGCTGCAGCCGGTTTGATGTTATATTCTTCTTCAAGAACTTTTGCAAGTTCGTTAGCTTCTTTAATCGTTAAGTTAACGAGTTGTTCTGCTATTTCTTTAACGTCAGCCATTTTATTTATTCTCCGTTCGTCGGTTTAATTTAAAATTGTATAAAAATTGAGATTATTCTCCGCCTTTTTCGGCGATGGTTTGAATTGCTCCTGCGATGTTTCCACCTTGTGCCTGTAGACCACTGACTACATTTGTAATCGGTGCCATCAGCAAGCCAATAATATCTCCAATAACTTCGTTTTTGGATTTCAAAGAAGCGAGTGCTTCTAATTGGTCTTCGCCGTAGTAGTCACCGTCAATTAACGCAGCCCTGAACTGAGGCTTTTTGCGTTCATTGATGTAGTCTCTAAGCACTTTTGCAGGGGCAGACAGCTCATCATCCACAAATGCAAAACCATTTTGGTCTTCCAGGTATGGATAGAGTTTTTCGTATCCGCCTATTGTATCCATAGCTCTTTTCACAAGTGTATTTTTGTACACTTTAAAGAGCACATTACCCTCTCTGAATTTTCCTCTAAGCTCACCCATATCTGATACAGACATCCGGGTATAGTTTGTTATATAAACTGCATTCGAGTTACTCAGTTTCTCGGTAATTTCTTCTACAATGGCCTTTTTTTCTAATATTGTCGGCATTGTTCTAACCTGTTAGTTCTAAATTGAAGTGATTGATGATCGGCTTATAGGAATGCTCGGGCCCATTGTCGTACTTAAAAAAGCACTCTTAATGTAAATGCCCTTTGCGGATGCCGGCCTCATTTTCATGATGACTTGCAAAAACGATCTTAAATTCTCTCGCAAATCGCTGGCATCAAAACTCGCTTTTCCGATAGTTGTGTGCAAGATTCCTGCTTTGTCTACCCGAAAATCCATCTTTCCCGCCTTGAACTCCTTCACGGCTGCGGCGACATCCATCGTAACGGTGCCGCTTTTCGGATTAGGCATCAGTCCTCTTGGGCCCAACTGTCTTCCAAGTCGTCCTATCTTACCCATGACATCCGGTGTGGCAATGATGATATCTACATCTGCCCAACCACCTTCAATCTTCTCTACATATTCATCCAGGCCAACATAATCGGCTCCGGCCTCTTTCGCTTCATCTTGTTTTGCTTCATTTACCAGGGCAAGAATGCGAACACTCTTTCCTGATCCGTGAGGGAGCGAAACAGTACCACGAACCATCTGATCTGCATGACGCGGATCCACGCCTAAGCGCAGATCTATGTCAACGGATTCATCGAATGAAGCTGTGCTGGTCTTTTTGACAAGATCACACGCCTCCTCAATGGTATACTCCATATCCGGATCGATTAATTCAGCGACCTGCTGATATTTCTTTCCTCGTTTTGCCATTTCTTAAATCCTCTTATTTATCTCGGATTACTCGCAAACCCATGCTTCTGGCGGTACCTGCAATCATTTCAGCTGCATTTTCGACATTGAAAGCGTTCAGATCTTCCATCTTCTGCTCTGCTATCTCCTTGCATTGTGTCCAGGTAACTTTCCCTACTTTCGCACGGTTGGGTTCACCTGAACCTGATTTGATTTTAGCGGCTTGCTTGAGAAGTACTGCTGCCGGCGGAGTCTTTGTTTTGAAACTGAAAGACTTGTCAGCGAATACAGTAATCTCAACCGGTATGATAGTACCTGCCTTGTCCTGAGTTCGTGCATTAAATGCTTTACAAAACTCCATTATGTTGATGCCGGCCTGGCCTAAAGCTGGACCTACCGGAGGAGCAGGGTTTGCCTGCCCACCAACGATTTGAAGTTTTAGCACTTTATCTATTTTTTTTGCCATATAGAATCAATTAGTGATTCGTTCTTCTGTTTGCTGCGTAATAGCTCACGTTAAAGTTCTTTTAAGTTGTTGATTCAACCTGATTCAGGTCGACCTCAACAGGAGTCTTTCTGCCAAATATGCTTACCAGTACTCTTAGTTTTAACTTGTCAGGAAGTACCTCCTGCACGGTACCGTCAAATTCTTTGAATGGGCCATCGATCACTTTGATCAAGTCCCCTTCTTTGAAAGGAATATCAATAATGCCTCCTTTCTCTGCCATCTCTTTGTTGTCAGACACACGGCCCAATATGCGATCCACTTCTCTCTGTTTTAAAGGAGTCGGAACCGTATCATTTCTGCCTGCCTTGAGAAATCCTAAACAGGAGGGTGCAGATTGTATCAGGTTATTCACCTCTTCATCATACCGGGTTTTTACCAAAATGTACCCCGGGAAGAAGTTTTTCTCTTTTGTCTTTTTCTTGCCTGATCGGATCTCAACAACGGTCTCTGTCGGAATTAAAATTTCAGCAATTTTATGTTCCAGTTTCAGATCTTCTATTTCACGAGTTAAATACTCTTTCACTTTTCTCTCGTGACTGGAGAAACATCTTACAACATACCAGTCTAATCCGTTATTTTCGTTCTCTTTCAGTGAACTCATCTGTAGATTGCCTCCAAAATGGTGCTATATACCTGATCCACTCCGAAAATAAATACCGAAATGATAATCGTAAATACGACAACAATAATTGTATTATCGATTAGCTCTTGCTGAGTCGGCCAGGATACTTTAGCCATCTCTTTTCGAACGTTTTCAATAAATTCTGTAATCTTCTTCATAAATAATACTCATTGATCTGATAGCACGGGTGGAGAGGCTCGAACTCCCGACACCTGGTTTTGGAGACCAGTGCTCTGCCAACTGAGCTACACCCGTAACAAACATGCAGAGTAAAGAACAAGCTTTACCCTGCTGTTATATTGACGTGACGCTCCGATTTTTTTTAGTCATTAATTTTACTTACC
>DEMS01000010.1 GCA_002359315.1 Bacteroidetes bacterium UBA2664 | reverse complement strand
AACTCATTATGAATAACATTATAAATAAGATCATGAGAACCGTATGTTCGATGTGGAATAACAATGTTGACTATGACCCAGGGTATATTCAGGAAATGAAAAAAATACACCAAGCAGCTTGAAAAAGTCATAGTATTCAATGTGACGTGGAGGGTATGTCGCATCCGCTCCTCCGCTGCTCGATGTGATGCATATGTCATTGTTTTTATTTAAAATAATATCCGTCAATTCGAGTAGTTCCATCGCTTTTTTTCGGAACAACCTCCCCCGTCAGTTCGAGCGCAGTTCCGACGCTTTTCAGTCGGGACGCAGTCGAGAACACATCAACTCAGTGCCGACTTCCTCAAAGAGATATGTAGCTCCTTGAGCTGTTTTTCATCCACGACATCCGGAGAATTATCCATCAGGCTTTGTGCTTTTTGATTTTTTGGGAATGCAATCACATCCCGTAAACTCTGTGCACCTGCCATCAGCATGATCATCCGGTCCAGGCCCAATGCAATTCCGCCATGCGGGGGTGCACCGTAACTGAAAGCATCCAATAAAAAGCCAAACTTCTCCTGAGCTTCTTCTTTATTCATTCCCAGGATGCCAAATACTTTCTGCTGCAGAACCGGGTCATGAATCCTCATCGATCCGCCCCCCAGTTCGTTTCCATTCAGAACCAAATCGTACGCCCGTGCATTCACTTTTGCAGGATCTTCATCCAGCAGCGCAACATCATCCGGATTTGGAGCGGTAAATGGGTGATGCAGAGAGTAATATCTCAGATCCTCTTTCGACCATTCAAACATCGGAAAATCCGTTACCCATAAAAACTTCGTCTCATCTTCCCGGATGAAATCAAAATCCTTGCCCGCGATCAATCGTAAGCCACCCATTTGGTGATAGACGTCCGGGGTAGGCCCTGCGAGAATCAATACCAAATCCCCATCATTGGCGCCAGATTCATCTGCCATTTTCACCATCGTTTCGTCATCCAAAAACTTACCCACACTGCAGGTCACTTCGCCATCCATCCGTTTCATGAAAATCATTCCGCCGGCGCCGGTCTGTGATTTTGCTTTTTCGGTGAGGCGATCCAGTGCCCCGCGGCCCAATGTCCCTTGGCCGGGGATGGTAATAGACAATACACGCCCGCCTTTTTCAACCGTCGAATTAAATATTTTAAATCCTGAATTTGCGACTATCTCCGACAGGTCCCTGATCTTCAGTTCAAACCGTAAATCCGGCTTATCGGACCCGTACGTTTCAATAGCCTCTTGATAGGTCATGCGCTGAAACGGAGTCGAAACATCCACACCTTTGTGCTCTTTCCACAATTTGGATAATAATTCCTCATGAATTGAATAGATGACCTCCTCATTAATGAAAGACATCTCCACATCAATCTGTGTAAACTCCGGCTGACGATCGGCACGCAGATCCTCATCCCGAAAACATTTTACAACCTGAAAATATCGGTCCATCCCGGAAACCATCAGGATCTGCTTGTAGGTCTGCGGACTCTGGGGCAGGGCAAAAAACTTGCCTGCATTCACACGGCTGGGTACCAGGTAATCACGCGCACCCTCCGGGGTTGATTTCATCAGAACCGGAGTCTCCACTTCAGCAAAAGATTTTTCATGATAAAATTTGCGGATGCTGTGTGCCACATCAGAGCGCAGCATCAGATTTTTCTGAAGCTCCGGCCTTCGAAGATCCAGATAACGGTATCGCAGCCGGACCTCTTCGTTGGTCGGTATCTGATCCTTGATTTCAAAAGGCGGTGTTTTAGCTTTCGAGTAGACGATCAGATCGGTCACTTCCACTTCAATTTCACCGGTATTCATCTCCGGGTTGATGGTCTCCCGGTCCCGATGCAGTACCACTCCTTTTACGCCAATCACATACTCTGAACGCAGTTTTTCAGCCAGTGAGTGAAGCTTTTTGTTATTCTCATCAAACACAATTTGTGTAATTCCATACCTGTCGCGAAGGTCAATAAAAATCAATCCACCCAGATCGCGGCGGGTTGCAATCCACCCGTTCAATACGACTTCTTCTCCCTTATTTTTGGCGGTCAGTTCACCACAATTGTGACTCCTAATAAAGCTCATATACACATTTCTTAATTAAATCGCTATCATGTCGTTTATTCTGTAATCGGGAAAAATAAACAATCTTACAACCATTCGCTCAATTCAACCTTAAACTTTTATGATTGACTCGATTTTACTCGTTAATATCTTTTCTTCCTTCTTCATGTGTGGAGTCATCTGGCTGGTACAACTTGTGCATTATCCATTCTTTTTTAGGGCAGATCGTACTCAATTCACAGAACACATCCGATTTCATGGATTTAGAATATCATTTATTGTACTTCCGGTAATGACTTTGGAGCTTATCAGCTCGATCTTACTAACGATCTATGCACCCGATTTCCAGGCCCTTCATCTTATCGGTTTGATTGTGGTTTTATTGATCTGGGTGAGTACTTTTTTGCTTCAGGTCCCTCAACATGCCAAATTAGTAGATAAATTTGATGAAAATGCGATTTTAAAGCTGGTTCGTACCAACTGGATCCGTACGATATTATGGAGTATTAAATCAGGGTTGGCACTTTATTTGATTGCATCCATTGTTTTGGGTCACTGAAAACTTTTTCACTTTTCACTTTTCACTTTTCACTTTTCACTTTTCACTTTTAAAAATTTGTCATTTACTAAAATAAAACTATATTCAAGGCCCGACATTTTTCTAAACCCCTTGTTCAATGGGACATACAAAGATCATCATAGCGGAAAATCAGGATATTTATCGATCCGGATTAGTCGCGATTCTTCAGGGCCGAAATGATTTCAAAGTTGTTGATACGGTGAAAACCGGTGCAAATTTGATCAAAAGTTATCAAAAACACCCGGAATCAGTCTGTATTATCTCATCCGGGCTGACTGATACAAATATTCATGAGCTGATGAAAGAGCTCAAGAAGATCAATCCGTCTGCACTTGCAATCGTAATTACCCAATCCAATGAAATTTCACACCTGCATCAATCCCTAAAGGCCGGCGTGATGGGTTATCTTACAAAGAACGGTTCTGAAAATGAGCTGGCTGATATCATTAAGTCGGTAGCCGATGGAAACCAGGCGTTTGGCAAGACAATATCTGAGTTAATGGCCGGAAAATATGCCGACATCGCTCAGAGAAGTAAACCTATCTCTAAAAAAAACATCACAAAAAGAGAACGTGAAGTTTTAAAGTTAATCGTGGAGGGATACACCAGTGCGGAAATTGCAAAACGACTCTATATCAGTGTCCGGACTGTTGAAACGCATCGTTCCAACCTCATGAACAAACTGGAACTCAAAAATACTGCCGCTCTCGTACGGTACGCTTTAGAGGAAAAACAGGAGTCTTGACCGGTTTTTTCTACGTATAAATACGTAGATAAATTACGATGTAATACGTATTGCACATGCCCCTTGATAAAAGTAAGTTTTATTTGCAAATGGGGTAATAGCCGTCTGTAGATGATATTTAGCAGCATTCTTTGACCGGATTGCTGCTAATTTTTTATCATGGAGATTCTAATCTGCCATCATGACCGGATGGTTTTTTTTATCTAATCTGGAAAGCGGTTCATCGATTTCAGCCTTAAATCTAACATTGAATGTTTCGAGAATTCGCTGAGCTTTTTCCATTGTGATACCATGATATTCATTAATTTCATCTCTGGAAACTTGTGCTTCAGATACTTCCAATTCTTTGGCAAACTCCTTCTGAGACATTCCAAGATTAATTCGCACACCGATTAACCAACGGCCGATATTTGTAAATTCTCGAAGAGTTCCAAAGTCACCGCGCTTGATACCTTCATACGCCTCCACTTCCTCTTTCAGCTGGTTATGAAATGAGTAAAGTGGTTGAATTAATCGTTCTAATTGCTCTGCTTTATAACCGAGTTCTTCGAAATGGGCACGTTGACGATTAATCACCTTCTGTTCTTCTTCAATTCGTTCTACTGCTTTTTGATACTCTTTTTCAGACCTGATCATGATAACCTCTATTTAACAAGTTTAATAATTCCTTTTTCCTTATGATTTGTTCGATCTTTACGAAAAGCAGCTGGAAATAACTCCTCATTTCCATGTTTGTCTGTTATTCCACTGTTTTGACCATAGTGGGGATATAACTCCACTCGATATTGGTGCCACATGGGCAACTGTTTTTTCACATATCCACGATAGTTTCTGCGTGCGGATGAATCCCATGTCCAAATTTTATGAGGATCTCTCTTGTTTAGTTCCCTCTCAATATATCCGCTTGCAATATCAGCTATATCACACTCAAAATAACCATCTATATCATTTGGATGTGGTTTCGCTTCTGCAAATGAACCGTCCAGCCAAATTTCAGTGATCCCGATATCCCATAGTTGATTGATCAAGATTTCGGCTTGATTTACCAAATGTTTCCTCCATTGAGTATCCCAACTTGAAATGGATGGGTTTTGAGGTCCTTTAACAAAAATAGATTTTCGCAGCTCCTTAAAATTGTACTCGTAATCACCTTTAGGGAGTAATCCATATTTATTAAAACTGACAGACCCCCTCTCCATTGTGGATAACTTAACTTAATTGTTGATAACTTATTTAATCAACTTATATGTTAATTGATAATTATGCAAATTAATTTTAATTATTGGTCTTCAATTCGGTTTAGCCATTACATTCAATCCCAAATTGCCAATTCCGATGCACCAACCCTTCAGGGTTCAACACAAATAACCCGAATGCCAATTCGGGGGGAGGCAGTGCCGCGTGCAGTGCCGGCCGGCCGCATGGCTGGGTACCCGGGCCCAAGTGATGAGTCCAGTGTGCATCCATCACCTCCCACCGGCTGCCCTCAAGTCTGCAATACAAGCCTCATCCAGTTCCGGGACAGTGCCCTCAAATACGTTGGCGAAAAAATCGGTTGTCCTAACGGAGTAATACATCAGACAAGTCGACTCATCACAGTGTTTTCCATTCTCCTCATCCTGATGATTTTCTTGCATATCAACACCGTTATTGACCAATCCCAGGATATGCCCAAACTCATGTTGCATAACAGTCGTTTCTATTTTGTCGCGCCCGTGCTGAAAAAGCCCGTCGCTGGCATCCTCTATTTTTGCCCCAAAAAGTGCCATTGAGGTATTATAATAAGCGATACCCAACACATTGTCGGATACATCCCACTCCCCGTCCACAAAGATGAAATATGCAGATAAAATCCCCTCTTCCGGATAGACCGTTCGATGCTCTTCCTCCAGGGCACGAATTTGGTCCGCACTGTATGCGTTTTGTCCGCCCGCAGGAATCACAGCCGGATCCATCATGGTGATAGAGTCTTTATTCAGCCTCTCTTCCAAAAAAGTTTTTAATTGATCCACCGCCTCATCTGTCGGACGATATCCCTCCATATATTGTATTTCGACCACGAGCTCCTCAAAATCATCCGAAGTCAGGAATGCTTCAGCCGAAGATCCGGGATTGGCTTCGCTGTTAAACGTGAAAGGGGGATCGGGGTCCGGATTCGGATCCGGGTTTGTCATTGTATCGTCGCTGCACGACATGAATGAAATTGAAATCAAAAAAGTCAGCAGCACCAGAAGTTTTTGCGAGATGTTGACATTCGAAAACATAACAAATCTATTTTAGTGTTCACTATTGCATGACAGTGAGTTTCTACTAAATCAAAAATAGATTGTTCCGAGAATCTTGTAACACCTCCTACTACTTGGGTTTATCTGGTAAAAGACGAGCCCCATGGATTACACTTAGTATTTCAATTGTTTTATCTTTCAATAAATAGATGATACGGTACGGATGATGAAATACTTCTCTTATATCACCCCGCTCATATTCTGGAACTTTGCGACCTTTTTGAGGATGGTGTAGGATACTTTCTGCTTCCTCAATTATCTGTACAACCGTACGATGTGCATAGAGAGAAGAGTCGATAGCAATATATTCAAAGATTTGGTCAAGCTGTTTTTCTGCTTGTTCTGTCCAAAAAACTTTCATTCAGCCAGCTGGTATTTCTTCTTTATGTCCTCATGTGACACGATCCGACCGGCATCTGAATCTTTAAGGCCATGTTCAATGGATTGCCGTACATAAATTTTATACATCAAATCATCCCAATTTGCATCATCGGGAAGATCATTGAGCATATTATCAACTTCCTTTTTTAAAACTGTTTTCTCCATTACTCAGTGGTATTAAATTAAACTCTTACTATAGTATCGTAACCCTATAACAGAAAAACAACGATTAGATAAAAAGATAATTGTAAGCTTAACATCTAGTGATAGGAAGGAAGGCTCGGTCATTATTTGGCAAGTTTATCCAGTGATTTACGATGTTTCTTACTTATTTCTCTATATGCCGACACGACATCGACCTTCTTAATCAATAACCCATCTTCATGGGGGACAATTTCGACACTATCATCCCCTTCAACCTTCAAGAGTTTTAATAGAGGTTTTTCGAGGAGTATGCCACGACTATTTCCGATTTTTTGAAGTTTCTTAATCATTGTAAGGGATGATTTGTTCTTACTAAGTTATTACGTTAATAATACGAAAAAATTTGGTGATTAGTATATTGGCAGGAGAATTCAATCAATTATTATATTCGCTCAAATCCCTTCTACAAAAAAGGGCGTAACGCTATTTCAATAACGTTACGCCCTTTGTAGCGTGGGGCGGACTTGAACCGCCGACCTCCGGGTTATGAATCCGACGCTCTAACCACCTGAGCTACCACGCCAATTCTTGGAAAGACTTCAAATATATCACTTTTTCACCAAAAAGATGAAACCTAAAAGAAGAAAAATAAACCCAACCCCGGAAATTGTCATCCTGAATTTATTTCAGGATCTCAGGGCGACTGTGTTATGCAAAACTTATAGATCTTATCGAACTCATAAACCGGGCTCATTTTTTGTACGCGTAAGCGAGATCCTGATATTCATCAGGATGACGCAGTTGTGGGGGCTATGTCTAATACTACAATCCAATCCACCCTCTTCGCATCGAATCACTTCAACACCTTAACACTTTCAAAACGTTAACACTTTAACACGTTTCCCCCTTTAACTTAATCATATCTTAGGCTATTTTACCCTATTAAAATCAAAAACGACGATCAACTAACTATTTTCAAATTCTACTGATGGCAAAACGAATTACAAACAGAGCAGACGACTACTCTCAATGGTATCTGGACATCGTGAAGGAGGCCAAACTCGCCGACCACTCCCCCGTTCGCGGATGCATGGTGATCCGGCCCAACGGATTCGCCATCTGGGAAAACATGAAAAGCGCCCTCGACAACATGTTCAAGGAAACCGGCCATGAAAACGCCTACTTTCCTCTTTTTATCCCAAAATCATTTTTATCCAAAGAAGCCCAGCATGTGGAAGGGTTTGCCAAAGAGTGCGCCGTGGTCACCCATAGCCGGCTCAAAAGCGTGGATGGCGGCGTCGAAGTCGATCCGGAATCGCGCCTCGATGAAGAACTTATCGTCCGGCCCACATCCGAAACCATCATCTGGGACGCCTACAGAAACTGGATTCAATCCTACCGCGACCTGCCCATCCTGATTAACCAGTGGGCAAACGTGGTCCGATGGGAGATGCGAACCCGCCTATTCCTCCGAACTATGGAGTTTTTATGGCAAGAGGGCCACACCGCACACGCCTCCGAAGAAGAGGCAGTCGCCGAGACCCTTCAAATGCTCGAAGTATACAGAACCTTTGCCGAAGAATTTATGGCGATGCCGGTCGTAACCGGTGTCAAAACCCCATCCGAACGCTTTGCAGGGGCTGTGGATACCTACTGCATCGAGTCGCTGATGCAGGATGGAAAAGCCCTTCAGGCCGGGACCTCTCACTTCCTGGGACAAAATTTCGCCAAAGCATTCGATGTAAAATTTCAGGATGCCGACGGAGAACACAAATATGTATGGGCCAGCAGCTGGGGAGTATCGACCCGTCTCATTGGCGGACTCATCATGACCCATTCCGACGATCACGGACTGGTACTGCCTCCCAAACTGGCCCCCACTCAGGTAGTGGTAGTACCCATTTACCGATCAGATGAGGAACGAGCCGATGTTAAACTATACATCGCACCCCTGATAGCAGAGCTGAAAAAGAAAAATGTATCCGTTAAACTGGACGACCGGGACAATTTCAAACCCGGCTGGAAATTTGCCGAACACGAAGCTCAGGGTGTGCCGATTCGTCTGGCAGTAGGCCCAAGAGATGTTGAAAATGGAAACCTGGAACTGGCCCGGCGGGATACACTCGAAAAAAACATCATCCCGATGGAAGGAGCCGCAAGCCATATAGAAGAACTGCTCATCACTATTCAGGATGATCTGTTTGCCGCTGCCAAAGATCGCAGGGATAAGCAGACAAAACAGGCCGACAGTTATGATGAGTTCAAAAAGATTATCGAAGATGGCGGTTTTATCTATGCCCATTGGGACGGAACAGCCGAAACTGAGGCAAAAATAAAAGAGGAAACGAAGGCGACGATTCGATGCATCCCTTTAGAAGGGGATAAAACACCCGGCAAATGCATGGTCTCGGGGAATAAATCTGCACAAAGAGTCCTTTTTGCCAGATCCTATTGATCATTTCGAATTTATTGATTGCGACACATAAAGTTTTTTCGTTATCCGGACAAAACTGTTTTTCGATAAAATTGTTTATCCTGCGGATCGGGAAAACCGGCAGAACGGGAAAACCGGCAGAACGGTGGCCCTGATTTCATGAAGCAAATAATGGAATATTGTGATGCATCTGTATAACTTTTTAATACGTTATCAACAGATGGACAAACATTTTCAATATTATCTTTCAAACCGTTAACATCAGATGAATAAACATATTCAAAATTCACAATTCGAAAAGCTCTACACGGCCGATCAGACACGCCGGCTCGACAATCGTACAATCAAGGAGTTTGGGATTGATGGATTTACCCTGATGGAACTGGCGGCTTCAGGGGCTGCCTATAAAATCTCAGAAATCCATGGCAAAGAAAGTGCCGGACTCTATCTTTGCGGAAAGGGAAATAATGCCGGTGATGCCCTGGCCGTTGCGCGATACCTAACCAATCACTCCTGTCACAAGATTTACCTGAACCTTCTTTTTGGGGATGATTCACTGTCTGATGACACCCGAAAAAATCTTCAGTTATTGATGAAGTGCAAAGAGGGTGGGGCTGATATCATACTGCTTAATTCGGATGAAAAAACCGTGCCCAAAGAGATCGACTATATTGTTGATGGGCTCTTCGGTACCGGTTTGAAAGGCGATCTGAAACCCCCGGTTTCCGAATGGGTCACCAAAGCAAACAGCAGCAAAATACCGGTTTACTCCATGGATCTGCCGACCGGCCTCAACCCCGACAGCGGAAAAACTCATGGAACGGCAATCCGTGCAACCACAACATTCACATTTGGCACCAATAAGATAGGGTTTTACCTCAATCAAGCCGATCAATATACCGGACGCGTGGAGCAGGTCCCTCTGCCCTTTCCAAACCATTTATTCGAAGAGGAAACCGCTCGCTTGATTAATGGGCAGTTCCCTCACACCCCTCCATTGATTCAAAGAAGTGCATGGAAACAGGGGGCGGGTGCGGTTTTTCTCTACTCCCCGCAATCCCTGCTGCCGGTGTATGACCTGAATTTGGCAACCATCATCAAAATCCCATTAGGCGTTGATGCAGACCATTATTTCAAGGAATCCCATGCGGATAAAATTCTAAAAAATATGAAAGAAAAGCCGGGCACCCTGCTGATTGGCCCCGGTATTGGCAAACATGAAGAAACCGGAAAGTTAGTGCGGCGCCTGCTCAACGAACATGAGGGCTATTCCGTAATCGATGCCGACGGACTCTCCTTTTTTGATGATTTCAGTACCCTTAAAAAGGCCAACCGTGAACGATGGATTCTCACGCCACATATCGGAGAAGCAAAATCCTATCTGGGAGGAGACTTTTCGAAAGATTCCGAGCGTCTCAATTGGGCCAAAACCTTTACGGACAAAGTGGGTTCAACACTTTTGTTAAAAGGAGACCCGCTTTTTGTATCCCGCCCGGGGAGTCCGCCCTATATCACCGGATACAAAACAGATATGTTTAATCGGGCCGGATTTGGGGATGTACTGGCCGGATCTATCGCGACCAGGTTATCCATTTCCAATGATCTTGAGACTGCCGTGATCAGCGCCCTTTTGCACGGCTATCACACATTTAAAAATTTAGCGACGAAACAGCCCTTTAGCCCCGAAGATCTCTTATGATTAAAGCCCTTTTACAATTCTTCCTGAAAAACCGGATGCTGATTGCATTGCTGCTGGTCACATCCACAATGGTCATCATCTTTTTAACACTCTTTCCCTCCGATAAAATAGGCAGCTCTTCACTCTATCAATATGATAAGCTGGGTCATTTCGGGCTCTTCTTCTCCTGGACATTTCTATTTGGGCTGCTCATCATATCCCTGAAAAATATGGCAGCCAGTTTGCCATTGATTTTTATTGTCGGTTCACTGTTCGGGGTATTCATTGAAATTATGCAGGGTGCCCTTCCCATCGACAGAACCCCCAGTTTTGGCGATTTAATTGCTGATATAATCGGTACACTGTTCGCAACAATACTGCTGCTGTTGATCAAAAAAAGGTATTTAATCCGTGGAGAACGGGTTTCACAAAAAAAATAATACTATTGATTTAATAAGAACGTTGGAAAGTTACGATAAAATGATTTATACTACACCACCAATGAAAATCAGTAACCATTTTATTCTATGATTGAAAGAAAAAAACCTGATGCCGATTTAAGAAATTATCATACAGTTTTTCTACAGCTGGGATTGATTATTACGCTATTACTCTGTATTGCAGCGGTGAAAATTGATCTTACAAGTATTGCTCCGGAAGAAGTCGTTCTGGACGAACAGGAAATTGTAGAGATGGAAGAAATTATTCAAACCCGTCAGATTGAAACCCCTCCGCCACCCCCTCGTCCGCCAGTACCTGTTGAGGTGCCTAACGACGAAATTATCGAAGATGTTGATATCGATTTAGGCGGTGATTTGGATCTGGGTGGTAATCTGAGCATGCCTCCACCCCCACCTCCGGCTGAAGAGGAAGAAGAAGATTTCTTCGTTGTTGTGGAAGAGATGCCGGAACTGATTGGTGGCTTGGGCGAACTTCAGAGAAAAATTCGCTATCCGGAAATGGCACGGCGTGCCGGTATTGAAGGGCGTGTGTTTATTCAGTTCATTGTAAACGAAAGAGGCGAAGTTGAAAATCCCGTTGTGATGAGAGGGATTGGCGGCGGAGCGGATGAAGAAGCTCTTCGTGTAGTAAGTGAAGCGAAATTCACCCCCGGTATGCAACGAGGCCGTCCCGTACGGGTTCAGTACAGTTTGCCGATCTACTTCAGATTGCAGAACTAAGCAGTACATTCCGTTTTAAGAAGGTATTTTTGAAAAAGGCCTGATTCAATGAATCGGGCCATTTTTTGTATAAACCCCCTTCCCGTCACATTGAATACTATGACT
>DEMS01000018.1:787-55166 GCA_002359315.1 Bacteroidetes bacterium UBA2664 | reverse complement strand
CCCAGTTTATGGGGAAGCCGACAGTGCCTCTGCAGGGGGTCTCGAGCCTCTTGAGGAATTATTCGATCTGATTGATTTAAAAACCGGATACGTATTTGTCATCATTCAGCATCTTGCGCCAAATCATAAGAGTTTAATGGATGAGCTTTTAGCTCGCCATACATTTCTGCCGATTCAGGTCATTGAAGACAACATGGAGCTGAAGCCAAATCATATCTACCTGAATCCTCCGCAAAAATTTGTTGAACTGATTGGCAACCGTTTCAAACTCACAGAAAAAGAGGATAAAAAGCTGAGTTATCCGATCAGTAAATTTTTTGAGTCCCTTGCCTCAGAGTTTCAATTTCAATCCGCTGCGATCGTTCTGTCAGGCACCGGTAGTGACGGATCTGAAGGAATCAAATATATCAAGGAGCATGGCGGATTGGTCATTGCGCAAGATCCTCAAACAGCAAAATTTGATGGCATGCCTAAAAATGCCATTCTAACTGGGGCTGTTGATAAAATTTGTTCAATTGAGAATATACCGGCAGAGCTCGACCAATTTTTAAATCGAAAAGAGGTATTAAATTTTGATGCAAAAACGGTAGAGCGTCATCAGAATCAGATTGATAAAATCATCTCAATCATTAAAAGGGAAACCAATGTAAATTTTGAAGATTATAAAATATCTACAATTTACAGACGGACGGTCCGAAGGATGGGTATTCAGGGGTACACGAATCTTAAAGATTATACCGAATATCTTGAAAAAACACCCGTAGAAGCCCATAACTTGGCCGGTGAGCTGCTGATCGGGGTGACAAGCTTTTTCCGGGATGAAAAAGCGTTTGTATCGATTGCAGAAAATGTAATTCCAAAAATTATTGAGGCAAATACTGAATCCAAAACGATAAGAGTTTGGGTGCCGGCATGTTCAACCGGTGAAGAGGCGTATTCTCTGGCAATGCTTTTCAAGAATTATCTTCGAAAACATGATCTACAGTTTGAAGTAACCATTTTTGCTACAGATCTGGATGGGGAAGCAATCCGGCTGGCATCACAAAGAATTTTACCGGAAAGTGTAATTAACGAAGTTCCTGCAAGGATTTTCAGATCTTATTTTGTTGCCCAAAAAAAAGGATATACCATAGCAAAAGAGATTCGGGATATGGTCGTATTTTCCCAACACAATATTATCCAGGACCCTCCATTCAGTAACATCGATTTGTTGAGCTGCCGTAATTTTCTAATCTATTTAAACGGCGATATCCAACAGCGACTCTTTCAGCTATTCCAGTTTTCATTAAAGAAAAATGGATATTTGTTTTTGGGATCAAGTGAATCTCTCGGTAAAGCAAGTGATCAGTTTAGTGAAATAGATAGTAAACATAATATCTTCTTAAATATTAACAGTAAAAAATCAGCGGATCTACGAGCAAAAACGGAAAAATTACCGGAACCGCCAAAACCAAATACGGGCACTGTAAAAGCTGCAGTTCATGACAGATTTGCTTATAACACTTCTAAACGGCTTTTGAATGATATTCAGGAGGCCATTATTCAGGAATTTACTCCGGATACGGTTGTCTTCAGTGATTCGTTTGAATTAATTCATACAACCGGCCGGGTTAGCCAGTGGCTTAAGCTGCCAAAAGGGGTGATTACGACCAATCTGGTACGGATGCTGCCTGATGAAATGAGCCTTCCATTCGAATTGCTTGCGAATAAAGTACTTAAGGCCGGTGAACCTTTGATCTTGTCAAATGTGCAACTGAATGAAGATCTTAAAAAAGTTTACAGTGGGGTAGACAGAATTGAAATTGAGATCAAACGTTTGCCGGATCAGGGCGGGCAAACCTTTTTAGCTGCTTCTTTCAAAGAGATGGAAGAAGATCTGGACACAGATCCCTCAAACAAAGTTGATTTAAGCGCTGCATCCAAGGATAAAATTAATGTTTTAGAGAGAGAACTGCGAATTAATCAGGAAAATCTGCAGTCTACTATTGAGGAATTAGAAGCAAGTAATGAAGAGCTTCAGGCTACGAATGAAGAGTTGCAAAGTTCCAATGAGGAGCTGGAGTCGGTAAATGAAGAACTTTATACGGTTAATGCCGAATTTCAGGAGAAAGTAGTTGAGCTTTCAGAAAGCAATAATGACCTGAATAACCTGATTCAGAGTACAGAAATTGCAATTCTGTTTTTAGATTCAAACCTGCAAATCCGGAAATACACACCGGCAGTAAAGAAGATCTTACAGTTAATGCCGCAGGATATTGGCAGACATATCAGCCACTTCAGGAGCAACTTACAACTGAAAGATTTTATATCGCATGTTGAACGTGTTCATGAGACGATGATTCCATTTGAATCCACTGTGGTTGATTCATCCGGACAAGAATTTATCATCAGAATTGCTCCATTCATCACATCGAGGAAAGAGGTAAAAGGTGTTGTATTGTCATTTGTTGATGTAAGCTCAGTTTCAAAAGCAAATCGAAAATTGGAGCTGATCAGCGAATCGATGGATTCCGCCAGCATGAAGTTTAAGGAACAGTCTGACCTATTCAATTTAATTACGAATAATATCAATGAAATGGTCAGTTTGCACGATTTGAACGGCTCATTTAAATATGTAACCCCCTCCTGTTATCAGTTAACAGGCTATAATGATATTGAATTAATTGAGATGCAGCCAAGTCAGTTAATGGCAGATGAGAAATCTCAGAAACGATGGGCTGAAAAATTTAAAGAGTTGATTTATGGGAAAAATGTGGGTGTGATTAAGTATAAAATCAAGACTAAGAACCAAAATGAACAGTGGTTAGAGACGGTATTGAAGCAGGTCACAGACTCTTCCGGCGAAATTTCTATGTTAATAGCGATTACACGGGATTTTAATGAAATAGCTCGAATGGAGCAACTGGTTGATCAATCGTCAATGGTTGTTGAACAGACGACAAACTCTGTTGTGATCACAGATCTGGAGGGTAAAATCACTTTTACAAACCGTGCATTTGAGTTGATTACAGGTTTTGATGAAAATGAAGTGTTGGGGAGAAAACCGGGCGATTTCTTACAAGGAGAAGAGACAGATCCGGAAACGGTTGCCATCATGCATGATGCAATCGAAGAACGCCAGCCTTTTGATGTAGACGTAATCAATTACTCAAAATCCGGAGAAAAGTACTGGATTCATATCCACTGTGAACCGATGATCAATAAAGACAATCAAATGGTTGGATTTTTCTCCATTCAGCATGAAGTTACCAATCAAAAAGAGTATGAATTTCAGATTCGTAAACTAAATGATCTGCTGAGAGAGAAAAACCTGAAACTTGAAGGGTTAAATAAAAATCTTCAGCAGTTCGCATATATTGCATCCCATGATTTAAAAACCCCACTTCGAAATATTAAGGGAATGATCGAATTGATCAAAAAGAAGAGAGATCAAATATCACAAGAAAAGCTGGACGAATATTTTAAGATTATCTATAAAGCTTCCAATGAGATGGACCGGTTAATAGAGAATCTCCTCGAATATTCCCGATCCGGTCAGATCAATGAGGACCTGGAATGGATTGATCTTAATGAAGTTATGAATGAGTTAAGACAGGTTTTTAAAGATCCTTTACATGAGGTAGATGGTGAGATGAGGTTTGATTCTGATGTAAAACGAATTCGTGTCTACCCGATTCTTTTCAAGAGGTTATTGATCAATCTGATTACAAATGCAATAAAATATAGAAGTGATCGATCGCTTCGAATACATATCAGTTGTGTAGAGAATGAGAATTCATACCGTTTTAGTGTATCAGACAATGGGATTGGAATTGAAAAGGATCAATTTGAAAATATATTCAAAATTTTTACGACTCTGCAGAAAAGGGACGACAGTACTGGGATTGGACTGTCAGTCACAAAAAATATAGCCCAAATTCATAAAGGGGATATTTGGGTTGAGAGTGAACCGGGGAAGGGGAGTACCTTCTTTTTCGATATCCAAAAATTGTTAGCCGACTGAACTTATCACATCTTGTTTGGGCAGGTCAAATCAAGTAGATCAAGCTTACTTCAAAGTATTTTTAAAAAGCTTGGGAGTGAGAATCGTTTTTCCCATCTAATCAGCCTATATTTAGGCAAAAAGATCACACTGTTACTATGACTATACTACCAAATCTGCTGCTTAAGAATGTAAAACCTGTAGGGGATGGATTTGACGGGGAAAAAGTAATGGATATCCGAATCAAAGACGGAATTTTCCATGAGATTGCACAGAATATTACACACAATAAAGGTGAAGAGCTGTTTGATGCAGGCGGGGCATATGTCAGTGCCGGCTGGATGGATATGCATGTTCATTTTCGCGAACCCGGCTTTGAACACAAAGAGACGATAGAATCAGGGTGCAGATCGGCAATATTTGGCGGTTTTACCGAAGTCGCCTGCATGCCCAACACAAAACCGGCCATTCATACACGGGATGTTGTTGAGTTCATTCGCAATAAATCAAAAGACCAGCTTGTGGATGTGCATCCGATTGGATGTGTCACAAAAGAGAGAGCAGGAAAATCCATCGCTGAGATGTCGGACATGAAACAGGGAGGAGCTGTCGCATTTAGCGATGATGGTGATCCTGTGTCCAGTTCACAGGTTATGAGAGTCGCTTTGGAATATTCATCTATGCTGAATGTTCCAATTATCAATCATGAAGAGGATTTGGACTTATCCCGGCCCGGTCACATGCACGAAGGGGAGGTATCAACCCGGCTTGGATTGGATGGCACTCCCGGTATTGCGGAAGAAACGATGATCGCAAGAGATATTTTATTAGCTGATTTTACAGGTGGACATGTGCATGTTGCCCACATTAGTACCCGAAAGGGTGTGGATTTGGTTCGACAAGCCAAAGCAGATGGGATCAATGTTACTACGGAGGTATGTACTCATCATTTTGACCTGACCGATGAAGAAGTTGAACGAAGAAATTATGATACTCGTGTAAAAATGCACCCACCTCTTCGAACTCAGGATGATGTAGATGCCATGGTTGAAGGATTAAAAGATGGTACAATCGATGTTATCTGTACAGATCACGCACCACACTCGATTGAAGAGAAAGAGGTTGAGTTTATTTATGCTCCGAATGGTATCATCGGACTGGAAACGGCATGGAGTATTTGTGTGAAAAGACTTTTAGAGCCCGGTCATCTCACTCTTCATGAAATATTAGATAAACTCGTCATAAATCCCCGGAAAATATTAAATCTGGAGATCCCAATTATTAAAGAGGGTAATAAAGCGAATCTAACTCTGTTTAATAGTGAGGAGGAATGGGTTTATTCAGCGTCTGAAGTTCGATCTAAATCCAAAAATTCACCCTATATCGACGAAAAATTGACTGGCAGGGCGATTGCAGTCTATAATAAAAATCGGTTTTCAGTGAATGAGCTAAAAAACTGATCTCGATTGAGAATATGATATGAGGCTGTACTACGGATTTTTGTTGTTTTTCATGTTTTTTCATCTTCAGGCTGAAAAAGCAATTAGCCAAAATGACCCGGATATACTGGGTGAAATGGATATTTTTGAAAAATTTGGCACCCTCACTCATGAAGACCTTCAGATTCAGGCCAATCATAATTTTCCCTATGAGTATATCCTCAAAGAATCTTCAATTCGGATGTTAGAGGAAGGCAGAAGCTTGATTGCTGCCATCGATTACCTAATTCGAATTAAAGTTTACAGTGATGATCCGATTCAACAAGCTGAAGCATCTCTTGTTGGTATTCCATTCTATTTTGCGGATGGAATTGAAAGTGTTCAGCATATTGAAGGGATTACATATCAACCCGATGGACGAGTTTCAGTTTTACAAGAGAATCAACTGCGATTTGTTGAATTGAACAGTCGATATAGAATGATTGAATTTGAATTGCCGGATGTGGAGCAGGGCTCGGTGCTCGAATATAAATATAGACTGGAGAGACGTTATATTGAGGAATTACCGGATTTTTATTTTTCGGAAAGAGTTCCGACCCGAAAGGCGGAATTAAACTTCCAGAATTCAAATCTGATACGCTATAACATTATTGAAGAAAACGCAGATTTTGGCGTTCAGTATGCTGAGCAGAGAGTGGATACAAGTAGTGTTCCTCTAATATTTACCTATCGAAGGCCTGAATCTATCCTGCTTCAAAGATGGACTGCGGAGAATATTCCGGCAATGGATACAGACTCTTATGTCTCATCAATAGATGATGTAAGAGGTAAACTGAAGTTTCAAATCAGTGAATTTGGCATACCCAGGCAACCTCTTGAGAATAGCTGGGAGTTTGTGACAGCTCAAATACTTAGAAATAATAACCCCTATGAATTCATTAATTTATATCCGCATTTGAATGATTTGGGGAGTCAGTTTTCAGAAAATTTATCAGATTTAACATCAATTCAGGATTCTGTTTTTGCCTATGTAAATTCACATGTTCAGTTTAATGGACAAAACTCAATATTTGCAGAAAGAGGTCTGAACCATGTTCTGGATGGAGAACCTTCCAATCAGGCCGAGATCAATCTCACACTATTAGCGCTTTTGAGAGGTGCAGGAATTGATGCTTATCCAATGTATATTTCTGGGAGAGAATTTGGCCGCATCAATCGGGAATTCCCATCACTTTTTCAGTTTAATCGAGTGTTAATTGCCAGTGAAATTGATGGCAAAACTCAATTTATGGATGCCTCATTTCCGAACAGTCTGCCCGGTCTTATTACTATTGATTCAAATAATGGAGATGGGATGATTGTAAGGAAAGACCACCATGAATGGATAGCCGTTGAGCCTGATTTAAGCCGTTTTATGTTAGATATCGAACTCAATGCAACACTAAATGACCGTGGTGATTTAAATGGTACAATCTTGGCTACTGCATTTGGATATCCTTCAAGAAATATCAGGGAAGATTTACAGAGCGGCAGAGCACATGACCGCATCATTTCAGAAACATTTTTTGATGTTTATCCCGAAACAATTTTAAACAACAGTGTTGTGGAAATAGATTCGGAAAATCCGGATAAGGTGCAGTTAATGAGTGATTTTTCGATTCGCAATTACTCAGTAACTTTTTCAGATGGTATTGAATTTCGACCCATGGTGGTTGGTTATTTATTCAGTAATCCATTTGAGTCCGAAGAACGTCGTATTCCCATTACACTGGATGGTCCGGAGTCTATAAATATCCAATACAATATCGAATTACCCAGAGGGTACTCGTTTGATGTAGCCGGTGATACCAGAAGCACAAGCCTGCCAAAGGCATCACTTTTGGAAGAGTATTTTATGGATGGGAATCAAATAGAGTATTCGTTTGATATAGAAATAAGGAGTAAAGATTTCCCGGCAGAAAATTATGCAGAACTGCGTAAAATCTATAATCGATGGGTTCAATTAAGTAATGAAACATGGATAATAGATAATTAATGAGTACAATTTTAGCCATAGAAACTGCCACACCTGTCTGTTCCATTGCAATAAGAAGTGGTAATGGTGTGATAAGTGAAAAAAAAATAAAGGGATCGGGTGTTCATTCAGCGAATACATTTTTGTTTATTCAGGAGTTAATGGAGGAGTATGCTAATCAAACGGGAGATTTAGATTTTGTACTTTTTAGTCATGGTCCGGGATCCTATACCGGCCTGAGGATAGGGGCATCTGCCATTAAAGGGCTCTTATTTAATCAAAAGATACCCCTCTACTCATTATCATCACTAACGTCTTATGCATCACCTTTTCTGATCAACAAACCTCAAATCGTTCATTCAGTAATTGATGCCAGAAGAGAGCATTTATATTATCAGAAAATTGTAAAAACAGTTGAGTATGATCTTGAGTTAAGTGAAGAGAAAATTTTGAAAATCACAGATATTGAAATGAATATTAAAAGAGGTGATATCGTAACGGGTACCGGTTTACACCGAATAAATTATCTTCATAAAACAGCTGATACGTGGATTGATGAGGAGAATATATCCGCTAAAAATTTAATTATAGCGTGGGAAGACACTGCACTTCGGCGTCTGTTTAAAGAAAGGAGTGTTGAGTTATTTGAACCAGAATATCTAACGATGTCACAGTTAAACAATCAGTAATTTGATGTTACACGCCCGTTAATAACGTTCAATGGATTTTAAATCAAGCAATGTTATGCTTGATCCAACATTGTGTAATTTATTCGAACATAAAAGAGTATCAGCCTTTTTTTGGAATAACATTTTTGCTTAGGTCATTATTCGTTATTTTAGAAGTCATAAAAATAAAATGATTCATTATGTCGTGGTTTAAAAGAAAAGACAACAACATTCAGACCAGTAAGAAGAAGGACATGCCCGAAGGGATTTGGATTAAAGTACCTACAACCGGGGAAATGATCCATAAAAGGGAGCTGGAAGAGAATTTTTGGGTAGATCCATTAAGTGGCTATCATTTCCGAATCGGAAGTGAAGAGTATTTTTCTATTCTGTTCGATGATGGAAAATTTAAGGAGATTGGTGACGATGTTTTGCCTTCCGATCCGCTTGAATTTGTTGATCGAAAAAAATATAGTGATCGAATTGTAGAAACTCAGAAGAAATCGGGTCTTACAGATGCGTGCAGGGTTGGAGTTGGGAAACTGGATAAGCAAGACATAGTGATCGCTTGTATGGATTTTGCATTTATTGGTGGAAGCATGGGCGCTGTGGTGGGTGAAAGATTGAGTATCGCAATCGATCATGCCCGTGAAAAAAAGATACCTCTCATGATTATATCACAATCGGGTGGTGCAAGAATGATGGAGAGTGTGATCAGTTTGATGCAATTGGCTAAGACATCAGCAAAATTGGCACTGCTTGATAAAGAGAATATTCCATATATATCACTTATGACGAATCCAACTACGGGGGGTGTTACGGCAAGTTTTGCAATGCTGGGAGATTTTAATATCGCGGAACCGGGTGCACTCATTGGATTTGCAGGGCCAAGAGTTATTCGACAAACAATTGGGAGAGATTTACCGGAAGATTTTCAGACATCTGAATACTTATTGGAGCATGGCTTTTTAGACTTTATTGTAAAGCGGCCAAAGCTTAAAAGAAAAATTTCCAGACTACTTCGAATGCTGAAGAGTTGATGTTAAACAGTTCTTATTAAATAGAATTAAAACCATTTTAAAGAGAGAATAAGCCACATTTTCAGAATCTGTGGGCTTTATTATTTTAAATTTATAGCCTTTGATAAGGTAAAATCATGAGATTTGCAGACTACGCAAAAATATATACTACGGCCGGACACGGCGGAAGCGGGATGTCCCATTTCAGAAGGGAAAAATATATACCAAAGGGAGGGCCGGATGGCGGAGACGGAGGAAAAGGCGGTGATATTATTCTCAAAGGGAATGTTCAACTGAATACTTTACTCGATCTCAGATACCGTAAATTTATTAAAGCCAAACCCGGCAAAGATGGGGGGAGTGCTAAAAAAACAGGAAAAGATGGCGCTTCCGTAGTACTTGAGGTCCCTTTGGGAACAGTCGCTTTTGATGCAGAAACCAAAGAGAGGTTGGGCGAAATAACGAAAGATAAAGAGAAGTTAATTATTGCAAAGGGAGGCCGCGGCGGACTCGGGAACTGGCATTTCAGATCCTCAACCAATCAAAGCCCTCAGCACTCACAAGAAGGGGAAGCGGGTGAAGAACGGGTTGTTGAACTAGAATTGAAACTAATTGCAGATGTAGGATTAGTGGGTTTCCCAAATGCCGGAAAAAGCACACTGCTTGCAGCACTTTCTGAAGCAACACCGAAAATTGCAGATTATCCATTCACAACTCTTGAACCCAATTTGGGAGTTGTTAAATTTTCGGATTACAGAAGTTTTGTAATGGCCGATATTCCGGGAATCATTGAAGATGCCCATGAAGGAAAAGGATTGGGCTTACAATTTTTAAGACATATCGAGAGAAATAATCTATTACTCTTCATGGTTGGTTGTGATACAAATATGAAGGCTGAATATGAGGCCCTATTACACGAACTTAAAGCTTATCGCCCGGATCTGCTTGAGAAACCCAGACTTCTTGCGATTACTAAGATGGATTTGAAAGAGGGCTATAAACTGGATGAGGCACCGGAAATTGAGGATGATGTAGATATCGTGGAGATATCCTCTGCAACAGGGCATAATATGGATCAATTAAGAGAGAAAATCTGGGAGAAACTACAAAACGTTGAAGAAGAGGAATCACTATAGAGCACTATTGGCATTAAAGAGAGTGCCTGAACTGGGTTTGAGACGAATAAAAAACCTTCTAAATTCGTTAGAGGAAGATGATGCATCGGAGATATTCAATATGAGTATTCCCGACCTTCTCAGAATTGAAGGAATAGGAGAACAGAGTGCCAAAAATTTGGTACAGTTTGATAGTTGGAGTGATGTAGATCGAGACCTGGATCTCACGGAGAAATTTGGTGCGAGATTGGTTTCGATTACAGAGAGTCACTATCCGCCTCTGCTAAGACACATTTATGACCCACCTGTTTTATTATGGATTAAGGGGGATCATACGGTGTTAGAAACGGACGGCTTAGCAGTGATTGGCACACGAAGTCCCGGTAAGTATGGAATGAAACAGGCAGTGGAATGGTCGAGGGCGATCTTAGAATCCGGACTAACCATAAACAGTGGATTGGCATATGGAATTGACTCGTTAGCTCATGATACAACCATACGAAACGGCGGAAAAACCATTGCTGTCTTAGGATCCGGAATTGATGTGATCTATCCTGCAAAAAACAGGAAACTTGTATCAGAAATGATAGAGAATGGAAGTGTAATTATGTCTGAATATCTGCCGGGGACAGCTCCTGATGCGGTGAATTTCCCGGAGAGGAATCGTATTGTGAGTGGAATGAGTCATGGAGTTTTAGTTATTGAAAGTGGAATTAAAGGGGGCAGCATGATAACCGCCAGATCAGCATTAGATCAAAATAGAGAAGTTTTTGTGATACCTCATCCACTGGATCATGTAAATGGTGAAGGGTGTAACTACCTGATCAAATCCGGACAGGGTAAACTTGTTCAAACAATGACAGATATTTTGGTAGAAATTTCAGTTTCTACAAATGAAAAGCCTATTCATAATGTAAATAATCGTGAGAAAAAATGGACGATGATGACTTTGGATCAAGAAATGATCTCTATCTGTCAGACTCTTGAAGAAGAGGAGCTGCACATCGATCAGATAAGTGATAAAACGGGTCTCCCAACATATAAAATTCTGCCACAACTCTTAAATTTGGAACTGCAAGGCGCTGTTAAACAGAAAGCCGGTAAGTATTTTGAGCTTTGTTAATCTGAATTCCCCGAATATATCATGATTAAAGTCGTCTACTTAACAGATGAAAAAGTGTTAAATTCAGTGGAATAGAACATTATCAATAGTCAAAAAGTTATGGCTTGAATGAAGAAATATGGAGTTTTGTTAATACATACAGTTCTATACAATGATTAGAGTAGGTGATGTAATTTTATCGGAAGATATTGCAACGTCTAAGTTTGCATGTAATATTTCACGCTGTAAAGGCGCTTGTTGTGTTATTGGTGATGCAGGTGCACCTGTAGATAAGGAGGAGATACCGGTACTTCGAAAAGCATATCGTGTTTTAAAAAATGAGCTGAACCCTGAAGCTGTAAAAGTAGCAGAAAAAGAGGGTATAGTTAAAGGGAGTGCAAAAGAGGGTTTTGAGATAACATGTATTGAATCCGGAGAGTGTATTTTTGTTCAAAAAGATGAACAGGGTATTGCAACATGTGCTATCCAGAGTTCCTATTTTAAAGGCAACTTTGAATGGGAAAAACCGATTAGCTGTCATCTTTATCCGGTCCGATTAAAGAGGATTGCTGATTTTGATTATGCAAATTTTGAGTATATACCGGAACTCTGCTCAGCCGGATGTCGTAGAGGTGAGGATGACAATATATATTTATCAGATTTCCTCAAAAGTGCCCTTGTAAGAAGATATGGTAATGAGTGGTATCTGGAGTTTTTAAAAGCTTGTGAAGAAATACGATCTGAATCTTAGATTTTTATGCTGAAAACCGGACAAAACATATCGCAAAAACAGTCTTTGCACCAGAAGTTGTCGCCGCAGCAAATTCAGTTTGTGAAGATGCTCCAACTTCCATCCATAGCTTTAGAACAGAGAGTGAAAGAAGAGATGGAGATGAATCCTGTTTTGGAAGAAGCAGATACCATGATAGAAGAGTCGATTCCGGAAACTGAAGAAGAGTGGGAAAATCGTGCTGAGATAGATGAGAAAGAGTCAAAAACAGAACCGGTTGACCAAAACAGTGAAATAGATTGGGAATCATTTGCACAAAACACGGAATATGATGGGGTTAATTATTCCTCTTCAAATTACAATGAAGATTGGAAAGATCTACCCGATCCATATCATGCATCTTTTTTAGAAGAGTTGGAAGAGCAGGTACAACTGATGAATTTAAGTGAAAAAGAGGTGTTAATTGCGGACCAGATTTTAGGTTCGCTAGATGAAGATGGTTATTTCAGGCGTGATATAAATGCAGTAGTTGATAACATTGCATTCAATCATGGAGTATTGGTTGATGTCGAGTCTGTAAACAGAGTCAGAAGAAAAATTCAGAAACTGGATCCTGTTGGTATTGCATCAGTAGATTTAAGAGATTGTCTGATCTGTCAGGTGAAACACTTTAATGCTGATGATGAAATTAAAAAACTGGCTCTTAAAATACTGGAATCTGAATGGGATGCTTTTGAAAAAAAACACTTTGAAAAGCTAAAAAACCGATTGGACCTCAAGGATGAAGATTTAAAAGTAGTTTTTGAATTAATACGAGGATTAAATCCCAGACCGGGTGCAGTCAGTAATCCCGCAACAGCCGGTCAGCAGTATGTTGAACCTGATTTTGAAGTTTATTTTGAGCCGGATGAGAGTGAATCGCAAAATGAAGGTGATTTCATTATTCGATTAAATCAGAGAAACTCACCCCCTCTTCGAATTTCATCAGAATACCGTGAGATGTGGGAAAATCTTAAGAAACAGAAGGGGGATGGGGAGTCAGGTCAGGCTAAAAAATTCATAAAGGAGAAAGTTGAATCTGCACAATGGTTTATCGATTCAATCAAGCAGCGACAGAATACCTTAATGAAAATCATGAAAATGATCGTTGCACTCCAGAATGATTTCTTTAAATATGGAGAAGGACTTAAGCCTATGATATTAAAAGATATAGCTGATAAGATTGAGATGGATATTTCAACGGTGTCCAGAGTGGTGAATGGGAAGTATGTTCAAACTAATTTTGGTGTATTTGAGTTGAAATATTTTTTTAGTGAAGGATTGGAAACGGATAGCGGAGAAGATGTTTCCAGCAGGGTTGTGAAGAATTTATTGCGGACCATTATTGAAGAAGAAGATAAAAGCAAACCATTGAGTGATAAAGCTCTTACCGAACTTTTAAAAAAAGAAGGATATAGAGTTGCCAGAAGAACCGTGTCTAAGTACAGAGAGAATCTGCAGATACCGGTTGCAAGATTGAGAAAACAGATTATTTAAAAAAATCCTGTAACTGGATTATCTCAGTTGAAAAGCGAGTTTTAAAGGTTCATAAGTCTCCGGATTCATAAACAGTAATAGAATGAGTCCGATGATCAAAACCGTATGTAATCCAAATGTCAATAGGATATTAAGTATTCGATTACGTTCAAGGGACCGGGCTCCATCAATCGAGGCGGTATTAAAACTCATTATCCAGACAATCAGAAAAAGTGCAGAAAGACTATAGATCCAAATGGTATTAGCATTCCAGAATGAGAGTGTGACGAGCAGTGTTACAATGATCAAATTAAGTGAAAGTCCCCAAGCGTACAATTGAATAGCCTGCCCGATTCTATTCATTGATTTATTAAACAGGTAGATCCAAAAAATTGAGATAACATGAGAGAATATGGAGGCAATAAGACCAAGCACAAAAAAACTAAGAAGTTCATTTCCAGAAATTAATAAAAGTGGAAAATTATGGGAAAGAGCTTCTAAACCGTTATGGCTAAATATTTGCGAAGAGAACGTATAAAAGAAAAGTGCAACAATTAAAACGTGAAGCAACAGAATGGTAAATGCATCACTAAAATTTCTATTTCTATTCTCCATTGTATCCGATGCGAAGAATGAATGATTTAAAAAGTACCGATATAACGAATCTGGAAAATTGGACCTGTACTTATAAAGACATATGAACAAAACCCAAATAATCAAGAGTATGAGTACAGCTACATTGATGTCAGGTATTTGGGATTCAATTTTGGGATAGGGAAAAGGTATCAGATTGCCTTGTGTATAATTTTTAAATACCAACTGAAGGTCTGGTTGCACTCGAAGACGTTCATAAAACCAATCTGAAGGGATTATTATAATACTGTCGTTGAACTCAACAGATTGTTTTAATAACTCTTCTAATCGCTTAAGAGTTGAAAAATCGTCAGTTCCCGGTTCAAAGTAAATAACCCTGTTCTGCATGGATGTGATTTCATCAGACTCAGTATAATAAGTAGAAACAAATCGATAAGGAGAGATTTCTCCCGGTTCAATCATTAATTTTGAAGATTGGTAGTATAATGGCAGATTCACTTCCTCCGATAATAAATCAATATAATTTTCGGATAGATTTTTGAATGAGGGACTAAAATCATCAGGAAAATGAAAAAGTTTTAAGCCGGCCAGTTTATCTGAATAGATATTATCAAAAGCACGATATTTTGATAAAGTCGATTCTAGATAATCAGCCATTTCAGTTTCAAATTGATCCATCGTTACATATCTGTCAGATGTGCTGACCAGTATAAAAAAGTCATCGATAGATCGAGTACTGAAATAGGTAGGATCACTGAATTCAATCAGATTAATACCGGCTCTTAAAGTGTTCTCTAAATCACTTTGAGAAGGAAAAAAGGGAGTGTTAGGGTCGAAACTCAGCGCAATTCTATTTCCAGGAGCGGCATTTTGTTCTCGCCCGTTCATTGTTGCTGAGGGGGGCTGAAGAGACCATGATAAAAATAGAATTATGAGTAGCTGCAAAGTGGCAAGCTGTTATTTTTTAATTTCGACGGTTCGTTCTATAGCAAGTTTTCGAGTCTCCTTAAAAGATGATAAAACAATATTAGATCTTGTCCTGGTTACGCCATCCCAGGTTTGAACAAGTGAGAGGAATTTTTCAAGGGTTTCAGTATTTTTTGTCCTCACTTTTAGTATATGAGAACCATCACCTGTTATTGAGTGACATTCTAAAACTTCCGGATGATTTGTTACATTTTCTACAAATTTCGGATAACGTTCGGAACTGTCCACTTCAACAAAAATAAAGGCAGTAATATCAAAATTAAACTTTCTTGCATCGAGAATGGCATGATAGTTAGCAATGAGCCCTTTCTCCTCTAGTTTCCTCATTCTTTCGGACACAGAAGGAACTGAAAGATGAACTATTTCAGAAATAGTATTTCTTTGAGCACGTCCATTCTCTTGTAAATGATTTAATATTTTTATGTCAGTATCGTCGAGTTGGTAAGCCATAATGGAACTCCATATTCCTAAATATTCTAATTCTCATCGAAAATAACCTAATTAAATAAGGAAAACAATGAGCAGAGAGTGCATCTTACAAATAAATTGTAAAAAATAAGTGATCCATATTCGATGAAATAAATTTCAATCACTTTGATACTACTTGTATCTTAAAGAGTAATTAGAACTGCCAATAGTTATCATTTAAAATGCTGGATATAAATTTTATACGCGATCATAGTGAAAAGGTCAAAAAAGGGATGCTCAATAAGGGTGAAACGAATACCGATATTGTAGATAAAGTTCTGGTTAAAGATGAAGAGTGGCGTAAATTGGTAACAGAAGTTGGGCGATTACGGGCAGATAGCAATAGCCGGGCAAAGGAAATCGGTGCCCTAATGGGGCAAGGCAAGAAAGATGAAGCCCAAAAAATTATAAACGAAACCGGCCAGACAAAGGAAAAAATCAAAGAGCTGGAGGAGGAGTTAGATCAATTAGCTGAAGAGAGGGATTCACTGCTTTATCAGATACCCAATGTGCCGGATGATTCTGTACCGGTTGGAGCAACTGAGAATGAAAATGAAGTTATTTCAGAATGGGGTGAAAAAGTAGAAAAAGAGTGGTTTAAACCTCATTGGGAGTTGGCTTCAGATAAAAAATGGATTGATTTTGAAAGAGGATCCAAAGTGACAGGTGCAGGATTTCCTTTTTATGTGGGGAATATGGCCAGGCTTCAGAGAGCCCTTATCAATTTTTTTTTAAATGAAGCAGTAAAAAACGGTTTTACTGAAATCCAGTCTCCCTATTTTGTGAATGAGGAATCTGCCAGGGGAACCGGGCAGATACCTGATAAAGAAGATATGATGTATACCATGCCGAGAGATGGTTTTTTTGCTATACCAACCGGTGAGGTTCCGGTAACAAACTTTCATCGGGATGAAATATTTGAGTTGGAGAATTTGCCCGTCTATTATACAGCATACACCCCTTGCTGGAGACGGGAAGCGGGCAGTTACGGTGCCGATGTGAGAGGGCTCAACAGGCTTCACCAATTTGATAAAGTGGAACTGGTGAAATTTGTACATCCGGATGAGTCAGGCCGTGAGCTGGAAACATTAAAAGAGTATGCGGAGTCACTCTTACAGAAATTGGAACTTCCTTTTCGAACACTATTAATGTGTACGGGCGATATGGGTTTTACACAGACTAAAAAATATGATCTGGAAGTTTGGAGTCCCGGTCAAAAACGCTGGCTGGAAGTAAGTTCATGCTCAAATTTCGGATCTTTTCAGGCACGTAGAATGCAACTGAGATTCCGAAATGAAAATGGTAAAAATGAAATTATGCATACACTGAATGGCTCGGGATTGGCGCTGCCCCGTGTGGTTGCTGCGATCATTGAGACATATCAAACGGAAGCCGGAGATATGAAAGTCCCTGAAGTATTAGTTCCATTTATGGAAACCGAGAAGATATAACTAAGCCTTATTTGTATCATTGACGAAAGAGAGAGATTCAGGCTGTAGTTAAATTCTTTTACTAATGAAGGAACAATTGAGTCTGCAAATAGTCTGGATGGATGATGAAATACGCTCTGGACTATGTAAGTGCGTAGACTTCTTCCTCTTTGAAATTTAAAAGCAGTTCCAGTATGGGATCCATCTCTTTCTCATCCATAATGGCAGCCCGAAGTTTTTTCCCGTTTCTTATTCCTTTCAGATATTGGCCGTAATGTTTTTTCATAATGATCACTCCATATTTAGCCCCGTGATGTTCAACGGATAGTTGGAGTTGATCAGCACAGAGTTCCAGTCTCTGTTTTATGCTCGGATCCGGTAACATTTCACCAAACTCGATAAAATGGCGGGTCTGTTCAAATATCCACGGATTGCCAATGGCACCTCGTCCTATCATCACTCCGTCAACGCCTGTTTCATCAAACATTTTTTTTGCAAGGATTGGAGAAGTTACATCTCCATTCCCGATAATCGGGATCTCAAGTCCGGGTGTATTTTTGAGTTTTTTTAGCCACTCCCATCGAGCATCCCCTTTATATTTTTGGGCTCTTGTTCTGGCATGTACAGTAAGCGCTTTAACTCCAAGATTTTGAAGCATGAGTGCCACTTCCTGAATTCGAATGGTATGATCATCCCATCCCAGCCGGGTTTTTACAGTAACAGGAAGTTCGCCGGCAGCATCCACAACGGTTCCTGCCATTCGTTCCATCATTCCAAGATCCTTTAGACATGCAGAACCGGCTCCTTTCTTGACGATTTTATAAACCGGGCACCCAAAATTGATATCCACTAAATCCGGTTGATTTGTGACAGCTACTTTTGTAGCACCTTCCATTGCTTCTTCTCGTCCGCCAAAAATTTGAATTCCAAATGGACGTTCCGAATCATTGAAATGCATTTTATGTAAAGCAATGTCAGAATCACGGATAATTGCTTCTGAACTGATAAATTCAGTAAATACAATATCAGCGCCTTTCTTGCGACAGATTTGCCTGAAGGGTGAATCCGTTACATCCTCCATGGGTGCCAAAAGGAGGGGTTTCCTGCCGAGTTGTAAATTTTGAATCATCATATTATTTGCACTTTAATCTAGAAAAATACGGGTTTTTACGCATCCTTGCTAAAAGGATTAAAAATTTCAATTCAAAGCGCTTCCATAGATGTCAGATCGGACTTACAATAGCCTATTGTAAAATTTCCCTGTATATTGAAGGTGTAAACGAAATTGTGAATACAAAGACAGGAGTAAATTTAATATGACACTAAAAAAATCAAGTATTGAAGAATTACTGGGGAAAGATGCTGATTCTCTGCTTAATCATGTTTGTAAAACAATACCAAAAGATAAACTTCATTTACCATCAGATAAGTATGTAGATGATATTTGGTATCACTCAGACAGAAATCCAAGAGTGCTTAATAATTTGCAGAGGATGATTAACCATGGGAGATTAGGGGGTACAGGATATCTTTCAATTCTACCGGTTGATCAGGGTATTGAGCATAGTGCAGGTGCATCTTTTGCTAAAAATCCGGCCTATTTTGATCCGGAAAATATTGTGAAACTGGCTATTGAAGGGGGATGTAATGCCGTAGCTTCAACTTTTGGGGTTTTGGGATCTGTAGCCAGAAAATATGCTCATAAAATTCCATTTCTTGTTAAAATCAATCATAACGAGTTGCTTACTTATCCAAACACGTTTGATCAAATCATGTTTGGTTCAGTTCAGAAAGCATATGATATGGGGGCAGCCGCAGTAGGAGCCACGATTTATTTTGGCTCTGAAGAGTCATCAAGACAAATTGTAGAAGTTGCTGAAGCATTTGAGTATGCTCATGAGTTGGGCATGGCAACTGTACTTTGGTGCTACACCAGAAACAGTGGATTTAAAGTAGACGGTGTAGATTATCACTCATCTGCAGATTTGACCGGACAAGCCAATCATCTGGGGGTTACAATCGGTGCAGATATTGTAAAGCAAAAATTACCTGAAAATAATGGCGGCTACCTTGCACTGAATGCAGGTGATTCCAGTTATGGTAAATTGGATAAACGCATCTATGAAGAACTGACTTCCGATAACCTAATTGATTTAACCAGATACCAGGTTGCAAACGGTTATATGGGTAGAGCCGGTCTCATTAATTCCGGGGGAGCATCCGGTGCAGATGATTTTGCTGATGCAGTGAAAACAGCTGTAATTAACAAACGAGCCGGCGGAATGGGGCTTATTAGTGGTCGAAAAGCATTTCAAAGACCAATGAATGAAGGTGTTAAATTACTTAATCATATTCAGGATGTATATCTCAACAAAGAGATAACGATAGCCTGATAACCATCGTTGAAGTCATACCTTTAATAAAGCGGTATGACTTTTTTATTTACTCTCTGCACTCACAGTAACTCTGGTTTCTTATGTAAATTTTTTTGCAGGAAAAAGAACAAAATAGCTTTTCATCGGGCCCACTGATTTCATTCAAATATTTGGCAATCTCAATTACCCTGAGTCTGCTGAGTATGGCTGTTGTCATTTATCTGACTTATACACCCGGCATTCTGGAGCATCTTAAACCGAAGAGGTTACCCGGACTCATTCTGGCAATTTTTGTTACTCTTTTAAAGATCTATTTCTCAGCTGAAAAAATCCGGTTTCTTGCCGACAAAGCTATTAACAGGATGGCTTCTATTCGAATTGCACTTTCCTGGGATTTTGCTTCTGCAGTAACTCCTTCAACCATCGGTGGGGCCCCTGTAGCTACATTTGCCATGACCAGAGAGGGTATCAAGTTTGGGAAATCTTCTGCAATTATTCTATACGGTGTACTTTTAGACCAATTTTGGTATGCTTTGGCTGTACCGATATTGTTAATATCCAGTATCTATTTTGAAGTAATACCGGATGAAATAGGTCTGGTCGGCAACATCACGATGTTATTGATTTATGCCGGTTTAATTACTTATGGTGCCCTTTTAACCTATGGTTTATTAATAAATCCGGCATCATTAAAAGACATTCTGAAAAAGATATTCAGTTGGAGATTTTTGGGAAAATTTTCCGAAAAAGTGAATGCTGAGGCAAATAATCTCGAGAGTTACTCTATTCAATTACGAAATAAACCGATTCGATTTGTCTTAAAAGCATTTTTTCTTACGACTATGATCTGGTTATGTAAAATAGCTCTTCCTGTGATTGTTGTATTAAGCCTGCTTCCGGGCGATGAAATTTTACTGGTTTTAAGGAGTTTATCAATGAATCTGGCATTTTTGGTAATTCCAACACCGGGAGGGTCGGGAGGTGTAGAGGGATTATTCGCTATATTTCTGGGACCTTTAATTGCGAGGACAGCATTTATTGGGCTTGCCGTGTTTGTATGGAGAATTATAACTTATTATATCAGTATAGGTCTAGGTATTATTGCTATGTTCTGGTATGTAAATCAGACGGTTATCGAAAAATTGGAAAACGACAGTGAATAATTTGAAGATATAATTGGCTAAACAGAGAATACAATACGAGTGTGGTGAATGTGGTTATGTATCCCCTAAATGGATGGGATCTTGTCCAATTTGCAGTACTTGGAATAGTTTTGTAGAGAAAAAAGAAGAGCGAAAGACAGTTACAAAGCATAAAGTGGATGTCTCAGAAAGTGATCAGGATGAGGTAGTTAAACTATCTGAAATCGTATACTCAGACAAAGAGAGAGAATCATCAAATGTAAAAGAATTTGACCGGGTTTTGGGCGGGGGATTTGTAAAAGGTTCCTTTTTACTGTTGGGAGGTGATCCCGGAATTGGAAAAAGTACATTGATGTTACAGGTTGCACTTCAGAGTCCCAACATAAAGATTTTTTATGTAGCCGGAGAGGAATCAGCTTCACAAATAAAGCAGAGAGCATCCAGAATTGGCTTGAAAGGTGATAATCTTCATATCGGATCCAATACGGAGGTTCATAGTGTTATAGCGATGACCCGTAAGTTGAATCCGGATCTCTTGATTGTAGACTCTATACAGACACTGTTCAGTGATGAGCTCTCCAGTCTGCCGGGAAGTGTACAACAAGTTCGTGAGTGTTCAGCTCTGCTTCAACAGATAGCAAAAAGAGAAGGGGTTACCACGCTGATGATCGGCCATGTGACCAAAGAGGGGGATATTGCAGGCCCCAGGATATTGGAGCATATGGTGGATACCGTACTTCATTTTGAAGGAGATAAAAATCATTTTTACAGGTTGCTTAGATGTGTTAAAAACAGATTTGGCCCGGCGCAGGAAGTCGGTGTTTTTGAAATGAAAGGAGATGGTTTACAGGAGGTCCCAAATCCGTCAGAACTTTTCATGTCAGAGATTGATTCGCCGGTGAGTGGAAGTGCAATAACCTGTGTTATGGAAGGCTCCAGGCCTATATTGGCAGAAGTACAGGCGCTGGTGACACCAAGCAGTTTTGGAACCCCTCAACGCACAGCAAGTGGATATGATCAAAAAAGGTTATCCCTGCTTATTGCTGTATTAGAAAAAAGGGGAGGTCATCAATTCACAGGTCAGGATGTATATCTGAATATTGCCGGTGGACTTAAAATTTCAGATCCTGCTGCAGATTTAGCTGTTGCATCGGCTTTGGTCTCCAGCCTGAATGATACTGTAACCCCTCGTAATAAAATATTCTACGGAGAGGTTGGTCTTGGAGGTGAAGTGCGAAAAGTATCTTTTTCAGAGATGAGGTTAAAGGAAGCTGAGAAGATGGGGTTTTTAACCGCAGTGATTCCCAAGAATGAGCTAATCAAGACGGAAAAAATTAAGGTAACATCTGCAAGAACAATTGCAGATATAATCGAATAAACTATCGATTAATAATTATCTCTTTGACGTCTTCTCTCTTCCCGTACACTCTTTTTCATCGCTTCTCTTCGTTCTTCCGAAGGTTTTACAAATTGCTGACGATCCTTGTACTCATTAAGTATCCTGGAACGGGCAATCATCTTCTTAAAGCGATTGATAGCGCGGTCAATACTTTCGTTATCTTTTACGTTTACTCCTATCATAGTGTGTAATTATTTGTAATTTTAAACAGACTAGTAATATAAAAATAGTTTTTAAAAAATAATAGCTGATTAAGTAAAAAATATCTACTTAAATGTCACTCTATTCAGGAATTCAAACGGCCTTTGACGAAAAGAATTTACTGAATGAAACTATGTCAAAAAGAGGGAATTTGAGTTTACTGAAACGTTGATAAGGGGTATCATTTTATGATAAATCAATACATAAGAACATTAAAATGCTTGTTCCAATCTCCAGAAGAGGTTATTGACTCATTTATTGAAACCGAAAGTTCAATTTATACACATCCTTTCAAATTTTTGCTTCTGGGAGCAATACCTTTCATTATTTTGAGTTCGATTTTTGTTGATTTTTCATCAACTTCTGTTTCTACTGATCCAACTACCGCCGATCTTCTATCATTTTGGGTAGAAGTTTCAACGATTCGTTTATCTACTCAATTTTTAACACTTACACTTTTTTTATCAATCCCCTTATTGTCACTGCCTGCTCTTTTTTTCTTGAGAGATGAATTAGAGGGCTTTTACTCTCATCTGATCTTGAATAGTTATTCAATCGGAGCCTCTATGCCGGCTCTTCTGACATTAATCCCATTCTGGGTTTTTATCAACATACCCATATCCGATCCATTATTGCATTCAACACTTCCTGCTATTGTTATTGGCTCTATCGTTATAATTACCTATAAAAAATATTTCAAAGTTGAAAATATTATCGGTTGGATACGTATTCTGTCTTCATTCATTTGCGGATATCTCATCTACATTCTTCTCAAGGGTTTATTAGGAGGTGTAATCGGATATATGATTTTTGCTGTAACGCGATTGGCTGAATTGGGTTCAATGTGAATAAAACATGTCTGAACAGAGTAAAACGGGGGAATTCAGGATTGAGATGTTCAACTTTTATTGAGCAAAAAACGCTTCGGAAGTGTTAACCCAAGAGCACCCAACCCAAAAAGAGCAAAGTCATATCTAACCGGATCAGCCAGATCCATCTTTTTTAAAGTATCCGTTAATTCATTAACTGTTTTCCAATCATTACTCCTTCTGCTCACCAGTCCATACCTGCGAGCTTGTCTTGCAACATGTACATCAAATGGGATCTGTAATTCAGAGGGTTCCATAAAGTTCCAAATTCCTATATCTACGGGACTATTTTTCCGGATCATCCACCTAAGGTACATGCAGAGTCTTTTACAAGTACTCCCGGTTTCAGGATTAGAAATATGTTTACGGGTTCTGTTATTTAACTCCGGAGTCAGCCCAAATATTTTTTCATGAAATATTGCAAGTGCCGGACGATTTTCATGCTTGCCGTTCTGATGGCATTCATTCCAGAAATCCTCAAGATCTTCATAATTTTGATAGATTTTTTGCAATGCAAAAATTATCCCGTGAATATCAATTGGTTTAAAAGTACGATGTTTGAAACCTTGTAGTATTGCAAAATCATCCTGACCATATCGGGTTATAAATTCGAATGGTTTGTAATTCATTCGGTGAAGAAGATCGTTTACTTTATTGATTACAATATCCCTGCGCCCCCATGCCATCAGTGCGGCAAAGAATCCTGCTATCTCAATATCCTTTTTATTCTCAAAAGCATGAATAAACTGAATTGGATCATGTTGAATATAATCGGGCTGTTCAACGGTATCATTTATCCGATCTAAGTAGATTTTCAACTCAAATAGAGTCTCGAGCGATCTTTTCCGTAGTTTAGGCCGGATTTTATTCATCTCAGAAACCGAATCAAATCAGCGTTATTTAAGCTCTGTAACTCATCAATCAGAGTTCTGTTTGCTTTTGGAAAAGGATAATCATCAATTTCTTGAAGTGTAACCCACCGTAACTCCTGACTGGATTTTGGCTGAGGTTCTCCATAATCAATTGTGCACCAATATGCATGGAGTGAGATTTTAAAATGGGAATAGGCGTGTTTTATCATATTAAATTTTTCATAGACCTTCACATCAACTCCCAATTCTTCCTTTAACTCTCTCTTTACAGTCTCTTTAATAGATTCACTATTTTCATTTTTACCGCCCGGAAACTCCCACAATCCGCCCAACATGCCATCATTCGGCCTAAGAGCAATCAAGAGTTTGTTTTCTTGATTTAGAATCAGGCCTACCCCAATATCAAGGTGAGGGATTTTTTTCGCCTTCGATTTATATGGGATGATGTCTGTTTTTGCAGAGTTATATGCTACACATTGAGTTGAAAGAGGGCATTTGTCACAATCCGGAGCTGCCGGTTTACAGACAATCGCTCCAAGCTCCATTACAGACTGGTTAAAGTCACCGGGATGATCCGATGGAATGGCTTCATCTACAAAATCCTGAACAGCGTTTAGAACCTGCCTGCTTCGAATATCATTTTCAATACCAAGAAATCTGGTTACAACCCGAATCACATTTCCATCGACAACCGCATATTTTTTCCCAAAAGCAATACTTAATACGGCAGCTGCTGTATATGGCCCCACACCTTTAAGTGCAATAAACTGATCATAATCGATGGGAATTTCACCATCATAGTTTTCAACTACACTTTTTGCCGATTGATGTAAAAATCGTCCGCGGCTATAATAGCCCAGTCCTTCCCAGCACTTTAATACTTTTTGTTGATCTGCTTTGGCTAATTCCTTGATAGTAGGAAAAATTTTCAGAAATCTGTGATAGTATGGAATGACAGTATCTACCCTTGTTTGCTGGAGCATTACTTCAGACAGCCAAATTTTATAGGGATCAGCTGTATTTCGCCATGGCAGGTCACGGCGATGTAGATTATACCATTGAAGAAGATTATCAGAAAAAAAATTATTCACACTAAAACAGATCCTCTTCCAACTCTTCCTGATTGAGTTCAATCACATTAAAAACGTAGTTTTGAGATGCTGCAGCTCCATATTGATCCGTTGCAATTATTTGAAAACGGTGTTCCCCAACCTGTCTGATGTTTGGTGTCCATCGAAAAACGCCTGTTTGTTCTTCGATTTGAGCACCATTTGGCAAATCAACACCGAGGTATCGGATTAATTGCTGATCAATACCGTCCGGATCAACGGCCGATATTTGAAAATCAAATTCTTCACCGATAACAATCGTAATGGGCCGTGACGGACTAAACTGCGGAGGGGCATTAAATGATCTGAGATCAATCATAAAAGTTCTGCTTTGGGCATTTCCGTCCGCTTTTGTGGCAGTAATTGTAACTGAATGTCTGCCGGTTTGTGTAGCAGTAGGTTGCCAATAAAATGTATTGCCTCTAATTCTTGCATTATCAAACGGTGCACTATAGCTGAATGTAATCTGACTTAAATCAACATTTCCTTCAAATTCTACCGGCAGAATAAGAGAGCGTGGGAATGGCAATACTATGTTTTGAATCTCTTTGAGCCTGAATTCTTCTGTTTCCTGGATTGAGCCGGACGATGTATTTCTCACAGTCTGTACCATGACTGGTGCAATTGCACTATTTTCAGATATCCATAATTGACTATCTGATAATGTGATATAATTACCGGATCGTTCACCCGTTTTCCATCGTTCTAAATTGCCTGAAGAATTTTCAACCCATATTTCTCGACTTGCAGTACGTATAATAATCCTGTCATTCCAATTCAAAATTCGATCTACTTGTCCGGATACTTGTGATAATGATTGAGTTTGGCCATTAGAATTGATATAAAATATATTCCCGGAGTTATCAGATCCTAACAGTTCGCCATCTGTAAGAAAAATTTTGTGGACATTTCGATCGATAGAGGTAACGGATAAAAGTTCAACTTCATCTTCATTCACTTCATAGATGGCTAATTCATTACCGGATCTGAGGATATAAAGTGTATTTCTATTGTCAGAAACCATTGAAACAGTCGAGGTTTCGCTGTTCATTAAAGACCAATCAGTGTCTACTGATTCAGGTGTTTCTAAATTTAGTGATCCCAAGGTCCCATTATTTAGAGCAACAAATAACTTGAATCCAATTCGTTCTACCGTTAACGGCTGTGAGGGTAATATTGTAGAAGAATAAACACCCAGTACAGAGGTCGGTTCAATGACTGTCAATCTGCGGCTATCACCGTATAGGTAGGCAAATCGAATATCGCTGTCTAAAGTATGACCACGCTCCTGCATCCCCGTGGAAGAATAGAGCCATTGAAGTGAATCACTATAGGTTCTAAAAACTACGAGTCCTTCACTCTCTGATAGTGCATAAAGATGAGTTTCGGAACTGTTGATATCGATGATATTGGGTATATCGATTTGGCGATTTAGGTTCTGAACAAGTTGTCCATGTCCGGGCATGGAAAGTATAGGAAAGAGAGTCAGTAAAATCAGAAGCGTTTTAAACATCGTTTTTAATGTGGTTTTTAGAGCCAGTTATGTTTTTTATACCATCTAATGGTTCGTGAGATTCCTTCTTCAAGTGTGTATTCGGGTTTGTAATGAAGTTCATCAACAGCTTTTTGATGAGAACAAGTCCATTCTAAGACCATTTCATTTGCCTTTTCCCTGTTGATAACGGGATATGTACCAAAAAATGACGCAGTTGTTTCAATAATACCGGCAATATTTTTAACCCAGGCAGATCGTAGTTTAATAGTGGTGATTTTTTTTCCCAATACAGTTTTAACAATTTCACTAATTTCATTCCAGCTGGTATCTCTGTCTCCACTAACAAAATAGGTATGAACTCCGGCTTGATTTTGATCAGCAGCTAAAAGAATTGCCTTTATAAGATCATCAACATAAAGTAGTGAGATTTTTGGTTCGTCCCCATCCCCTACAATTGGAGCGATTCCCTTATTCATAATTTTAAAAAGTGTGAAAATCTGTTCTTCTCTTGGGCCATAAACAGCAGGAGGCCTGATTATAGTGATAGATAGGTCCCTGTCTGCTTCCCTATGGATCATCTGCTCCATTTTTCTTTTCGATTTCCCATACATGCTTATGGGTTTCATCGAATCTGATTCTACCCTGGGGGTACCGTTGCTTGAGCCGGACGCAGCCAATGAGGATAAAATAACCAACTTTTTAACACCCGTTTTTTTGGCGAGGTGTATTAGGTTTTCAGTAGAATCCACATTAGCATGATCAAATTCAGCTTGAGTTGATGCCTTTACGATAGCGGCATTGTGAAAAATTACATCAACCCCTTCTAAAGCATGTTCTATTGCTTTAATAGAGCCTAAATCCCCGTCAATACGTGTATAATCCTTTCCCTTAAGCCATTTTTCCTGGTTTCTTACAAGACATTTTACCTCATTCCAATTTGAATTTTGGATCAAATTGTCTGCAAGATGACTTCCTATAAAACCGGTAGCACCGGTAATAAATGCGTTCATTAATTTGTATATTCTGAGACGTTAATTAGGTCTATATTTAGAACATCCAATGGACCTTCCTTTTAAATGATCTTTGTATCTTGAAAGTAGCAATTTTTACGGGCAATTATAACCACATTCGTGATGGTGTGTCACTCACATTAAATCGTTTGGTCGGATTTCTGTCTGATCAAGGTGTTGATGTATTAGTTTTTGGACCAACCATTGAAAAACCTGAAATTGATCACACCGGTGAATTTGTTGCAGTTCCATCCATTCGAATGCCTGGCAGACCGGAATACAGAATCACAAGTGCTTTTCCAAAGGTTGCTCAAAATAGACTGGAGCAGTTTAATCCTGATATTGTTCATATTGCAACACCGGACTACCTCGGTTTTAGTGCATTAAAATGGGCTACAAAAAAAGGAATTCCGGTTGTATCCTCTTATCACACTCATTTTTCAAGTTATCTGAAGTATTATAAGCTATCACTGATTGAACCACTGCTTTGGAAATATCTGGCATGGTTTTACGGGAAGTGCACTCATGTTTATGTTCCTTCTGAGTCGATGGTAAAATTATTGGAAGAGCAAGATATCAAAAGTGAATTGAAAATTTGGGCAAGGGGAATCGAAACGGATCAGTTCAGCCCATCTTTCCGCGATTTTGAATGGCGTGCTCAACTAGGTGTGTCTGATGATGAATTGATTATCACATTTGTATCCCGGTTAGTATGGGAAAAAAATCTAAGACTCTTTGCAGAAGTGGTAAATAGGTTACAAGCTTCATATCCAAAGCTGAAAGCTTTGGTTGTCGGTGATGGACCCGCAATGGATGAAGCAAAAGAGCTCATGCCTCAGGCGGTATTTACAGGATTTTTAGAGGGTAAAGAGCTGGCGAAGGCATATGCCAGCAGCGATATATTCTTTTTCCCATCAGATACAGAGACATTTGGAAATGTAACATTAGAAGCTATGGCAAGTGGATTACCCTCTATTGTGGCTGATGCGACAGGCAGTCGATCTCTGGTAAGTCATGGTAAGTCCGGGTATGTAATCCCCGTTGAAAGCTCAGATAAATTCTATACATTTATAGAGAAATTAATAAATGATGAAAATCTACGAATAAAAATGTCTGCATCAGCTATAGAGAAAGCTGATGAGTATAGTTGGTCTGCAGTTAATAAAGAGCTATTGTCGTATTATAATGAAGTTTTAGAATCAAAAAACTAGATTGAATTGAAAATTCTCTACGTATCACATCTACATCCGCCAAAAAATAAACCGTTAAAAAGTGTGGGCGGAATGCAGAATGTCAGTCTTCAAATGACAAAAGCATTAAGCCGAAGAGAAGATATTGAATTAAAAACCCTCATTCTTAACTCATCCTGGAAGTTTATAGGTATTAAAACCTTCTATTTTCTAGTAACATTACTTTGGAAAATTCCACGGGATGTAAAGAAGTACAATCCGGATGTGATCCTTTTCTCATCTATGGTTACGGCATGTGTGCTTCCGGTGATGAAAAAAGTTTCTGTACCTAAGGTCACAATTAATCACGGTCAAGATGTAACACTACCGGTAAAGCCTTATCAATGGTACCTTAAATATGTATTTAGGAAGCTAAACGGAGTCATTTCTGTGTCATCAGCCACTCGGAATGCTTCAATAAAACGAGGGTTGAAACCTGATAAAGGTGTAGCCTTACCCAACGGGTTTGAAGTCATAAAGAATGGAGAGCTTCCCGGGAAAAAAGAAGCGCAGGACTTAATTGAAAAACAATTTTTAAATCATATAAAAGGAAAAAAAATATTACTGACAGTAGGGCGTCAGGTGAAAAGAAAAGGACATGCCTGGTTTATAGAAGAAGTTTTGCCAAAGGTAAAATCAGATGTAATTTATTTAATTGTTGGATCGGGACCGGAATTTAATAACATTCAAAATATAATTGAAAAATCACCCGTAAAAGACCAGATTGTGATGACAGGTAAATTATCAAAAGATCTTTTAAACACCTGTTATGTCGCAGCTGATCTTTTTATCATGCCGAATATTCCGGTTCCCGGTGATATGGAAGGGTTTGGAATCGTACTTCTGGAAGCAAATAGAGCAGGTTTGCCTGCAATAGCATCTGATCTGGAAGGAATAAAAGATGTAATAGAACAGGGAGTGAACGGTTTTAGGATTACATCAGGAGATTCAAAGGCATTTGCAACAAAAATTGATGAGGTTCTGAATAATGATCTGGAAGCATTTTCAAAAAAGGCCAGAGAGTATGTAACGAATACTTTTGATTGGAATGTCGTGGTAGAAAAGTATATATCTTTTTTGAAAAATGTGAATGAATAAATTTACAGATCCGTTAAAATTTGATAGAATCTTTATACTCGGTATATTTGCTAATTGAACTATAATTAATAGAAAATAATGGCCGAACCTAAATCGGAGACTTCATATAGCAAAGTTTTTAAAAAAGCTTACGACTTTACAATTGCTGAAGAGATAAAAAAACTCGGTCTCTATCCGTACTTTAAGCCTCTGCAAGCAACAGACGGCACAACTGTCAATATCGAGGGAAGGGACGTCATCATGGCGGGATCCAATAATTATTTGGGACTCACGAATGATCCGAGAACCATTGAAGCTGCTCAAAAAGTTATCAAACTTTACGGAACAGGGTGCACAGGATCCAGATATTTAAACGGTACACTGGATCTTCACCTTGAACTTGAAGATAAATTAGCGGAATTCATGAGGAAAGATGCCTGTGTTCTTTTTAGCACCGGTTATCAAACAAATGAAGGCTCTATTCAGGTAATAGCTGATAGAAATGATCTGATATTTTCTGATAGAGATAACCACGCATGTATTGTTGTTGGAACTCAGGTTTCTAATGCTAAAACGATCCGCTATCGCCATAATGATGTGGATCATTTACGAATGTTGCTGGGTAAAGCGGATCCGGATGCAGGGAAAATAATTGTAAGTGATGGTGTTTTTTCCATGTCAGGAACACTCGCCAAAATCCCTGATCTGGTAGAGGTTGCTAAAGAGTTTGGTGCAGGACTCTACCTGGACGATGCGCACGCAATTGGAGTGATAGGGGAAGGGGGCAGAGGCTCCGCATCTGTATTTGATTTGATGGATGATATAGATTTAATAAGTGGAACATTTTCGAAATCATTTGCATCATTGGGTGGTTTTTTAGTGGGGGATAAAGAAATTATTGAGTTTATCAGACACAAATCACCCGCACATATTTTCAGTGCAAGTATGCCTCCTGCAAATGTTGCAACCGTTTTAAAATCACTTGAAATATTGCAAGCAGAACCTTGGAGATTAGAACGTCTGGAAGAGATTTCAAACTATATGAGATCAGAGTTGAGAAATCTTGGGTTTAATGTATGGAGCAGTCAAACACCCATTATCCCGGTTGTTATTGGTGACATGTACGACTGTTTCCAATTTTGGAAAGATCTATTTGAGGAAGGAGTTTATGTGAACGCGGTCGTTCCCCCTGCTGTGCCTCAAGGACAAGCTTTAGTCAGAACCAGTTACATGGCGACTCACACAGACGAACATCTGGATATGATTTTAAGTGCTTTCCGTAAAGTTGGTATTAAACACGGTATAATTGATGAAAATGGGCAATCACTCATTGACTCTGAAGAGAACTGAAAGTGGAAACCAATTCAAATACGATAACTTATGTTGCGTCTAAAGAAGAGAAAAAGACGTTTATTGAATTTCCATATTCACATTATAAGGATGATAAGTATTGGGTAGCTCCACTTCTTGCCGAGCAGAAAAAACTTCTGGATCCGAATAAAAATCCATTCTATAATAACGCAGAGATTGCACTCTTTAATGTATCATTCAATGATAAATTAGCGGGTAGAATAGCCGCAATTATTGATCATAGATACAATAAATTCCACAATACTAAAACGGGTTTTTTTGGCTTTTTTGAATGTATTGAACAACAATCTACTGCTGATCTACTTTTTAAAGTAGCAGAGGATTGGCTCCGAGAAAAAGGGATGAATACAATAATGGGGCCTTCCAATCCGGGTATGATGGATGAACTGGGAATCCTGGTGGAAGGATTTGATAAATACCCGACTATTTTGATGCCATATCACAAGGATTATTACGATAAAATCATTCAAAATGCCGGCTATGATAAGGAGATGGATCTCCTGGCTTATTTGGTTACTCAGGATAGCGTTGATCATGATCGGGCCAATAGAGCAATGGATATCGTGAAAAAGAGATTGCCCGGTATCCGTATCAGAAATATAAATCTTCGTAAAATAAAAGAAGAAGTAAAAATTATTAGAGAGATTTTTAATAGTGCATGGAGTAAAAATTGGGGATTTATACCACTTTCAAAAGAAGAGTTTGATCATCTGGCCTCAGATCTAAAAACAATTGTTGATAATGACTTTGCCCACATTGCTGAAATAAACGGAGAGCCAATAGCTTTCTCAATTGCACTTCCCGATTATAACCAGATATTTAGAAATATGAATGGCCGGTTATTCCTGACCGGTTTATTCAAAATATTATGGAATCGGAAAAAAATAAATAAAGTAAGAACTGCTCTGATGGGTGTGATACCTGAGTATCAAGGCAGAGGAATAGACGCTTTATTGCATAGAGAGGCAATAAATAACGGACTTAAAAAAGGGATTTATTCCTCTGAAGTGGGTTGGATCCTGGAAAATAATATTCAAATGATCCGGGTCGCTGAAAAACTGGGTGGCACAATCGATAAACGTTACCGGGTATACAGTAAAAGTCTCAATTGATAAGCTCCTCTTTGCTTCAAAAATAGGTTCAAAATCGTTATCTTTTAAGGAGTCAATTCAACCGAAAATGTTCTACTCATTAGAGATCTTTAGCGAGCTGAACAGGGGATAGGTGAGTTATAGATTTTCTCTTAATATACTATCCTGGAACATTTTATTTAAGTTTAACAGTAATATAAATATATAGCACAATGGCCGATTTCCGTATTGAAAAAGATTCTATGGGAGAAATTAAAGTTCCGAAAGACGCGTATTATTCAGCACAGACTCAGCGTGCATTTGAGAATTTCCCTATAAGTGGTATTCGATTTAATTCTGCGTTTATATCAGCACTGGGACATATTAAATTTGCGGCTGCAAAGGCAAATGAGGAGTTGGGATTGATTGAAAAGCCCGTTTCAGATGCCATTCAAAAAGCGTCAAGAGAGATCGTTGAGAATAAATTTGATCAAGATTTTGTTCTGGACATATTCCAGACCGGTTCTGGTACTTCCAGTAATATGAATGCAAATGAGATTATTGCAAAGCGTGCAAATGAGTTGAAATCCTCCACAGATGTATCTATTCATCCAAATGATCATGTCAATTTTGGTCAGAGTTCCAATGATGTAATTCCAACGGCTATACGGGTAGCGGCAGTTATTTCGGTTAAAAGGGATTTGATTCCGGCTCTGAAGCATTTACAAAAGACTCTTTCAGAGAAAGGAGACCAATATAAGGAAGTTGTAAAAACCGGCCGCACACATTTAATGGATGCGATGCCAATTACGATTCAACAGGAATTTAGTGGTTACGCCCGACAGATTGAGCTGGGAATTGATCGATTGAATTCAGCCCTTCAAAGAATGTACGAACTCCCACAAGGAGGCACGGCGGTTGGTACCGGTATTAATACACATAGTGAATTTGGAAAACGATTTGCATCCATTATTTCTAAAGAAACAGAGTGTACATTTAAGGAGGCTGAGAATCATTTTGAAGCACAAGCGAGCGTTGATGCACCGGTTGAGCTTTCAGGTCAGTTGAAAACAATAGCGGTTAGCCTGATGAAGATAGGAAATGATTTCAGATGGATGAATTCAGGCCCGAATAGTGGAATTGGTGAAGTTGAATTAATGGCACTTCAACCCGGCTCTTCAATTATGCCGGGAAAAGTAAATCCTGTTATTGAAGAGTCTTTAACCATGGTATGTGCACAGGTAATCGGAAATGATGCAACCATTACCATCGGAGGCCAATCCGGAAACTTTGAACTCAATGTGATGTTGCCGGTTGTGGCTTATAACCTATTGCAATCTATCGAATTACTAGCGAATGCCGCTGTAAACTTTGCTGATAAATCAGTAAGTGGCCTGGTTGTTCGTAAAGAGAGAATAGAGAGCATGGTTGGGAAAAATCCTATACTTGTAACAGCCCTGAATCCATTGATAGGCTATGACAAAGCCGCAAAAATTGCGAAAAAAGCCTTTTCAGAAGAGAGGTCTGTGATGGAGGTGGCCAAAGAGATGACAGACCTGTCTGATAAAGAGCTTCAAAATGCTCTGAATCCGATAAATATGACCAAAGGAGGCTTCTCAGATTAATAGAAAAGCTCGGCGGATCTTTATTAGTGCTGAATAAAATGTGTGATTATTCAGCGAGTCAATATATTTCTATTAAATTTAATTCTGCTGCGTGTATTAACTTTTTTTGAGAAGAAAATTCGGCTCAGAATTTTGTTAATAGCCCCCAACACCTTATTATAATAAAGTAAATATAAGACCATTATTTGTCATTTAAGTTGTTGTAAATAATGAATATAAGCTATCTATGAAAAAAACCGAAGGCATAAAGCACTCAGCTAAATACAAGAAAGAAGTTCTGAAAGATCTCAGAATTGCTTTTATGAGTCGAGAGATGTCATTGATAGGTAGAAAAGAGGTACTTACAGGTAAAGCAAAGTTTGGCATATTTGGGGATGGTAAAGAACTTCCGCAGCTTGTGATGGCCAAATTTTTTAAGAACGGAGATTTCCGGTCAGGGTATTACAGAGATCAAACGTTTATGATGGCAATTGGCGAATTAACGGTTGCAGAATTTTTTGGCCAACTTTATGCAAACCCTGATATAGAAGCGGATCCAAATTCAGCCGGTCGCCAAATGAATTCTCATTTTGCATCACGTTTATTGAAAAGTGATGGCAGTTGGAAATCACAGACTAAAATGAAGAACAGTTCTGCTGACATTTCTCCAACGGCTGGACAAATGGCCAGATTGGTAGGTATCGCTCAAGCCTCGAAGGTGTATCGGAACAGCAATGAACTAAAAGATTGGACTGACTTTTCAATCAATGGGAATGAAATCGCGTGGGGTACGATTGGGGATGCAAGTACTTCGGAAGGAATATTCTGGGAATCTCTAAATGCTGCCGGTGTATTACAGGTGCCAATGGTTGTTTCCGTTTGGGATGACGGATATGGGATTTCAGTTTCAAAAAAATATCAAACGACCAAAGAGAGTATTTCAAAAGTAATGAGGGGTTTTAAGAAAACTCAAAAAGAACCGGGTATTGAGATTTTCACAGCCAAAGCATGGGACTATGAAGAGATGATCACGGTCTATAACGAGGCCGCGACAATTGCAAGGGAAGATCACGTTCCGGTTTTGATACATATTGAAGAAGTAACACAGCCATTGGGCCACTCGACATCCGGCTCACATGAGCGGTATAAAAGCGATGAACGACTTGCATGGGAAGAAGAGCATTGTTGTATTGAAAAATTTAAAAAATGGATAGTTTCTGAAGGAATTGCGACTCCAAAAGAGTTGGAAAAGATTGAGCAAGAAGCAAAGGCTGAAATTATAAGTGAGCAGAAAAAAGCCTGGGAAACATTCCAAAGTCCAATTACAAAAGAGAAAGAGGAAGTGATATCTCTTTTGGACAGAGTGATGGAGAGGCATCCGGAAATCAAAAAACTGGGTGAATATCGTATTCAGCTACAAAAACGAAATAAACCAATTCGACGACATGTCGTCTCTACTGCGAGACGAGCTCTATTTGAGCTTAGGGGAGTTGTCTCAGATGAAAAAATTTCACTTGTGGACTGGTTACGCAGGCAGCAGGATCTGAATTGGGATCGGTTTAATTCTCATCTATATAGTGAATCAGATCGATCTCCACTGCTAATTGAAGAGATCAAACCGACTTATGATTCAAATCCAAAGAGTGTAGACGGAAGAATTGTACTGAGAAATAACTTTGATGCACTGTTTTCGAAATATCCCAACGCATTGATATTTGGAGAGGATGCGGGTAAGCTTGGTGATGTAAATTTGGGCCTTGAAGGCATGCAGATTAAATATGGGGAGCTCCGAGTCAGTGATACCGGTATTCGCGAGGCAACCATTTTGGGCCAGGGAATTGGTTTATCACTTCGAGGATTAAGACCCATAGCAGAAATACAATATCTGGATTATCTGTTATACTGTTTTCAATTATTAAGTGATGATGTAGCGACACTACGCTATCGAACCAAAGGCGGACAGGCATATCCGCTGATTATCAGAACACGTGGACATAGACTGGAAGGTATTTGGCATGCCGGATCACCCATGGGGATGATTGTTCATGGACTTCGTGGCATTCACGTTTGTGTTCCGCGCAATTTAACTGAAGCAGCAGGATTTTATAATACCTTAATGCAAGGGGATGATCCCGGATTAATCATCGAACCACTGAATGCCTATCGGTTAAAGGAGAAAATGCCTTCAAATCTGGGTGAATTCACTGTGCCATTAGGCGTTCCGGAAATTATACAAGAGGGTGAGGATATCACTCTGGTCTCTTATGGATCTACCCTGAACATTGTCGGATCTGTACTGCCAAATCTACTTGAAATGGGCATTTCAGCTGAATTGATTGATGTAAGGACATTGCTGCCCTTCGATAAAAATCGTGTGATTTTTGAATCACTTAAAAAAACGAATCGTATTCTATTTATCGACGAAGATGTACCGGGCGGAGCCACTGCCTATATGATGCAAAGAGTTATAGATGAAGACGGCGGATTTCATTATCTGGATTCAGAGGCGACATGTCTTACAGCAAAAGCTCATCGACCGGCTTTTGGTTCGGATGGGGATTATTTCTCGAAACCCAGTGCAGAGGATATCATAGAAAAAATATACGAAATAATGCATACGGCAAATCCCGGTAAATACCCGGCACTCTGGTGATTTTAAATCGAATTAAAATTTAAAATAGACGAAGAGTCTGCCGAAGTTTTTACTGTCTTTGTCAATACGATGGTATTTCTGTTTAATATGTTTTTGATCCAGAAATCGAAGTACGTGTTTTTTTAATTGTCCGGATCCCTTGCCGGGTATGATTTCTACTGTTTTGATCTTTTTTTCAATGGCTTCATCTATAATTCTTTCCAATTCCCGGTCGATGACGCCTCCCTTATTATAAATTTCATGCAGATCCAGTTTTAACTTAGCCATTTTTGATACATTTTGGTCTGAAATTGAAGGGAATAATAATCATTCAACTACTCACTTCATTAGATTGATTGATCGTCTTTTAAAGAATAATCCAATCAGCAAATATAAAAAGCCAGATCAGCGGGAGATAAATAAAGGAAGAGAACATCAAGGATCGTGCATTAGCCACATCTCGATAAAAAGAAAATTTCAGGCCGTAGTAGAAAAAACCGGCTGTTGTGATTATTGAACCGGCAAGATAAATCCAGCCAACCAAATCCATTACAAATAATTTATAAACTGTTGGAAAAAGAATCATAATGGGTAATAAAGTCCATAGTGCAGCTTTATAACCTTTTGGATCATTTTTAGGCAACATTTTAAATCCGGCATGTTCGTAATCATTTTTACATACCCATGCAATGGATACAACGTGCGGTATTTGCCAGCAGTAAATAATTCCAAACAGGATCCACATTCCATGCTCAAACAGCGTTCCACTGACAGCCACCCAGCCTCCTACGACCGGTAGCGCACCCGGAACAGCTCCAACAAAAACATTTAGAGCCGATATTCTCTTTAGGGGTGTATAGGCAAAAAGATAGATCACTGTTGTAGCCAATGAGACGATTCCGGCTACTACATTCACCATCATTATTAAATAACCCAACCCCGCAAAAATTAATGTGATGGAGAAAATAAAACTCTGTTTGGGTTCAATACGATATGCCGGCAGGGGCCTGCGGCTGGTTCTTTTCATCAAACTATCCAGATCCCGTTCAATGAACATATTATGAGCAGCTGTGCCGGCTGCGATTAGATAAGTACCTAACAGAGCATGCATCATCAGTGATATATCTAATCCGGATGTTGATGCCAACAGAAAACCTATGAGCATACTTGCCAGCACTGAGAACGTGATACCGGGTTTGGTTAGCTCATAATAGCTACCCATAGTTCCGAGTAAATCTTTAACTGTTATGTTGCTGGTAGTGGCTTTGCTCATAGAAATCGTGATTTTATATCACGTAAAAATAATCAATTTGGCTAACAGATGTTTGGAAAGGACTCTCTATTCTCAATGAATCTGAATTAAAGCTTTTCACTCAGGGATTGTAAAAAAAGACGGATTTCTTTTAGATCCTTAATGGTTTCGAATGGAAGATCAGGGCTTGATTTTTCAGTGTTGTCTGAATTTTGTTCTTTTTCAATAAATTTTTGAGCTCCGGCAGTACTGTACTTTTTGTCTTGAATAAGTTCCTTTAACTTTAATATAAGTGTAATATCTTGCTCACGGTATGTGCGATTTCCGGCTTTATTTTTTCTGGGTGAGAGCTGTTTGAATATAGTTTCCCAATATCTAAGGACATGAGGCTCTACGCTTGTAATATCACTCACTTCGCCGATGGAATAATACAATTTCTTCATTGTTTGGAAATCTGTTATTTTAAGGATTCATCACAAGAAAATAATTATATTTCCTTGTTTTATGAATTCATTTTATTAAAAGTAATTGAGAGTAATAAAATGTAGTAAGATTATTCCCGTTGTATTAATAAGAATGATCAAAAATCTCAAATTGAATTGAATATAGTAAACTTGCAGTCTTTTGCCGGAGAAAATTAAAAATATTAAAACTTTAGCAGGTATTCCCCGAGTTGAGATAAGTGTGGTCATCCCTCTGTTTAATGAGGAGCATACACTCGTAGAACTTGCCGGGAAAATTGCAGATTCCTTACAAGGTAAAGATTTTGAAATTATATTTGTTGATGACGGCTCAATGGACCGTTCATGGGAGATTCTTTCCAAGCTTAGCCGGGATTATTCATTTGTAAAAGCGATACGATTCAGAAGGAATTATGGCAAAAGTGACGCATTACAAGCCGGTTTTACGGCTTCAATGGGTAGATATGTAGTTACAATGGATGCAGACCTTCAAGATGACCCATATGAGATTCCCGGACTTATTGATTTGTTAGAGCAGGGAAATGATATGGTGAGCGGGTGGAAAAAGAAACGATTCGACCCTATCTCTAAAACTGTACCCTCCAGATTTTTTAATGCGGTTACCCGTTTAACAACAGGAATTCAATTACATGATTTTAATTGTGGATTAAAAGCTTACCGAAAAGAAGTGACCGACAGTATCTACCTGTATGGTGAGATGCATCGATATGTACCACTGCTTGCTAAATGGAAGGGTTATGATAAAATTGAAGAGAAGGTAGTTAAACATCATCCAAGAAAACATGGGAAGACTAAATTTGGCATTTCCAGATTTTTGAATGGATTTTTAGACCTTATTACTCTACTGTTTGTTAATCGTTACAAACAAAGACCAATGCATTTTTTTGGCTCTTTAGGTATATTATTTCTTTTTATTGGTGGGCTTATAAGTACTTATTTATCATATTTAAAGATATTTTTAGGGCAACCACTGGCAAATAGGCCGCTTTTATTTTTAGGGATCCTCTTAATTTTAGTGGGTGTTCAATTCTTTTCTATTGGTTTTTTGGGTGAAATGATTAATCGATGGCATATTCGAAATCAAAACCCGGAGATTTCTGACAAAACAGGTTTATGACAAAAATTGCTTATGATCCTGTCAAAGACCGCCTCGCAAATCTGGTAAGAAACTCTGGGACTTTACGTCGTATATTCTATTTTTTGCTCAATTTATTATTCTTAAGAAGCTGGTATCTGAGACGTATCATTGCTCAAAAAGGAGATGTATTGGATTCTTTGGGAAATTGGGATCTGCTGGATGCCGGGTGTGGGTTTGGACAGTATGATCATTTTATTCTTAAGCGTTTTGAGAATGTTCATATCACTTCTATCGATGTAAAAGAGAGTTATTTAGAAGACAATAAAAGATTCTTCCTAAAAGAAATTGAAAAAGAGAGGATTGATTTTAAGCTGGGAGATCTGCTCAATCTTAATTTGGAAAAGAAGTTTGATTTAATCATTTGTATTGATGTTTTAGAACATATAGAGGATGATCAGAAGGTCATACAAAATCTGAGCAGTTTATTAAAAAAGGGCGGCTACTTCTTAATGCATTCACCGTCACATCTCTCGGAAGAGGATGGAGATGACGATGAGACATTTGTTGGCGAACATGCACGTACCGGTTATTCTAAAAAAGAAATTGAGGAGAAGATGATGATTGCCGATCTGCTGCCCGAACTCACTCAATATACATATGGGAAATGGGGGAGGAGAGCATGGAAAATATCGATAAAATGGCCCATGTTAGTACTGAATAAAATTAAGCTTTGGGGATTGATACCTTTGGCTTTTTATTATCCAGTGATACTACCCATAACATTACTGCTAAACTTTGCAGATCTGTTAAGCAAGAAAAAAACCGGGAATGGTATATTTTCAATTGCAAAAAGAATTTAAACTTTACCTGTTTGTGAGATATTTATATTTTTTTTCAAATAAATTACACAAGAGTATTACATTACGTGTATATAGCATCAACAGTCTACCATAAAATTAATCTAAGACTTCCATGGAGATCAAAAATCGACGAGAATTTTTAAAAGTGACCGGTTTAGCCGCTGCCGGTGGAATGTTAACATTAAATGCTTGCTCAACAGGAGCACCTCTTGCTGCTGGGACACCTGTAAGTCCGGATGTTAAACTAAAGGTAGGACTGATTGGATGTGGCGGTCGTGGTACCGGCGCTGCGAATCAGGCACTGAGTGCAGATCCCAATGTAGAATTAATTGCAGTCGCAGATATTTTTGAAGACAAACCTACGGAGTCTCTAAATTTACTTTCCATGCGACACGGCGACAAAGTAAATGTGCCTGAAGAAAATATTTTTATTGGATTTGATGCTTATCAAAAAGTGATCGATTCAGGAATTGATGTCGTATTGTTGGCCGGGCCTTCCAGATTCAGGCCAAAGCATTTGGAAGCAGCTGTCGATGCCGGATTACATATATTTTGTGAAAAACCGGTCGCAGTGGACGCCCCGGGAGCCAGACGTGTTTATGAAACTGTTCGTAAAGCAAAGGAAGCAAATCTGTCCATTGTTGGCGGACTTTGCTGGAGATATGAATATCCAAAACGAGCTTTTTATGATAGAATTTTGGATGGTGCTGTTGGTGAAATCAGATCCATTTACAATACTTATAATACCGGTGCAGCCAGGGTAATAGAGTCAAATCAGAATTGGACAGAAGCTCAGCATCAGGTTAGAAACTGGATTTATTATAACTGGTTATCAGGAGACCATATCGTTGAACAGGCCGTGCATAGTATCGATTTTATGCAGTGGGCAATGGGGGATCAATATCCGATAAGTGCTGTAGGAACGGGAGGCAGACAAGTTCGAACGGAAGATATATATGGCAATATCTATGATCATTTTGCAATTACATATCAGTATGCAAATGGTGCAAAAGGATTTCACTTTAGTCGCCAGCAGCCAAATTGTGAAAATAGCTATATGGCTGAAATAATCGGTACAGATGGAATAGGCGTCGCTCCGGCTTCCGGTGAGCATATCATTCGTGCTCGCAGAGAGTGGATTTATGATGGCGAAGAGAACCAGATGTACCAAACTCAACACGATGAATTGTTTGCCTCAATTCGGCAGGGCAGACCCATCAATGACGGGGAGTTTATCACGACCAGTACAATGCTCGCAATAATGGGAAGAATGGCAGCTTACACCGGTAGAGAAATCACATGGGAACAAGCATTAAACTCTACAGAGTCGTTAGGGCCTGAAATTCACGAATGGGATGATGTTATACCTATCAGTTCTTTGAGTGTAGCCATGCCCGGTGTTACTGAATTTATTTAGAGGAGCAGAGATTTATAAGTGGTAAGGCGGGGAGTAATCCCTGCTTTATTAATTTATACCTTAGATTAAAGAGCAAAAAAAACCTTTCCCTCAGGGAGTCTTCGGCTACTGAATTCAGCATTTGTTGTGCGTCCTTCGGTTTACAAGATGGTGTCAACCGTAGTATCTTCCACCCGGGCCGAGAGCTCTTGTTCCTGAGAAAAAGGCTTCGGTATCAGTTCATGATGTCGCAGATTTTTTCTGTTTTGCAACAGCGACCCAAAGCTTTTACACCCGGGAACTATCTTTGTCAACTTTCACTGACCTGAATCACAAACTTCTGTTAGGTCGCTCATGACTCTACTGTAATTAACATCGAATTTTAAAGGGAGTCAATATGTGTAAATTATGTTTTTCCAAGGTTTTTTTGAGATAATTATATTGAAACAATTGATAGCCAATAAGTAGCTATCATTGAACGTGAGAAAAAAAATTTCAAAAAAATTTTAACAGAATAGAACGACCAATTTTTGTTCTGACATAGACTGGGCAAAGCTGCAAATTGAGGGTCAAACAGACCTGAAAAAAATAGTTAAAACTGCTATTCATCTTTTCAGAGAGATGAGGGTAACGACTCACTTATCAATTTTGAGTATTGAAAGAAAATGATATTGAATTGCACCACAACCGGAGTCGATAATATTCTCTTTCCAAATATGGTTTTCTATGCTATAAAGAGAAATAGATTAATCCAATGAGGATTCCAGGCCAATGATGCTTTTTCCATTTTGAACGTCATCGACCATCTGTTTTAAAGAGGTTGTCTCAAAAAGATTTTTCACCTGGCCTCGAATTTTTTTAAAATCGTTATGAATGGGACAAGGTTTATCATCATTGCATTTCTTAAACCCGATTCCACACTGGTTGAACACTTCGAGTCCGTCCGTAGCTTCTACAATTTCAATCAAATAAATTTCTTCTGGGTCTCGATTTAATCGAAATCCACCGGTTGGGCCTTTCATAGATGTCAAGAGCTTATGCTTCACCATCATTTGCAAAATTTTACTCAAGAAATGTTTTGGAATCTTTTGTTTTTCGGCAACAATTTTTAATTCAATATTATGATCATCAGAGTGATGAAAAGCAATGTAGAGCATTGCTTGAAGTGCATAGTGGCATGTTGTTGAAAACATAATACAGTGTATATTAAATTTGTTATCAGGCCAAAGATAACACACATTCAGATAAATCGGATATTTTGAGCCGGTATTGCTTCTAAAAAGATGAATGAAGAGTTAGCGATAATTTTACCTGAATTAAACTACTAAAAACCGATTTAATTCTTTTTTTTAAATGAATTAATCATGCCGCCATCAAGCAGTGATTGTAATTGTCTTCCACTCAAACTGTGTTTTGTTTTGAAGGTTATCCCTTTTGTGACATTTGTGACGGTAACTTCCATCCCTCTTTTAAGTTGCAGGTTGAGCTCATCAATTTTAAGTATATCGTTCAGGTCAATATTGTTGTAATCTGCATTATTTATAAATTCAAGCGGGGCAATTCCGAAATTAGCAAGATTTTGCCACCCTATGCGAGCATAACTTTTAGCAATGACTGCCTTTTGTCCCAGATATCTTGGGGCTATAGCCGCATGTTCTCTGCTAGACCCTTGAGCGTAGTTATTACCAGCTATCACGATATGACCACCGTGTTTTTTCTGTGCATCAATTGCCCGGTCATAAAAAGTCTCATCAATAACAATATAAGCGAACTTACTGATTTCAGGGATATTGCTCCGAAATGGCAACACTTCTGCACCGGCTTTCAGGATTCCATCTGTTGATATATTATCGTCCATTTTCAGCAATACCGGTACTTCTATATCTTTAATTTTTTCAAAATCCGGAAATGATGAAATATTGGGTCCTTTTATCAGTTCAGTTTTTGAGCCGTTTTCTTGTGGAGGCAGAAGCATCTCCTTATTCACTATATACTCAGAGGGTTCAGTAAATACAGGATAATCAATTCCAAAAAATTCCTTTAGATCTCTGGGATCGGTGATTTTACCGGTTAATGCAGAGGCAGCAGCGGTTTCTGGGCTGCATAAGAAAACGGAGTCTTCTCGCGTGCCTGATCTGTCCGGAAAGTTACGAGGTACCGTCCTTAAACTGTTTCTGCCACTTGCGGGGGCCTGACCCATTCCAATGCAACCGTTACAGCCTGCCTGATGTATTCTGGCTCCGGATTGAATGAGGTGAAGCATCACTCCATTTTTCACCATGTTCTCAATGATTTGCCTTGACGTAGGATTGATATCAAAGCTGACAGAGTCATGAACTCTGCGTCCTTTAACTATCTCAGAAGTGATCCAAAAATCTCTGTAACCGGGATTCGCTGATGAACCTATATATGACTGGTAGATCTCTTTTCCTGCAACTTCCCGCACACTGACTACATTTCCCGGGCTGCTTGGCAAAGCGATCATGGGTTCGATACTGCCTAAATCAATCTCATCATACTTGTCATAAGTAGCACCATCATCCGCTTTAATTTCAATCCACTCATCCTCCCGATGATTTTGAGCCATAAAATCTCTCACGATCTCATCTGAAGGAAAAACAGTAGTCGTAGCACCCATTTCAGTCCCCATATTAGCAATAACATGTCGATCCATAGCACTGAGCTGTCCAAGACCGGGTCCATAGTACTCAATTACATAGTCTTTAGCTCCTTTTACATCATAACGCCTCAACATTTCCAATACTACATCTTTTGCGCTCACCCAATCATTCAACTTGCCGGTTACTTTCACACCCATCACCTTAGGCATTTTCAGGTACATAGGTTCACCGGCAATTGCAAACGCAACGTCGAGTCCGCCGGCACCTAATGCAAACATTCCCATTGCACCTGAAGCAGGAGTGTGGCTGTCAGATCCAGCCAATGTTTTCCCCGGTATTGCTAAATGTTCAGTATGTACCGGGTGACTAACCCCATTACCGGGCCTGCTGAACCATAAACCAAATCGCTCGGCTGCAGACTTCAAAAACAGATGATCATCCGGATTTTTATGATCTGTTTGCAAAAGGTTATGATCCACATATTGGCATGATAGTTCAGTTTTTGCTTTGTCGAGGCCCATTGCTTCGAGCTCGAGCATCACCAGTGTACCGGTTGCATCTTGGGTGAGCGTTTGGTCGATCCGAATGCCAATCTCCGAACCGGTCTTCATTTCACCATCAACCAGATGGGACTGTATAAGTTTTTGTGTGATGTTCAGTGGTTCAGCCATAATCTCTTTATTTTGTTAACCCTATGATAGATAAAAAGATAATGGCTGATGAATCGTTCAAAAAAACGACAAATAAATTTTTAGAAAAATATATGTCACTATCAAGAATAGGTAAAAAAACTTCAATTTCTTGAATTTAAACGGTCATAGTGCTCTATCTGATCCGGATGATTATGTAAAATTCAGGGCTGTAAATCTGATTGAAACCCTGGATGAAAGCCTGATAACAGATGATATCAAAAATGATATCCGCCGGTTTGTTGATGAATTTGAAAACCAGGAAGCCGCAGCTGCAGGCTGCGTATTCCGGGCTTCAGAGCGATTGGCTGACAAACTTGAATTATATTATCTAACCCAATACTATTGAAATAACATCGGTGCAAATTCTGACAGGTATAGTCTCCAGCGATCCCATGTATGACCACCGCCTGTTTCCCGATAGACGTAATCAAAATCGTGTCCGTCTAGAACTTCTCTCATGTGAATAACACTGTCGAAAAGAAAGTCATCCGTTCCACAGGCAATCCAGTATAGCTCGTAACCGCTTTCTTTAAGGTTGTCAATATTCTGATTGGTAAGTTCGAGATGAGTCTGTGCATTCATGGCAAACTGCGATTCACGGATTATTCCCATACTCATCACACCGTAGTAGTTAAACATTTCAGGATAATTCAAAGCCAGTTTTTGTGTTTGCCAACCGCCCATTGAAAGGCCGGTCACTGCACGATTTTCCTTTCCGGTTTTTACACGGTAATTGGATTCAACAAATGGAATTACGTCTGAAACAAGACTTTCCTCAAAGCGCATCGTTGCCATCGGGTTTTGTGAATCCGATTCTCGTACCGGTTTATGGCCGGGAGCCACATGCCATGTTGATTCCTGGTTGGGGTTACCATTGGTCATTACTACAATCATCGGTTTAGTATCACCGGAATGTATCAGATTATCCATAATGCGGTTAGCGAGGCCGAGTTCGGTCCATGCACTTTCATCACCTCCGCCACCGTGAAGAAGATAGAGAACAGGATATTCTTCATTGCTATCGTTGTAATTTGGTGGTAAATAAACTTTCATGCGTCTTTGATCCATATTCAGTGTTGGTGATGGATACCATATCTCTTGAACCGTCCCATTCTTTTGATCACTGAGCTGAATAATTTCACTATTTTCTCCCGGCAGAATAAAAGCACTGAATGTATTTCTGACATCGCGAATAACCCAGGGATTATGAGGGTCGATAGTTCGAACACCGTCTACGCTGTATGTGTAATTATAGTAGTCCGGATTTAAGTCTGAGATATTTAATTCCCAAAGGCCTTCTGTTCCTTTTGTTAATTTTTCGGAAGAGCCCCAGCCCGCCATCCAGTTCCCGCTGATTTTAACGGAATCGGCGGTAGGCGCCATGATTCGAAAAGTTACTGAGCCGTCTTCTTTGAATTCCGGCGATATAACCGGGTCCTGTTGAAATTGAGAAAGTGCCGGGTTTGAAGATAACCCGAAAAGGCCAACGAGTAAAAGGAGGATTTTAAAGCATTTTATTATTTTCATAAGGCGGGCATCAGAATTTCTAGTTTAAATTATGTGCTATCAAAGGCAATCCAATGACTTACTACTAAAAAGCAGATTACATCTATTGTTACAATATGAAACAATAAGGGATATGTCAATAAGTAAATCAAAATTGGATCATCAAACTTGATTTCACAACATCATTCACTTTGAATATGTGGAACATATCAGGCTGGAGTGATTGCTATATGCATCGTGTCGAAGATATCCGACATATAAGAAAGGAAACAAATTAACCATGGTTAATCAGAAGGTTTGATCAATTTTTTATATAATGATGATGATGGATTAAAATTACTGAAAACTTTGGGTGTATAAACAGGTGTAAATCATAGCAGGTTTTAAGAGGGGGTTTAATTGGTGAGCAGCTGATTTACAGGGTATAAAATCCAGAATTTCGAAGGATATTTCTCCATTGATTATGTCTGCTAAATGGGAATCGGAAATTCACCAATTTATTCGAAATGGTTAGACCAACTGTTTCTGGATTGAAAAATTAAATAATGAATTCGTTTTTTATGATGAAATCTGTTAGCTCAGCAACATTAATTCTGGCATTCTTCTTGTATTTGATGGGGTGCAGTTCATCCTCTGACCAGGCAATATCAGACACTGGAACCCCGCGACCCAACATAGTTCTAATTTTTTTAGATGATGCCGGTTATGCCGATTTCAAACCTTTTTCTGAAACCCGTTATCCCACCCCAAACGTGCAGAAACTGGCTGCGGAAGGACGTACATTTATGAATTTTTATGTGCCGCAGGCAATATGTTCGGCATCGCGGGCAGCCTTGATGACGGGCACTTATCCTGAGCGTAACGGGCTTTTTGGAGCACACGCCCCTGGGCAACGTGGGCTTGACCCTGAATTTGTGACGATGGGAGAAATGCTACAAAAAGTTGGGTATACCACAGGTTTTTTTGGCAAGTGGCACATGGGAGACCATCCGGAAACTCGTCCACCTGAGCGAGGTTTTGACGAGTCTGCAGGGATTATGTATTCAAATGATATGTGGGCCGGACACCCTGAAAACCCGGAGTACTGGGGACAGTTCCCGATGCACTACTGGAAAAACGCTGAAGTATTAATAGATTCTGTTACAGCAGAACATCAGAAACAATTCACCACCTGGTTTACTGAAGAGTCAGTAGATTTTATTAACCGAAACAGTGGAGAACCATTCTTTCTGTATGTGCCTCATCCACAGCCGCATGTACCGTTGTTTGTTAGCGATAAGTTTGAAGGAAAATCTGGAGTTGGCCTTTATGGTGATGTGATGATGGAGATAGACTGGTCGGTGGGAGAAATTATAAATGCTCTAGAGGAAAATGATGTAAGAGATAATACAATCATCCTTTTTACGTCAGATAATGGCCCATGGTTATCCTATGCCAATCATTCCGGACAAACACCTTATCGGGAAGGGAAAGGGACTTCGTTTGATGGGGGAATCCGATCACCGCTTATTATATCCTATCCTGATAAATTGGAAAAAAATTCTGTGTCACATAATGCATTTTACTCTATCGATATCATGCCTACCCTTGCAATGTTAACCGGTGCAGCTTTACCTGAGTACGAAATTGACGGTAAGGATGTTTGGGATGTGATGATAGGGGAGTCAGGGGCTAAAAGTCCTCAAAAATATTATTCATTCACAAACGGGACGGAATTTCAGGGAGTGATGAGTGGTGACGGTAAGTGGAAATTACATGTTCCTCATAGCTACAGAACCAGTCCGGTAGGGGGTAGAGATGGGATTCCGGGGATCTATCAGCAGGATGAAATCGAACTTTCATTGTTTGATATGATTCATGATCCCTACGAAAAGGTAAATGTGATTGCCGATTACCCCGAGATTGCGAATGAATTAATCAGGTTTGCTGAAGAACATAAGGCAAAATTTTTTGAGTGGTGAACTGAGAGTTCTCTGATGTTTTTGTGAAGCCAATAAATTATTGATGGTATTCATGGCATGTATCCGGTTTCCTGAAAAATTGAGGTGCTATAAAAATGAGATTTGATTTCACGAATAATTTGATGATGACTAGATTAAAATACAAACGACTTGATGAATGAAACCATAACTTGGCCAATAATATATGCGTGATACAATTCAAACGGTATTAACCTGTGCAGTTTTGTTTCTGTTGGGAGCTTCAACTGCATTTTCTCAACCTAAAAATGTGATTTTTATCCTGGCAGATGACCACAGGTATGACTATATGGGTTTTCATCCCAACAGCCCGGATTTTCTCAAGACCCCGGCAATGGATCGTATGGCTGAAGAGGGTGCACATCTGGCAAATGCATTTGTCAGCACTTCGTTATGCTCACCGAGCCGGGCATCCATACTCACCGGTCAGTATCCGTTTCGCCACGGGGTAGTTGATAATAATAATATGATGCCTGAAGGTATACCACTGTTTTCTGAGGCACTGCAGAAAGCGGGTTATCAAACCGGATACTTTGGTAAATGGCATATTGGCCACGACCATGATAACCCTAAACCGGGATTTGATCGATGGGTCAGTTTTCCGGGTCAGGGTGTTTACTTCAACCCAACATTGAATATAGATGGCCAGCGGCAGCAATATGAGGGTTATATCACTGATTTAATGACTGATTACACATTGGAGTGGCTGGATAGTATTGACACCAGCCAGCCGTTTTTTGCCTACCTTTCTCATAAAGCCGTTCATGCCGAATTTGATCCGGCAAAACGTCACGAGGGGATGTATGCAGATGCGCGTATTGTAAAACCACAATCGATGAAAAATATTGACCGGAATTATGAGGGGAAACCCAATTGGGTATACGAACAGCGATACAGTTGGCATGGAGTCGAGCATATGTATCACGGCAGGGATGACCATCCCCAAAGTTTGGATGAGATCATTGTACGTTACAGTGAATCCCTGATGGCTGTTGATGAGAGTATTGAGCGTGTATTGAATTTTCTGGAAGAAAAAGGTCTCGCCGACGAAACGCTTGTGATCTATATGGGTGATAACGGTTTTATGCTGGGAGAACACGGTTTGATTGATAAAAGACAGGCTTACGAAGAGTCAATGCGGGTTCCGATGCTGGCTTGGTCACCTGGATTTATTGAACCAGGCAGGGTGATTGAAGAAAATGTATTGAACATCGATATAACACCGACGATACTGGATCTTGCAGGGGGTTCGATGCCACAGAATCATATTATAGATGGAATTTCATTCGTGCCACTGTTAGCCGGTGAATCGATTGACAATTGGAGAGAAGAATTCGTCTATCAATATTTCTGGGAAAACTCTTTTCCTCACACTCCAACCACCTATGCAATTCGCGACGACCGGTATAAATATATCTACTACCATGGTGTATGGGATAAAAATGAATTATATGACTTAAAAACCGATCCCTTTGAAATGGTGAATTTGGTGGATATGCCTGAACACCGGGACCGTGTAAACCGAATGCGGAACCGGATGTTTGATATTTTTGAAGAGAATGGTGCCACAGATGTAAAATTCCGACGTCCATCTCCCGGACAGCAAGATGAGCGAAAACGGTATTAAGAATGAGATATTTAAAGATCAATTTCTCTTTTCATCATTGTTCGTACCGTTATTAGTGAATCAACCTTAACATCTGTTTTATGAAACTGAATACTAACCATTTAAAACTAAAAAATTATGGCTTGTCAACACATCAGAATTATATTTTTATTAACTGTTTTTATGTTCACGTACGTAATTGTTGCCGAAAATAGCCTGGCTCAAGCTCAATTGGTACCGGCAGAACAAGTAGAATTCTATACCCAGGAATGGGAAGGCGAACGCGATCAATACGGTAGACCCATAGTTTCAGATGAAATTCTTGAACGTATGAAATATGTAGGTCTGGAAGAAGCCTGGGGCACCATTCAAGCTGCAGGATATCATAATAAATTTGAAGGGGACTGGGAGATTATGAATCCCGACCGGATCCTGGTAGGAAGGGCATTAACTGCTACCTTTGTTCCGGATAGTCCGGAGCTGTCTGACCGAATGCATGAGATTGGCAGAGGCCTTGGGCTTGGCGGCGGCATGAATCAATATCCCATTTATATGTTAGAACAGGGTGATGTTTATGTAGCAGATGGCTTTGGGAAGATAAAAGATGGAACACTCATTGGTAATAATCTGGGTCAGGCCATATATAGTAATTCGGGTAACGGTGCGATATTTTATGGTTCGGCTCGCGATCTCGACGGACTGAGACAGATCGATGGGTTCAATGCATGGGTAAAAGGGTGGCATCCATCATTCATTCGTGAAATGACTTTGATTAGCATTAACGGTGTTACCCGCATTGGTGAGGCTGTGGTTTTACCTGGAGATGTAGTGTTAGCTGTGGAAACAGGGGTACTTTTTATACCACCTCATCTGGCTGAAAATGTTGTTGTAGATTCTGAAGTAACCCGGTTGACAGATATCTTCAGGATTCAGCGAATAAGGGAGGGAGTGTACACTCTCAATCAAACCTATGGGACAGAGTGGACTGATGCAATAAATGAAGATTTTTATAATTGGGTAGAAAATAACCGTACAAGACTGAATGAAGAAAATGGTGTAGGATATGAAACATTAGACAAGCTAGTGGAAATAAAGTCACGCAATTGGCGGGAGTGGATTGATTAACAAAAATTCAGCAAATAGTACACATTATTATAAAGACCAATATTTCCAAATATCATTACTTTTTGATCATGTAAATATCTCAAATGAATAAATATACTCATTATGAATAAAAAAAAATCTGACAATGGCCGCAGAAGTTTTATTAAAACAGCCGGTTTGGCTGGGTTAAGTTTGGGAACAATGGCCATGGCCCCGATAGAAGAACAAGTTGAACATATAAGTTCAAAAGTGAATAGGTACTCTTCACCATCTGAATTAGAGATTACCGATATGAGAATAGCTGAAGTAACGGGCATACCTTTTAGGGTTCCTATTATTCGCATAGATACAAACCAGGGTATATCCGGCTGGGGTGAAGTAAGGGATGGCGGGGCTAAAGAATACGCATTGATGCTTAAAAGCCGGATATTAGGTAAGAATCCTTGTAATGTAGAAAAAATATTAAGAGAAATTGAACAATTCAGAGGAGAGGGGCGTCAGGGCGGCGGCGTTTCAGGTGTTGAAATGGCCCTTTGGGACATTGTCGGTAAAGTTTATGGAGTGCCCGTTTATCAGATGCTTGGTGGGAAATATCGTGATAAAATTCAATTATATGCTGATACAGCAGGAGCTACGAATCCGCATGTATTTGCACGCCGTATGAAAGAAACTCGTGTGGATGCCGGATATACTGCCTTAAAAATGGATATTGGAATTGAACTGCTTTCACGAACTGAGGGCACACTTGTAAATTCAAAATCACATGCACCATTTGGGGAACACAGACTTCAAAGCCAGTATTCGAGCACACCCGGGCAATATGGACAGATAGATCACCCTTTTACTCGAATTCAAATCACTGAAAAAGGGCTTGAGCTGATGGAAGAGTATGTTAAAGTGATGCGTGAGTATGTTGGTTATGATATCTCATTGGGCATTGATCATTTTGGTCATTTCGGAGTTAATGAAGCGATTAAAATTTGCCGTATGCTAGAACCTTATACTATTGCCTATGCAGAAGATATATTGGCCTGGAAATGGACTGACCTCTGGAAACAGGTTACTGACGCAACCACAACACCCACTCAAACAGGTGAAGATATCGGTACATGGGAAGGTTGTAAGCCACTGATTGATAAGAGAGCAGTTGACCTTATCCATCCTGATCCTGGTTCATCCGGTATTATAGGTACCAAAAAAATCGGAGATTATGCGCAAAATGCCGGAATATCTATGAACCTGCACTTTGCAGGATCACCCATTGGATTTTTAGCTTCGGTACATATCGCAGCAGCTACACAAAATTTTAACACACTGGAGCACCATTCTGTTGGGCTGCAACGCTGGTATGATATGTATGATGGTGATCCCAAAATGATATTTGATCAGGGTTACGCTACGGTACCTGAAAAACCGGGATTGGGAGTTGATCTGAATATGGATGTTGTGAAGGATAGCCTGATTGAAGGAGCCGGGTTTTTCGAGCCAACTCCGGAATGGAATGAGATCCGGTCATGGGATCGTCTGTGGAGTTAGTTATGAATATTTTCTATAAATCATTATTAAGTTTAAGCTTACTCTGTTTACTATTTGCAGTTATTTTTCTATTGGTTGGCTATAGTGCTTCTGTCTATGGGCCTCTTATTATTGCCATGTTTGTGTTTCTGGCGTTGGGTGTAAGAGGAACTAATACGCTATTCAAATCCTTTGCTTTCTCTATCTGGATCTTTGCGTCGGTATCTTTTGCGATGTTTTATCCCGAACTAGTGACAAATGTGGGCGGAATTAATACCGCGATATTCATTGTACCCTTGATTCAGCTTATTATGTTTGGGATGGGTACACAGCTGAGTCTGAAGGATTTCACCGGTGTAATGAAAAGGCCAAAAGGTGTATTAGTTGGAATTTTATGTCAGTTTACTATCATGCCAATCGTTGGTATCAGTATTGCTTTATCATTTGGATTTACTGCCGAAATTGCAGCAGGTATTGTTCTAATTGGTTCTTGTCCCGGTGGTGTTGCTTCAAATGTAATGGCATTTATTGCAGAATCGGATTTAGCATTGTCAATCACGCTTACTGCAGTTGCTACAATGATATCACCATTTATGACACCACTATTGATGGAGTTACTCGCAGGCCAATTTGTTCCAATCGATGCTATTGCAATGATGATGAGCATTTTGAATATGATTATTTTTCCCATTGTCCTCGGGCTCATATTTAATCACTTTTTGCATGGGAAATTAAAATGGCTGGATGATATAATGCCGGTTATTTCGATGGTTGGTATTGCCGTAATTATAACTGTAATTACTGCTGCGGGCAGGGATTCACTTGTATCCATTGGATTATTGCTGATTTTGGCTGCTATTATTCATAATGCATTAGGCTATCTGTTTGGATATTGGGGTGGACGACTGATGGGAATGGACGAAAATTCCTGTCGGACTATTGCACTGGAAGTGGGAATGCAGAATGGTGGGATGGCTTCCGGACTTGCCGCTGAAATGGGTAAGATTGCTACCGTGGGTTTGGCTCCAGCCGTTTTTGGCCCATGGATGAATATTTCAGGATCAACATTGGCAAATTGGTGGCGACGAAAAGCATTAAAAAATGAAAATTTAGAAGAGAATAATGTTACTGAGAAAGTATTAAACCATCAGAAATTCTCTGATAAATGAATCAATAAAAACAGGGTTAGGTAATTGTATGGGATCACTTGGTATTATTGAATGGACATTGATTGTTCTGATTATCCTTCTTTTTTTTGGAGCGAAACGCATACCCGGAATAGCCCGGACAATCGGACAATCTGTTAAAGAGTTCCGGAATGCGAAGAGTGAGCCGGGTGAAGATGAAGACAATGAGAAAATTGAATGAAATTTAATCAGCTAAGAGTTGGTACCGCGTACGGGATTTGAACCGCGAAGCACTGCTTCGCAAGACCAAAGCCTGTGAGTTACAATTCAAAAAAAAGATCCAGCAAGTGAAGTGTACTCCAAATAGAAGCAAATCGATAAAAGTACCGCGTACGGGATTTGAACCCGTGCTACCGCCGTGAAAGGGCGGCGTCCTAGACCCCTAGACGAACGCGGCATTTATATTACATTTTGCCAAATCTTGATAAAACAGAAATGAATTCTAATGACTAATGACGAATAGTCTGAACTAATAAATGGGAGCCCGATGGGAATTGAACCCACGGCCTCCAGGGCCACAACCTGGCGCTCTAACCGACTGAGCTACGGGCTCCATTTAAACTTTTGTACCGCGTACGGGATT
>DEMS01000018.1:0-522 GCA_002359315.1 Bacteroidetes bacterium UBA2664 | reverse complement strand
GGCCCAACAAGTGAACCGTTTTCCGAATAGAAAACAAACGTTGTACTTTTGTACCGCGTACGGGATTTGAACCCGTGCTACCGCCGTGAAAGGGCGGCGTCCTAGACCCCTAGACGAACGCGGCTTGTTATTAAAAACAATCGTATAACAGTAAATCAATAAAAGAGGCGACAAGCGGATTCGAACCGCTGTACGAGGTTTTGCAGACCTCTGCCTAACCACTCGGCCATGTCGCCTAATCGAAACTTTTATAACAATTCAGTAGCCCGTCAGGACTTGAACCGCGAAGCACTGCTTCGCAAGGCCAAAGCCTGTGAGATACTATTCAATAAAGATCCAACGAGTGGATTGAATTCCGAATAAAAACATTCGATAGTACGCCCGTCAGGACTTGAACCTGAAACCTACTGCTTAGAAGGCAGTTGCTCTATCCAGTTGAGCTACGGGCGCAAAATCCGTGTTACACTACATCAAAATAAAGAACAATCATACATTAAAAGTCGGGGAGACAGGATTTGAACC
>DEMS01000011.1 GCA_002359315.1 Bacteroidetes bacterium UBA2664 | reverse complement strand
CAGACACCTGCATCAGGATGACGGTGTAATAAGGAAAGTAGCCACATCAAGATGCTGAAGGAGTGCAATAAATTCATTTCCAAACGTTCTTTTATTAATGCTTTGTTAAAAGCTGAAATAGTGATATTTTTACTCTCTTAGCATTAAACTGAAAAAAGATATTTATGTTATACGGAATTATTATTTCACTGATCACATTGATCTGCTTTTTATTGATCGTAGTTATTCTTCTTCAACCGGGACAGAAAGAGGGTTTATCCGGCGGACTCGCAGCAGGTATGGCGGGCGGAGCTTCTATGGGAGCGCGGCGAACAGCGGACCTGCTCTCTAAAATGACATCAATTTTGGCAGCACTATTTTTAAGCCTGAGCGTATTGGCTAATTTTGCTATCGATCGTGGAGGCGCAGCGGAGAGCACCATCCAGCAACAGTCAGGATTTGGTGATCCTATTGAACAGTCTGATTTTACCATTCCATCTGAAACAGAATCAGCGGTTCCTCAACAGGAAGATTTTGAAATTGAGGATCAATAAACACTCCTTTCGATCTGTTTACTGAATTATTTTAAACCCCTCTCGAGTTTCGGGCAGGGGTTTTTTGTTAGATTAAAGCCATGGAGTCTGACCGCTTGCAGAGGCAATTTTTGCTGCATCAATGGCGATTACTAACTCTTCGTTAGTGGGAACCACATAGATGTCAACGGCTGATGAGTCGGTGCTGATCTTAGTGATTTCGCCGGGCTGTACATTTTCATTTTTTATCTCATCGATCACAATCCCTAGATTTTCCATATCCGCCAGCGCTTTTTTTCTGATGAGAGAGGAGTTCTCACCGATACCGGCAGTAAATAGAATAGCATCACATCCATTCATCACACCGATATAGCTTCCAACATATTTTTTGATGTCGTAGCAAAAAACATCAATGGCCTGCTGACATCGCCGATCGCCATTGCTTGCTTCCGCAATCAAATCCCGCATATCACTGGCATAACCGCTTAGCCCTAAAAGTCCGCTATGCCGATTTAGCATCGCGTGAAGGCTATTCAGTTGTATCTCCTCTTTTTCGATGATGTAGAAGAGAATTGATGGATCCAGATCTCCGCTTCGGGTTCCCATCACCATTCCGGACAGCGGGGTAAACCCCATGGATGTATCGATTGAATCCCCCCCTTTGATGGCTGCAATGGATGCACCGTTTCCGAGATGACAAGAGATGACCCGTGTTTCAGTTTTTGGTTTATCAGTCAGCTTGTAATACTGACGGCTTACAAAATAGTGAGAAGTTCCATGGAACCCATACTTACGGATTTTATGTCGTCTGTAGAGCCGGTTAGGTATCCCATAAAGATAAGCATGCGGTGGAATCGAGTGGTGAAAAGCGGTATCAAAAACGGCGACCTGAGGGATGTCCGGCAATCGATCTTCAGCTGCCGCTATCCCTTTGAGGTTAGGCGGATTATGAAGGGGTGCAAGATCAAATGCTTGTTGAATAGCTTCTTTGACTTCATCATCAATCAATACCGCATCCTTAAATTTTTCGCCGCCGTGAACAACCCGATGGCCTACGGCTTTTATATCAGAAGCTGAAGAGATAATCTTGTTATCAGGACTCATTAAATAATCAAGGATTTCCTGCAGAGCCTCAGTATGGCTGCTAATGACTTTTGTCTCTTTACGATGGCTTCCCTCAGCGGGTTCATGCTTCACAATCGATGTGACGGCTCCAATTCGCTCTACGATCCCTTTACAGACATCCGTTTCATTCTCGGTGTTGATAAGGTTGTATTTAACAGAGGAACTGCCGCAGTTAATAACAAGTACAAGCATGGTAAATGGGTTATGGCCTAAGAGAAAATTTCTACTTTCTTCTATCTCTTTAATTTACTGAAAGGAACCGTGATAAACGAGTGAAATCGACGTTGGGCCTACCTGTAATGAGTTCTATCTGTGCTGATGATCGGTTTAATAATATCTTCCAACCCATTTATTTTAATTTCATACATCGTGGAGAGATATTGGCCTAATTGTCCGGAAGGAAAACCTTTTCGGCTAAACCACTCCAAATAGTGAACCGGTAAGCCGGTGATGTACCAATCTTTATATTTACCATACGGCATTTTAGCATTTACCAGATCGATCAGGAAGTATTGATCAAATTTCATAAAAGTTTAAAAAATTAGGTTGAGAGCATGGTTCAGAAAAGTACTATTTTGATGCTCTCGGAACAAAAACAGGTTTACCGGCAAGAATCGGATTTTAAACTCGTTCACCGGGTGATTCATGACTTTTAAAGATCTATTCATTTTATGACGTACCTATCTGTTGAAAATTTATCCAAAAGCTTTGGATTAAAACCACTATTTGAAGGAATTACTTTTGGCATCTCCAGAGGCGATAAAACGGCCCTGGTTGCTCAGAATGGCACCGGGAAGTCAACACTTCTTAAAATCCTGTCCGGCAATGAGACTCAGGACGGTGGGAAAGTAATGGTTTCAAACGGCCTTCGCATCGGCTATCTGGAACAAGAGCCTGAATTGGATCCGGCCTTGACCATTCGGGAGTATATCTCACTCGGAAACTCCGATGTGATTCGGATCGTGCAGCGTTATGAAGAGGCCGTTGCTGCTCAGGCTGAAGATTTTAATGAACAGACTCAGGACTCATTCATGAAGGCAACAGCGGCAATGGATGCTGCCAATGCCTGGGATTATGAGCAGCGGATGGAACAGATTTTAAGCAAGCTCAATATCCTGGACCTGAATCAGTCGATCGCTTCCCTCTCAGGAGGCGAAAGAAAACGGGTTGCACTGGCATTCGTTCTACTTGATGACCCGGATCTTCTGATACTGGATGAACCGACGAATCATCTGGACATCGATATGATTGAGTGGCTTGAAGCATATCTTGCCGGCAGTAAAGTGACTCTCTTTATGGTAACTCACGACAGGTATTTTTTGGATCGTGTCTGTAATCATATTCTGGAGATGGAGGGTGGAAAACTCTACCATCACAAAGGAAACTACAGTTATTTTTTACAAAAAAAGGCTGAAAGAGAAGAAGTAGAACGAACAGAAGTCGCTAAAGCAGGGCAATTGATGAAAAAGGAGCTGGATTGGATGCGCAGACAGCCAAAGGCGCGCACAACTAAATCAAAGTCACGCATTGATGCGTTCTACGAGACCAAAGAGAAAGCCTCTCAAACAAAGTCTGATCAGGAGATGGAACTAAGTGTCTCGATGAGACGAATTGGCGGGCAGATTTTAGAGCTCGAAAATATCTCAAAATCATATGGGGATCTCGTTATCCTGGATTCATTTACCTACTCTTTTAAAAGAGGTGAAAAGATTGGGGTGATTGGGAAAAACGGTGTAGGGAAAAGTACATTTCTGAAGATTATTACAGGCGAAGAGAAAGCAGATAAAGGTGAGATTAAAACCGGCGCTACGATCGAAGTGGGGCATTACCGCCAAAAAGGGATTGAAGTAGATGAACAGAAACGTGTTATCGATGTGATCAAAGATATTGCGCAGGTGATTGAACTGGCAGATGGAAAACAGATTTCGGCATCTCAATTTTTGGAACACTTTATGTTTACACCGGAGATGCAGTACACACCGGTTCATAAACTCAGCGGTGGTGAAAAGCGGCGGATCGGCCTGATGATGGTCCTCATCAAAAACCCAAATTTTCTGATTTTGGATGAACCGACCAATGATCTGGATCTGACAACACTGCAAAAATTGGAAGAGTTTTTATCCGGATTTGGAGGCTGTTTGATTATTGTATCTCATGACCGGTTTTTTATGGATCGTCTTGTGGATCACTATTTTATTTTTGAGGGAGATGGTGAGATCAAGGATCATCATGGCACGTTTATGGAGTATCGGGAACTGCAGGCAGAGGAGCTGTCGGCGCAAAAAAAAGAGAATAAAACAAATGAAAAGAAGAGTGTTCCGGCACCGACACCGCCAAAATCAAAACCAAAAGAAGAAGTAAAAAAACTGTCTTTTCAGGAGCGAAAAGAGTTTCAGAAGCTGGAGAAACAGATCAGTGATCTGGAGAAAGAGAAATCTGAGATTGAGAAGGCTCTTTCTGCCGGAACATTGTCTGCAAATGAGGTCCGGGACCTATCAGAAAGATACGGTGATCTCACAGAATCGCTCGATGAAAAGACGATGATATGGCTTGAGATGGCAGAACGGGCTTAGAAGTTGCGTTCACCAAAATCTCATCCGTCAGTTCGAGCGCAGTCCCGACGCTTTTCAGTCGGGATGCAGTCGAGAACTCCCTGCAAGTGCAAGGACATCTCGACTACGCTTCGTCGCTTCGCTGCGTGGGATAAAAGAGGAGCACTTCTCAGCTGCGCTCTTTTAGATTAACTAC
>DEMS01000020.1 GCA_002359315.1 Bacteroidetes bacterium UBA2664 | reverse complement strand
TCAACCTAAATCAGGAAAAGACCGTCCTACTACCACCCCCCTAAGTTCCCCTTATTAGGGGGGATTTGTTTTCAAATTCATGTAGCACTTCTCACTTTTCCCTTTTCACTTTTCACTCTCTGTCAACGCCGCAACCCCCGGCAGAACCTTCCCCTCCAGATACTCCAAACTCGCACCGCCACCGGTAGAAACATGAGACACCTTATCCTCCAAACCGGCTTTTTTAATCGCCGAAGCAGAATCTCCACCGCCAATAATCGTCGTGGCACCCTCTTCCGTAGCCGCGGCCAGTGCTTTAGCAACTTCAAAGGTCCCATCCGCAAAATTACTCATTTCAAACACACCCATCGGGCCATTCCAGACTACCGTCCTTGCCTGCTTGATCAGATTCCCAAAAGCGATGCTGGATTGCGGACCGATATCCAGCGCCATCCAGCCATCTTCAATCCCATCTTCATCCACGACTTTATGCTCTGCATCATTGTTAAAATCTTTGGCAACAACAGAATCAAAAGGCAACATAAAATTAACACCCGCTTTTTCAGCCTTTTCCAACAGCTCTTTGGCTAACCCCACTTTATCCTCTTCTACCAGTGAGTTGCCAATTGGCAGTCCCTTGGCTTTATAAAAGGTGTAGGTCATACCGCCTCCCACAATGATACTGTCCACTTTTGAAAGAAGGTTTTCAATCACACCAATCTTATCTGATACTTTTGCTCCGCCTAATATCGCCACAAATGGCCGATTGGGGTTGTTCACACTGCCTTCCAAATATCGAATCTCTTTTTCAAGAAGGAAACCCGACACAGACGGCTGCAGATACTCTGTCACCCCTGAAACCGATGCATGGGCCCTGTGACTGCTTCCAAATGCATCATTCACAAACAGATCCGCCCCCGCTGATAATTTCTTCGCAAACTCTGAATCGTTCTTCTTCTCCTCTTTATGAAATCGCACATTCTCCAATAGCACAATTTCACCCGGCTTTGCTGCAGCCACTGCTTTATCTCTGTCCGGCCCGATGCAATCTTCGGCAAAGTGAACCGTTGCATCCACAAGTGTTGCCAAATGATCAGCAACCGGCTTCAGACTAAACTCAGGATCGGGTGCATCGGCAGGTCTTCCCAAATGACTCGTCAGTATCAATTTTGCCCCGGCATCAACCACAAAACGGATCGATTTCAATGCCTGAACAATTCTATTATCATCAGAAATAACACCATTTTTGATCGGCACATTAAAATCTACCCTCATCAAAACAGTTTTTCCTTTTAGATCTACATCATTTAATGTCATTTTCGCCATAAAAACCTGATTGTTAATTGAATATTAGTGTTCTATCAAAATAAGGGATAGTTCGGGTGTTTGGAAAAAAAATGAATAAAAACAGTGAATATAATCCCTGTTTTTGAAAGACTTTTTAAATATTTTGTACCAAACGATTTAATAAGACAAAAAAACTCTGAATAATGGGCTCAATCTATTTCGATAACGCATCAACAACCAGCGTCGATGAACGGGTGTTGGATGAGATGCTGCCTTTTTTTACCGGCCATTTTGGGAATGCAAATTCTGCTCACCAACTGGGACGCACTGCAAAGGTAGCCATCGAAGACGCCCGGGAAAAAATTGCAAAACTTCTTGGAGCCGAACCTTCAGAAATTATATTTACCAGCGGGGGAACGGAAAGCGACAACGCCATTATTAAAGGGACCGTTTCAGCAACCCGGAAAACAGAAGTCATTACATCCCCCATTGAACATCACGCGGTGATGCATCCTGCCGAATCATTAAAAATACAGGGAGTAAAAGTGACCTATCTAAAACCGGATTCTTCCGGTGTGATCCAACCGGAACAGGTTGAGGATGCGATCAGTGACCAGACCGCCATTGTGAGCCTGATGCATGTGAATAATGAGATCGGTTCAATTAATCCGATCAAAGAGATTGCGGCAGTTTGTCGTGAGAAAAAAGTGGTTTTTCACTCGGATACCGTTCAAAGTGTGGGTAAAATTCCGGTGAATGTAAAGGAACTGGGCCTGGATTCACTCAGTATCAGTGCACATAAAATCTATGGGCCGAAAGGAATCGGTGTGCTCTATGTGAAAAATGGCACTCCCTGGATCCCGTGGCTGCAAGGCGGATCTCAGGAGAGAAGACGTCGCGGTGGGACATCAAACGTCGCCGGAATCGTCGCCCTTGCCTCCGCATTGGAGTATTCAATCAATGAAATGGATCAAAATAGAGCTCATTATAAGACACTGAGAGAGGCCGCCATTCAGGGACTGGAACGTGAACTTCAGGGACGATATCAAATAAATGGCCCGGATGATGGCGGGGTCCCCCACATATTAAATCTCGGTTTCCTGCCTGAAGGTGACACCGGACTCGATGGTGAGATGCTCCTCCTAAACCTGGATATCGACGGAATTTGTGTCTCCAACGGTTCCGCCTGCACCTCCGGTGCCATGGAACCCTCACACGTTTTGAAAGGAATTGGTGTCCCGGATCCAATTGCAAATTCAAGTATTCGAATCAGTTTTGGCAAACACAACACTGTTGAAGAGGTAGATTTTTTCATTCAAAAGTTGAGTAAAATCCTGGATCGAATGGTTAAAACTCCCATTTGATACTGACTCTATGAATATTTGCATCTATTGTGGTTCATCTACCGGTTTCCGTAATGAGTTTGTCGAATTAGCAGAAGAGTTTGGAGAGATGATGGCAAAAGCCGGTCACCGTCTCATCTATGGTGGATCATCTCTCGGCATCATGGGAGCCCTGGCCAACTCGGTCATGAAACACAAGGGAGAGGTTATCGGTGTGATCCCTGAAAAACTGTTCAAAAAAGAGGTCGCACATCGTGGAATTACTAAACTCATTACCGTCGATGATATGCATCAACGAAAGTCGGTTATGGCAGGAATGGCAGATGCCTTTATCGCCTTTCCGGGTGGATTCGGAACGCTTGAAGAGCTTTTTGAGATTATCACCTGGAATCAGATCGGTATCTTCAAAAAACCGGTCACTATTTTTAATCCAAACGGCTTCTATAACTCTCTCATTGAGATGATTGAACACGCATCCCATTCAGGATTCATCAAACCGGAAAACATGTCCATTTTTAATGTCGCTGAAACTCTGGAAGAATGTATTCAGTTATCTCTGAAGCAGCCTTGACACCTTGAAAAACTAATAGACATTTCACAACCACATCTGTTATTTACGATGTTTAATGAAGATTAAAGCATGATGTTACGGTTTCAGCTCTAAATATGACTATTATCAGATATTGGAAGTTATGAGTTCAAATTACAGTACAACGATTCATCACCCTTTTACACCCTGCCCGGATACACCCAATTGTGTGATCGAATCCCACACTTTTGATTTATCCACCACAACCCTTTATCAAAACGCGCTGAAGGTACTTAACAAAATCAATCCCCATAAGCTGATACCCAATGAAAATACATTGACGATTGAAACCGTCTTCAGAATCCCGCTTTTTGGTTTTAAAGATGACCTGAAAATTGTGATTCAAAGAGTATCAGACGATCGTTCTATATTACATATCAAAAGTTCGAGCAGAATCGGAAAAAGTGATTTGGGTGTAAATCAAAGAAGAATTAATCGTATTATCAAACAGCTCAACAAAAAACTCTCATAAATCAAATTATCGTGCCTAAATTATCTATTAATGTCGGAATTTTACTCATTATCCTTGGTATCGTCTCATACATTGCAACATCCGCAGTAAGCGTGACCGCTCTGATTCCTGCTTTTTTCGGCCTGGCTTTCGGAGGCCTCGGAATGCTCGCAAAACGCAACGAAGGGATGCGCAAACATGCTATGCATGCCGCTCTGCTACTTGCGATTCTGGGTTTGGGAGGTTCTTTTGGCGGACTCTCTACTCTTATCTCATCACTGATAAGCGGAGAAACTCCAGAAAGATACGCTGCGGTGATTGGTCAATCCATAATGGCCGTACTGTGTATTCTGTTCCTGATTTTAGGGGTCAAATCTTTTGTGGATGCCCGAAAGGAGAAGGGACGACCGTAATCAGATATTTTTTGTATTTTTAGATAATTAATGGATAATTATTCGAAAATAGTTCGTTAGTTTTATCCTATTTCAGTCGGTCCAATGATTATGGACACTGAATACAAACCGGAACATGTAGGGATTCGAATTATGGCACATCAGGCTAGTGAAGAGACCATTCATTTGGTGAAAGAAATTTTCAGATCGTATCTCAAGGAGAGAAATCAAAGACAAACTCCTGAGCGATTTATGGTATTGGAGGAGATCTATCGGTCGGATGGACATTTTGATGCCGATGACATTTTTTTCAACATGAAAAATTCAGGCACTCGTGTATCACGGGCAACCGTCTATAATACACTGGATCTATTGGTTGAATGCGGCCTTGTTCAAAGACAGCAATTCGGCAAAAATCAATATTACTACGAACGATCGTATGCCTACCAGCAGCACGATCACATGATTTGTAAAGAGTGCGGTGTCGTGGTTGAATTTTGTGATCCCAGAATTCTGGAAATTCAAAAACTGATGGAAAAAATTCATGATTTTAAAGTGGACGGACACTCCCTGCACCTTTTCGGGACTTGTAACGATGTCAAATCCTGTAATAAAAGAAAAGAGAGCGGTGATAAGATTAAATCGATCAGTAATCCATCCTAGTTACCCGATTTAACTGTAAACTTTGGTATCCCTGATAAATTTGAATGCAGCCCATCGGCTTCCCAGCCAGCCCATGATCATGGCAATCGCGATTGTCGCTCCGATCAGAAAATACCACTTTCCAAATGGCCATGTCAGGACACCTATTTGGGGGACAAATTGTGGTACTGCATATTCAAATAGTAAATAGATTGAGACGGATGCAATACTCCCTGCAATCACTCCCTGCAAAATTCCCTCTATCAAAAAAGGCCTTCGAATAAAAGCGTTGGTTGCACCTACCAGTTTCATCGCCCTGATTAAATCTCTTTTTGCGTAGATGGTTAGCCGAATGGTGTTAAATACCAGGATCATGGCAACCAGTAAGATGAAGATTCCCAATGCGGATCCGACGACAAAGAGGGTCTCGGTTCGGAATTCTATTGTTTGCAACAGCGCCAGATTAAATCGCACTTCATCAACACCCTCATATGTTCTTATATCTTGAACCAGCGAATCAATTTGAACTACATTGTATTCATCAGACATCGTTAATCGAAATGATGCAGGTAAAAAATCAAGCTCTGCAATCGACTCCGAACCCAACCCAAATTCCTGTTGAAAAATTTTGGACGCACTGTCACTTGAGATATAATGAATACCGGCAATTTCCTGTTTTTGGGAGAGGAGATTTTCTAACTGACGAGTGGAGGATTGATTCAGTGTTTCCAAAAAGACTTCTACTTCAACCTGCTGACGAATCAACTGAGATACTTCATACGCATTGTAGCCTATTCTAAGCAGAACCCCGATCAGTAAGACCGCTATAAAAAGTGAAAATATTGAAGTGAAAGCAGCCAATTTTGCTCTTCCAAGACCTGCAAACCCTTCTTTTACTACATATTTAACGCTCATTCTATCATTCTGTTAATTTGTAAAAAGTACTCGTATTCCAAATCTGAATCTTCTCTCAGGCATCGGATAACCTACCGATTCAAAGTAGCCCAGCTGTTGTACGCGATCAAATATATTTTCCCATTTTAATAACACCATAAACCATCTGATTCTCGCTGACACATCCAGATCGACACGATAGTAGGAAGGATTTTTAAACTCATTTGTTCCATGCTGCCATCGATTTAACGGTGTGATAAATTCGGCCGTACGAAACGGGTTTGGAGAATATACTCCGGAGAGACCCGCTTTCACAAATGTAGCATTGTCAAAAAGATAATTTTTCCAATAAATATTACCTTTGATCCAGATTCTGTCGCCCGCTCCTTCCAGGGTTTGATTCACAGGATTCTGACTTGTAGTGACATAACTTTTATAGGTACCTGAAATTTCACTTTCAAATATCCTGGAATCATGCTCCAGCCAGATCGTACCGCTATATAAATCGTATGGATCAATCGATACAAACTCCCCATCACCATTCAGATAGGCTGCATGTTCAGTATTTCTGAAATCAGCCCTAAGCCCAACATTAAAAAGTCCTGTAACCGGCAGTTTCATCGAAGCACCTGCAAAAAAAGACTCCTCATTGATCAGTGAATCATTTCCGTTATAGAGATTAGACCGCCAATACAAGGATTGTAAATCCGGTGCACTCGAAAGAAGGCCCGTAAAGATGGAAAAGTGAAATCTGTTACCCGGTTCAAAAAGGACTCTGCCGGTAAGTTCCCCGGCTTGTTCTGTAGAACTGAGTGTGGATAAACTGGCATCCCCCTGAAGCTGAAAAATCCTCAGAATCGGTCGCGATATCCCCAATTCCAGTTCTGTTCCGATCCAATGACTCTCTGATAAATTCTCTTTAGCTCTTTCATTCAATACAAAAGCTCTTGCCGTTGCTGATAATTCTGTACCCACAACATTTATTTCTTGTCTGGCAAACAACTCTAAACGCTGAAAATCAGTGGATACGGAATCCACTGAGCTATCTAATGACCATCTGTCTGTTTGATAGTGCAGGCCAATTTTTGAGGATACATCAGAGTGAGTTGAATCCCTGTAATGTGCCTGCAGATAGATATCTTTTGACGCTTGTTCTCCATTTGCGTTACTCTGCAAGGCTGATGCTGAAAAACGATTGAATGCAAATAGTGCCGGGTTTGAAATGTTATATCCAAATGGCTCCTGTCTCTCGATTGAGTTGTCAATGTATGCCGCTTTTAACAACCATTTATCACTGAGCTGATGATAGAGCCTGGCTACAACCTGCCGGCCTACAATCTCCTGCCTGTTGTAGGCTCCGCCAGCCCTTCGATCCCAAAAAGAAAGCTCCAAATTTGTCGTATTCCTAAAATTTTGGGTATATGCAAATTCCAGGCTGCGATAATTATATTTACTCTCATCAAAATTCAGATAGGTTCTGGGCTGTGTCAGATAGTGATCTCTTAGCCGGGTTTGAGCACGATAGGAACCGCCATAATCTCTTTCTGTCATGGTAGAAATTTTATGAATTGGCAGACGGTTCCAATTCACCGCACCGGTCAGCGGATCATTTAATCGCAACCCTTCCAATTCCAGGTTCATATGCCGGGTCTCAAAAGCATGAAATTCAATGCCATCCATTCTTCCTACTGTTCCCATTCTATAGGTAATCGCTCCCTTCTCCTGATGAAACCGATCAGCCATATTCAGCATATTAACCCAACGAAGGGTACTATCCGTCTCCGCTAATTCATAGCGATCAGAATTTTTGTATGTCCAGACGTGAACAGTATCGGGCTTTACAATTTCTGCTGATTGAGTAGTATTCGGTGCCAACCAGCTCAACTCAGATCGATTCAGCGTATCGGGGGACGAACCAATAGCATCTCTATCAGCAAAAAAGATTGGGGCCACTTTTTTATGTACAATTGTATCTCTCTCAGCAGTTTGAATATCGGTCAACAGGATTTTTTGATATTCACTCTTATCAATATTCACCAGCTGCTCCGATATCCTCTCAGCATTTGGCATCAATGAAAATGAAAAAAACCATATGGACAGGATGTAGATCAAGATAGATATGGCTTCAATTCATAAGGATAATTCGGAATCTCCAATAACTCTCGTCGCACGGTTTCTAAAACCACCATAGATGTTCGCTCTTTGTTGAGTTTTCTATCTTTTGAAAACATCGCTTTCAGCGCAAAATGTTTGCCTTGAACCCAAAAACCCATCCAAACCAAACCTACCGGTTTTTCCTCAGTGCCCCCGCCCGGCCCGGCGATTCCTGTAGTAGAAACGCCAATGGTAGAATCAAACTGTTCAGCTACACCCTTAGCCATTTGCAGAGCCACCTCTTTACTGACCGCTCCGTATTTGTTAATGGATTCAGGATCTACGCCTAACATTTTTGCCTTGGATTGATTAGAGTAAGCCACCACTCCCCCGTTTAAATATTCACTTGAGCCCGGAATATTAGTCATCTCATTGGAAATATATCCACCGGTACAACTTTCCGCGATTGCAATGGTAAGATTATTTTTTTTCAGAAGCTCACCTACCACTTCAGCAAGATTTAACTCTTTTCCCTTCCCATACAAATAATGGCCAATTTTTGACTCAAGCAGATTACGCAAATTCGATAACTTTTGTTCGGCTTCATTTTGACTTGATCCGGAGGCACTGATGCGAATGGTAACTCCACCGGGATTTGGCAGGAAAGCGACTCCAATTCCGTTCGTCAAAAATTCATCCAGACTCCCTATCTGATCACTCAATGTACTTTCAGGTATTCCGGCTGTTTTAAAATAATCTGTTACCCACACATCAACATTAGTAAATACAGACTGAAGTTTGGGATAAACCTGATGGATCATCAGATACTGCATCTCATACGGAACTCCCGGCAGTACCGCCAGATAATTCCCATTTAATTCAAACCACATACCGGGTGCCGTGCCCTGTTTATTAAAAAGCACATCACAGGCTGATGGTACCAATGCCTGTTCTCTGTTCGACTCTGACAGATGAAATCCCCTCGATTTAAAAATCTTCTCAATGTAGTCCATCACTTCTGAATCTTCCACTAAATCACAATCAAAAATATCTTTTACAACCTTTTTTGTAATATCATCATGAGTTGGGCCAAGTCCGCCCGTCACTACCGTGAAGTCTGAATATTCGAGTGACTGTTTGATATGATGCCGGATTAAATCATAACTATCAGGAATCGTAAACACTCTTTCGACCTCAAATCCGGATTCTGTAAGGGATCTGCCTATCCAGGATGCATTTGTATTGACGGTATCGCCAATCAGAAGTTCGTTACCAATTGAGATGATATGTGCTTTTTTCATAAGTTCTGTAAAATAGGGCTTTGATGAATATTGATGAAATTTTGATCCGGATATTATCTTGTCCTTATATGCCGGAGCATCCCTTTTTGAATAAAGCTCAAAAGATCTATTTTAATAAATACATTGAGTGTTAATTATAATCATCAAGCCATCTTCATGCATGTTTCAAATGCTAATTAACCGTTACCCTCAAAACATTCAATGAAAAACCACTGTATCAATTTATAGCAGAGAGCATTACATTTACAACTTGGATAAAATTCCCAACATATTAAGTGCGTTCAGACTGGTAATGGCCCCTGTCTTCCTGTTGATGTTTATTCAAGATGACATCGTTTGGAGAGGGTTAAGTCTCGTTGTATTTACGGTAGCAGCAGTTACTGATGCTATTGATGGTTATTATGCCCGGAGATATGATGTGGAAAGTGATTTCGGGGTCTTTTTAGACCCGCTTGCCGATAAGTTTTTAACCTTTGCCGGTTTTGTTTGTTTACCTTTTCTGGACCCGGGGCAGTTTCCATGGTGGGCTATTGTATTAATCGTCATCAGGGATATTCTCATCACGTCACTGCGTATAATAAGCAGCCGCAGAGGCCTTCAAATTGAAACCCGTAAAACGGCTAAAATAAAAACCGCAATACAGATGGGTTTCCTCTATGTTGCACTGCTATTTGGCTTTTTGTTGCTTTTTGGTGGCCAGTTCGGGAGTATTATCAATACTATTTTCACAACCAATATTTTTTACTGGGCATTGATGGGAGTAGTGGCGATTACTGTATATTCCGGAATAGAGTATCTCTATGTAAACAGGTCTCTTTTCAGATCTATTAATAAGGCATGAGCTCGTTTAAAGTATTCCTCGGAACACTTTTTGGTGTCGGAAATCTTCCAAAAGCACCCGGAACGTGGGGAAGTTTGGCCACTTTGCCACTCATCTACCTCGCTTTTTGGTTGTCACCTCAATTTGGGGTTTTGCTCCTATTCATTGGCTCGGTCTTTCTTTCACTCTGGACTTCCGACGCAACAGCCGATAAATATGGCGACGATCCGGCTCAATTTGTATTGGATGAAGTGGCCGGACAAAGTCTCGTTTTCATATCCATTCCATTTCATTTCTCTATCGGCCCCGATCTTTTTTTTCTATTAACCGGTTTTATACTCTTCAGATTTTTCGATATCAAAAAACCCCTTGGAATTAACAAATTGCAGGATCTGCCCGGGAAATATGGTGTCCTTACTGATGATCTGCTTGCCGGTATTTATTCGGTTATATTGCTAAAGTTGACCGAAATTTGGATCTATCCCCTCTTGTTCTAATTTCTTTATCATAATTTTAAGAAATCTTCCCCTTTTCTCTACAATTATGCCCTGATTAATACGTAGTTAACAATAATTCATTATATTGTGAAAATATATTGACTTGAAACCCATTCTACACCAAAGTAGACAGGGATGATATCCCTGGAATAAAAGCACTCAATAAAAAAGAACGACTTTAGATAACATGATATTTGACAAACCTTTTTCGAGGGAATTGGCCCAATCACTTTTGAAGATTGATGCTGTGGTTCTACGCCCTAACAAACCGTTTACATGGTCTTCCGGGTGGAATTCCCCCATTTACTGTGACAACCGCTTGACACTACGCTACCCGCTGATCAGAAAAAGTATCTCAAAAGCCTTTGTAGATCTTATAGAAAATAAATTTCCTGATGTAGAAGTGATCACCGGAACAGCGACTGCCGGTATCCCCCATGCCGCATGGGTTGCTGAAAATATGGATAAACCCATGGCATATGTCCGATCCAAAGCAAAAGCGTATGGACTGGGCAATCAGATTGAGGGAGGAGTAGATAAAGGCCAGTCTACACTGGTTATTGAAGATTTGATTTCAACCGGCGGTTCGATCATGTCTGTGATTGACGCTCTTCAATTTGTTGGCGCAGATGTAAAAGCCGCGATGAGTATCTTTACGTATGGGTTTGAAAATTCAATTGAAAAATTTAAAGCAAAAGATATTCCGCTCTACTGTCTCACGGATTATGCAACATTGATTGATGTTGCACTGGAAATTGGGAAAATCAACCCGTCCGACGTAGAACTCCTGAATCAATGGCGTAAGTCTCCGGATACATGGCCCAATTAAATCGGGATCTACTCACTTTTTCCGCCGCAACAACAGGTATTACCCTTATGATTGGGAAAAGACTGTCTCGTAATTTTTCTGCCTACAGAAAACGGGCAGATCAGATGGAAAAAGTTTACCGTGATGATATTTTGATGCGAATTGATGAAACCGTTGAACTCTCCTATTCACTTCACAACCTGATGATCGGGGAACAGAATCAAAACGCACCGTTTATGGTTGCCATTGCCGGACAAATCGTGGATCACCTGGATGAAATTCACCACAATTTACTGCTCTATACTGCAGATGAAATTCTGGATATCATTCCACCACTTGATGCGTTAAGAGCATGGTGGAGCAATTATACGGAATCGGAATTCTATGACCATCGTCTAAGTGATCATATAGAGCATCAATTCCCCAGGAATATTTCAATAATTGAAACAGGAGTTCGAACGCTGCCTTATATTGCAACATTGTAACACAATCATTTTATAACGATTTTAAACTTATTCTCATGAAGTACAATTTGACTCTTCTTTTATTTGCAGCCCTTCTTTTTACCGGCTGCCTCGATGCAAACAACAACAACGACTGTGTACCCGTCGATCAATCGGCTATCCTTGCTGAATATGCGGATAGAGAGGATTATATAGAAACAGAGAGCGGACTCATCTATAAAGTAGTTGAGGAGGGCAATGGAGAAATTCCACAGGAAAATCAGTTTGTATTTGTCGAATTTAAAGGCAAGCTGGTTAGTGATGATGTTTTTGAGGAAACAGACGGCCTCATCTTTTTTCTGTTGAATGATGGCCTCATCCCGGGATTACGAGAGGGATTATCATTGATGAGTGAAGGCTCAACATTTGAATTGGTAATGCCGCCTGAACTGGCTTTTGGTAATAATCCCCCACGTGGCACGATCATTCAATGCGGTGCGGTTGTGATTTATGAAATTACTCTCGATTCGTTTCTGAGGGATGTGGATACATTCCTGGAACAAAATGCAGCCCGCGAAGATGTCGAAATAAAGGTAACCGATAGCGGACTTCAGTACCATGTCATTGAAGAGGGTGAGGGTGAATCACCGGTATCAACCGATGATGTTCGTGTCCGATATAAAGGGTCCTTAACAAATGGTGTAGTTTTTGATCAAACGGATGGGGATGATACCGCCGAATTCAGAGTTGATGGCGTAATCGATGGTTTTACAGAAGGATTGTTATTGATGAATGAAGGATCAAAGTTTGAATTATTTATTCCACCCAATCTCGCATATGGTAATAACCCTCCCAGAGATCCACGTGGGGAAATAGTTTTTCCTCCAAATTCTATACTCGTATTTGAAGTTGAGTTGGTTGAGATTCTTGAAGAGTGAGAGTAATCAAAAACTTATGCCTCTGATTCAGCATCAAGGTATGCTTCGTTAGTCTACAAAGTTAAAGGATCGTTCGTCATCTCTGATTAATTTTGTCAAATGAACAAAATGATGTTTATTTTTGAGCTTTAAAGATTTGAATATTTAACAATGAATAACCGACGCTTTTATATCGAAACCTACGGGTGTCAGATGAATTTCGCTGACTCTGAAGTGGTAAATTCCATTTTAATAAAGGATGGCATGACACCGGTGCAGCACGCTGAAGATGCAGATGTAATTTTTGTGAATACCTGTTCGATACGTGAAAATGCTGAAACAAGAGTCTGGAACAGATTGAAAGAGTTCAGATCTCTTAAGAAAGATAATAAAGAACTGACGGTAGGTGTTCTCGGCTGCATGGCAGAACGGGTTCGGGATCAGATCATTGACCGGGAAAAATTAGTAGATTTAGTTGTCGGTCCTGATGCCTATCGGGACATTCCAAACCTGCTTTCTGAAGTGGAAGATGGGCGTAAAGCGGTCAATGTACTGCTCTCACTGGAAGAGACCTATGCCGATATCAGTCCGGTTCGAACCAGCGGCAATGGGGTTACCGCTTTTGTTTCTATCATGAGAGGCTGCGACAATATGTGCGCATTCTGTGTGGTGCCGTTCACAAGAGGACGCGAAAGAAGCCGGCCCATGGACAGTATTCTCAGAGAGATCGATGAACTGAATCAACAGGGATATAAGGAAATTACACTACTTGGACAGAATGTAAATTCCTATAAACATGAATCGGTCGACTTTACCCAGTTAATGGATGAAGCGAGCAGCCGCAACCCTGAAATCCGATTTCGATTCTCATCCCCACATCCAAAAGATTTTCCAATACAACTTCTTCATTTGATCGCTGAGCGGCCTAACCTTTGCAATTATATTCATATACCCGCTCAGGCCGGCAGCAGCAGTATGCTGGAACGTATGCGCAGGCCATATTCCAGAGAAGAGTACCTATCACTGACTGAACTAATGAAGGAGACCATACCCGGAGTCTCTCTTTCTACGGATATCATCGCCGGTTTCTGTGATGAAACCGAAGAGGAGCATCAGGAAACAATGTCACTAATGAAAACGGTAGAGTATGATCTCGCCTATATGTTTGCTTACTCAGAGAGAGAGCGAACATTAGCACACAGAAAGTATGAGGATAATATCCCGGAAGAAGTCAAAAAGCGACGGCTGACTGAGATTATTCAACAACAGATGTCGATTCAGGAAAAAAATAATCTGAAAGAGATTGGGAATCGTCACCTGGTACTGGTAGAGGGGACAAGTAAACGTTCCGAGGACCAATTATCCGGCAGAAGCGATACGAACAAAGTTGTCGTTTTTGACCGTAAAGATTTTCAAAAAGGCGACTATGTTGAAGTAGAAATTACAGGGTCCACATCTGCCACATTGATTGCAAAATCGATCAAAAAAAGCTCTATCACTGATTTCTATTCGGAATCTGTTCTTGTCTAAAGTTGTTGATTGGGTTGATACCATACAACTTCATTGCATGATCAATCATCATATTTAATAAAATTCCATATTGTAAGAGATAATGACAAATAGTAGTGTTATCTTCAACATCTTTATGGCATAAAACCTAAATACGACTAAATTATCATGAAAAATATCGATAATATCGATAAGTTTTTATCTACTTCAGTTAAAAAACTTAAAAAATATAGGGAGATACTTCTTGCTAACCTGGTGATGGTCGGTGAGATACCGTCTCCAACGTTTAAAGAAGAACGGCGTGTCGAATTTATACTAAATCGATTTGCGGAGGCTGGACTCACTGACTCTATGATTGATGATGGCGGGAATGGAGTCGGGATTTTGGCCGGAACCGGGGATAAAGAGACTCGAAAAGCATTGCTGATCAGTGCTCATGCAGATACAGTGTTCTCATCAAATATCGATCACACCATGGAGATTTCAAGTGATACTGTGACGGGGCCCGGTGTTGCAGACAACGCATTGGGTTTAGCGGTACTATCGACCCTGCCATACATTTTAGAAGATCTCGGAATCGAATTAAAAAATGACCTGGTGCTTCTTGCCAATGTAAAGAGTCTAGGGAAGGGGAATCTGGAAGGCATACAATTCTTTTTGGAAAACTCCCGGTTAGATATCAAAAATGCAATCTGCCTGGAGGGAATTCGGTTGGGACGCCTAAGCTATTCATCTATTGGGATGTTACGAGGTGAGATCACATGCCGTGTCCCGGAAAGTTATGACTGGTCCAGGTTTGGAGATGCCAGTGCAATCCTCACTCTGAATGAAGTCATTAATAAAATCAATGAGATGAAATTGCCCGGAAGGCCCCGAACCAGCATTGTCATGGGATCCATTGAAGGGGGAACAACATTCAATACGATAGCTCATGAAGCCACATTAGGGTTCGAGGTACGATCGGAATCAGAAGAAGTTGTAGAGAAAGCCGGTGAAACCATTCAGGACATCGTGATGGAAGTCTCCTCTAAAACCGGTGATCAAATAGAATTTAATATCATCTCCCGGCGGTCACCCGGTGGCATTCGTTATGACGCCCCTCTGACCAAATGCGCCCGAAAAGTAATGAAGCAACTCGATATTGAGCCCAGATTATCTCCCAGTATATCAGAACTCTCAGCTCTGATTGAGAAACAGATACCGGCACTCACATTGGGGATAACAACCGGTGAGCAAATTTTTGAATCAAATGAAACCATACAAATTGAGCCAATTTATAGAGGGTTGGCACAGGTAATTGGAACTATTTTAGCTATAGACGGAGGATATTGTGAGTAATCTTCAATCATGGATCGATAATAACACCTATCACCACTCGGAATTTTGGGATCTCAAAAAACTGGTTGATATAAAAGAGAAAAAAAATCTAAAAATTTCTCTCTGTCTTCCTACACTGAATGAGGAAAAAACAATCGGTAAAGAGGTGATCATCTTTAAATCAGAGATGATGGAGCGTTATCCGTTACTGGATGAAATTGCTGTCATAGACTCCGGTTCTACGGATAAAACACTGGAGGTCGCCAAGAATTACGGTGCCGATACATATCTGGCATCAGATATTTTACCCCATCTGGAGCAAAAACGGGGAAAAGGCGAGAATTTATGGAAGGCAATCTATCAGCTAAAAGGTGATATCATTGTCTATGTGGATGCGGATATCAGTAATATTCACCCCCGGTTTGTTTACGGGCTGCTTGCCCCTCTAATTTACAGAGATGAAATTAAATACGTAAAAGGGTTTTATGACCGGCCCCTCGCACTGTCCGGCGGTGTGAGAACTACCGGCGGCGGACGGGTAACCGAAATATTAGTTCGCCCTCTCTTTTCACTCTTTTTCCCGGATCTTACCGCTATGATTCAACCTCTTTCAGGTGAGTATGCCGTTCGAAGAGAAATACTGGAAGAGATTGCATTTCCGATCGGCTATGGAGTTGAAACTTCTCATTTGATCGACGTTTACAGTAAGTTTGGACTTGAAGCATTCGCACAAACCGATCTGGATAAACGAGTTCATGAAAATAAACCAACACAGGATTTAGGAAAGATGTCGTTCGGAATTTTACAGACATTTATTAAAAGAGCTAAAGCGCTCGGAATTCTGGATAAAGCGGATCACACAACTCTTTTACGTCAATTTCAGGCAAAAAGAGATCAATATGAACAAAAATTAATTGAAATAATTGAAGACGAAAGGCCTCCGATGATTGAGATTGAGGAATATCGGAAAAAATTCAATCGCTAAGTGAAATTTTCAAAACATCACAAACGATTTACAGAACTATCCAAACCGCTGGATCGGATCGATACCGGCACTATGCCTAAACTTCAGCTTATTGAAGGAATTGAGGTCATTGCTTACGATTTTTATGGGACACTTTTTATTTCCGGGGTTGGTGATATTGGAGTGGATGATGGTGAGCCCGATGAAAAAATTTTATTAGAAGTGTTCTCTGCAGTCGATATCCATACCAAAAATATGGATTCCGGTAAAAAAGGGTTTGGCATTTATAATGAAGTTGTTGATAACATCATCTCAACCTTTAAAAGCAGGGGTATTGAGTATCCTGAACCCGACATCAGGCAGGTATGGAAGAAGGTGCTGGAAAAGATGAAGGATCAGGATCTGATCTCTTTTCAGAAGAGTGATGATCTGTACGATACGATATCCATTGAGTTTGAAGCGCGTATGAATCCGGTTTGGCCCATGCCACATGTCACAGAAACGTTGCACTATTTTAAGGAAAAAGAGTACACACAGGGCATCATCTCAAATTCACAATTTTACACTCCCATCGTTTTAGAAGCATTAACAAATCAGTCGCTGGAGGAACTTGGCTTTTCAGACGAATTATTGCATTGGTCATATGAAGAGGAGATGAAAAAACCCGGACTTGAATTCTATAAAAATTATTTAAAAAAGATTAAAGCATTTGATAAACAGCTAAATCCTGAGAATATACTCTACATAGGCAACGACATGCTCAAAGATATCTATCCGGCAAAAACTGTGGGTATGAAAACAGCACTCTTTGCCGGGGATGAGCGATCCCTTAAGTGGAGGAAAGATGATTCTCGCTGCAATAAAATCTTACCTGATCTGATAATAACCGACTTCACTCAGTTAACCGACTGTATTTGAATTATCATTGAGTCTTCCTTCATATTCAAGACTAGCACTCGAACCGACGAATTATGTGTTTTTTAAAAAAACACCCTACCCCGTCACATCGAGTAGATGAGGAGCGCTCCTCTTTTATCCCACGAAGCGTATCGAGATGTCTACGCCTTGGCAGGAAGTTCTCGACTGCGTCCCGACATAAAAAAACGTCGGGACTGCGCTCGAACTGACGGTTAGATATTCGATAAAAAACAATAACTTAATTCGTCAAATCAGAACCGTACCCATACAACTTGAAAGGGATCTAATTTTGCAAAACCTTCATTAAAAATAAGCTCCCCATTCAATAGATCAACATAATCCTTCTTTACATCAATCGGCAGTGAGAGGTTTTTTGTATCGATCTCTTTGATTTTACCGGTTACATTGGCGATAACAAGTACTCTCTGGCTCTCACTGATATCTTTTCTCATCAGACAGAACAGGTCAGAATCCACTTCATAAATTACCTGTTTACCAAATGGCTGAAATGCTATTAAATTACTTCTGCATTTCATTACCTCTTTCATTTTTTTAAATACTTGAGATGGAATTGATCCGGGCTCATTGATCGTATCCATTAGATCATCGAAGTACCATTTTTTCCGATTGATGGTCCGATATCTGCCGGTTATTGATACCCCTTCTGTATTATTTTTTGTTGCCATCAGGTTATGGAGGTAGATACCGGGAACCCCCTTCAGGCTTAAACAGATGATCTGTGAACATAAAAATCGTTTCATCTGCATATCCTTAGATCCATTCAAACCACTGAACGCATCAAAATAAGTGATGTTGAGCTCATAAGGGCTTAATGAGCCATCGGGATTCTTTTTTTCTGATACAAATCCGCCCTTTTGTCGTATGCCATCCACCAGTTCTGTAAATTCAGAATCCGGTACCAATCCTTCCAGTGGACGTACTCCAATACCGTCATGTGACGATGTGAAATTAAAGTATGTACATTTTTCAGGTAGCTCTTTTAATGACTTTGCCCACTCGGTCAAATAAAATGCATTTTCTGTTAAAATAGCGTGGAGCAGCAGAGGAGGTAGGCTGAATTGATACACCATGTGTGTTTCATCACCATCACCAAAATAACTGATATTCTCTTTGTGGGGCACATTTGTTTCGGTAATGATCGTTGTATGCGGGGCGAAACAGTCTACCATCGTTCGAATCAATTTAATGATCTCATGGGTCTCTTTTAGATGAATACAGTTTTTGCCCGGTTCTTTCCATATAAATGCAACAGCATCTAACCGTATCACCGAAAGTCCTTTGCTCAGATAGAAAAAGAAAATGTCCAGATATTCAAAAAGTACATCCGGATTTGAAAAATCTACGTCAATTTGATCATTACTAAATGTAGACCACACAAATTTCTCACCGTTTGTGGTGTGAACCGGTGTTAGCAGCGGTGTACTTCTGGGCCGGGTTACCATCGAAAGATCGGCCTCAGGATCCATTTCAATAAAAAATTTGTCATACGGCTCCCGGTTTTCCAGATATTTTTCAAACCACTCACTATATCTGGAAGTATGATTCATCACCAAGTCCCCCATAATCTTAAACTCTTCACTCATATGAGAGATATCATCCCATCCGCCGATCGTCTCATCAACACGCCTGTAATCGATCACTGAAAAGCCATCGTCTGATGAACTGGGAAAAAAGGGTAGAATATGAACAGTACTAATCGTATCCTGCAGTTCATTTTTGAGGAATTGATAGAGTTTGTGGAGTTTAGAGACAGACTCTCTGAATTGAGGCTGAACCATATTCCCGTAGGTAATAAGGATATGATCTTCCTGAGTCCACATCTTCTCTTCCGGCACCGAATCAACCGGCTTCAGATTAAATTTATGGATATGAGCCCGGATTCTGTCCATGCAATCTTCTACATGATCTTCTCCATAAATGATTTTAAAATGTTTTTTTAACCGTTCAGAAGTGTTTTTACAAAAAATGGAGTCATCCATAGGGTGTATAAATCTGCTGATATCTTATTTCAATTTTATCTTAAACTATTGATAAATAATGACTTTATTGAAAATAAAAACTCTATTTAAAAATTCTCACATTAAAATAGCATCTAAATAAACATTCCTCCATTTTTTATGCCAAGAATAAGAACTTTCTTAACTTTAGGCAGTTTAAGTAAATTGTATTATGGATAGGCAAGTATTTCAAGAAAAATTTGGGTTAACCGGTGAATCGGATGCAATTCGACAAGTCGTCGATAAAGTGATGCAGATTTCATCAACAGATATTACCGTTCTGCTTCAAGGCGAAAGTGGAGTTGGAAAAGATGTGACTGCGAGGGCCATTCATGCAGTCAGTAAAAGAAGCCGTAATGATATCGTCATTGTAAATTGTGGGGCCATACCGGAAGGAATCATTGAAAGTGAACTATTTGGTCACGAAAAAGGTGCTTTTACCGGGGCGCATGAAGCACGAAAAGGATATTTTGAGAAGGCGGATGGAGGAACCATTTTTCTGGATGAGATTGGCGACACTCCAAAAAATGTGCAGGTAAAGCTGCTCCGTGTACTTGAAAACGGAGAATTCTTCCGTGTAGGGTCCAGCAAAATGTATACAGCGGATGTCCGGATCATTGCCGCAACAAATAAGGATCTCTGGGATTTGGTAAAAGAAGGCACCTTCAGAGAAGATCTCTATTATCGACTGGATACTGTCAAGATTAAGTTGCCGCCTCTTCGTGACAGAAAGGAGGACATTATTCCCATTTTCAGAAAATTTGTAACAGAATTCTCATCCAAATATGATTCTGTGTTCCAGGGTTTTTCTGATGAAGCCAAAGAGTTACTCGTTTCCTACCGCTGGCCCGGTAATGTCAGGGAGCTGCGGAATGTAGCAGAGCAGCTTGTAGTGTTGGAAAAATCAAAGTTCATAGATGTGGACCGACTTCAAAAGTATCTGAAGGGCCGACAATTTCATGGGTCAACAGATAATTTACCGGTATTAGCAGATCGTAATCAAAGCCGGAAATCTAATGATGAATCCCCTGCAGGTGATATGAGTGTTATTTATCGGGCACTGGTTGAGATGAGTTCTGACATCTCCGATTTAAAAAAAATGCTCGCTAAATTTCTATATTCAACGATCTCGGAAAAAGGTGTGAAAGCATTGCCTTCGGCTGTATCAAGAAATATTGATCCCAATGATATCTCTGTACATATGCGTGATCATCTCAATGACACTGAACTGGGTATTCGTTCTGCTGGAATAGATATTGAGAACGATCTTGATGAAAATGAGAATGAAATTGAGAAGTTTTTTACCGAAAATGAGATTCCCTCCATTGAAGATGCAGAACGTTTTTTAATTATGCAGGCTTTGAAAAGATTTGAAGGTAACAGAAGGAAAGCCTCCGAGGCTTTAGGAGTTAGTGAACGAACACTCTATAGAAAACTGGATCAGTATGAGCTTGATTAGATCAAAACTATTCGTCATGCTGCTCTTAATTGCAGGTTTTTCAGGGTGTATTACGTATAGTTTTACCGGGACATCCATTCCCTCTGATGTAAATAACATCTATATTCCTTTTTTCCCGGACAGATCGCAGAGTGGATTGGGAGATTTAAGCGACCGTTTGAACAGAGCGCTCATCAACCGATTTGTAAATCAAAGCAGACTTTCATTATCAAATGACGAGACAAATGCAGATGCATTTGTAGAGGGTGCAATTCAGAGTTATATTAATCGACCCTTTAGCATTGGAGGTGATCAACAGGCCAATTTTAATGAAGTTCAGATTACTGTAAATGCATCATTTCAGTATGCCAGGGATGATGAGCCATTGTGGACAAAAAGTTTTACAGGAAGTGCAACCTATGATGTAATTGCAAACCCTGTTGAGGGTGAGATTGAAGCCGCTGCAGCTGCACTTCAGCAGATTTCAAATAACATGTTTAATGACGCCGTAAGTAGTTGGTAAAAACGCTCTATTTTTAAATCGAAATTTTTATGGATCTAGAATCACATCAGATTCCAAAATCTTATCAGAGTTATCTGGAACAATTTGAAGAAAATCCGGATAAAGCAATCAGTCGGTTAACTGCCAGAATTGAAAAGAGAAATACCGGTGCTGTTGGGTATTTTTTTCTGGCCTGGTTACATTTAAAGAATAAGAATAAAGAAAAAGCACTGGAAGCAGCTTTGAATGCCAAAATAATGGCTCCCGGAAGCCGGTTTATGGAACGCCTCCCATACTTCATTCAGCATCCACATGCCTTTGATGCCTGGCAGCCAAAAAAAGTTTCAGCTGAGAGAAAGACAGCCGGCAGCAATTCCGAAGAAGCATACCCTATTCAAGATTTAGATCTTCTAATCTCAAAACTCTCATCCATCGAGCCACGAAGAATGAGTGAAAAAGATTTAAAAAAGGGGGATCAGCACGATCTAAGCAAAGATAGTGTGCATGTGGAAGATATTGTCACGGAAACATTAGCCGTAATCCATGAAAAACAGGAAAACTACACCGCTGCAATTAAAACCTACAATAAGCTGATTACTGAGAACAGTTCAAAAAAAGAGTATTACCAGAAACAGATCGATCGACTCAATAAAAAAAAGGGAGAGGCGAGAGAGAATGTCAACAGGGAATCCTGATTAGCCCTTCACAAACCCATTATTCTCTTTTTCAAATCCTATCGTAGTTTTCGGTCCGTGTCCGGGCCATACTTCTGTTGAATTGGGCAGTACATAAAGCTTCTGACGAATTGATGTTGCCAATATATCAAAATCTCCCTTATAAAGATCTGTTCGACCAATACTTTGCTTAAATAGCACATCCCCGGCGATCAGTAGGTTTTTTTCTTTAAAATAGAGTGAGACATGATCCGGTGAATGTCCCGGTGTATAGAGAACATCAAACTGAAAGGATCCCAACTTCATCCCATTCATTTCAGGTAAAGGTTCCGGTATAAAATCAAATCCCGCCGTTCTTACACCAAACATAGCAGCCTGATTTGGAAAATTATTCCAAAGATAAAGATCGGAGTGATTCAAGTATACAGGAATGTTAAAGTCAGCCAGCACTTTATCCAGGCCAATTACATGATCGATGTGCGCGTGTGTCAGCAGTACGGCTAACAACTTTATCTTATTCTCTTTTATATCGCTTTTAAATTGCACGTACTCTGTTGGGTCATAAAAACCCGGGTCTATAAGCAGCCCTTCTCCCTTTTGACTTAACAGATAAGTATTCTGTGAAAATGGCCCGACTGTGTAACTTTTTAATACCATCGTTCAGAAACAAAAAAAGGATGATACGGTAACCGTATCATCCTTCATGTTGTAAATAGGTCTTTTATCAGCTCTTGTTATAACGTTTATTGAATCTATCAATTCGACCATCCTTCTTCTGGATTTTTTGGTCTTTGTTATAAAATGGATGGTTTTTTGAGTCTATCTCACTCTTATAAGTACCATCCGTTGTTTTGATGGTGCTACGGGTTTTCATCTCAGTACCATCACTCAAAATTACTGTGACTTCGTTGTAATCGGGGTGAATTCCTTTTTTCATGGCTATGTCGAGTTTATCTTCGTAAAAAATTATAGACAAGAAAGATAAGGGTTCATCCGGCATATTGCAATGAAAACTCTATCTCAAAATTATTGATCTTAAATTTCAGGAGTACTCTTCATCATCAAAATCTGACATTCCACCCAGCATACTTCCAAGCATATCTGTATAACTGATGGTTTCATCCAGATCATCTTTTCCAATTTTTGAATTTTGATGCAGGGCTTCGATCATCAGGTCCATAAGGGGATAGAGTTCATTCTTTTCCAGCTGATCAGAGCTCTGCTTTTTCACGGTTTCCGACAATCCGGCTACACCATCCAGACTTTTCTGATACTCTTTATCACCTTGTAATTCATGGACTTCTAATCGGTTCCCGGATGCAAACCAATCGATTATCTTTTGATATGGATTCTCCTCATTTTCATTGATTCGTTTCTGCGGATCCGGGAAATAACTTCTGAATGTCTGTTTAATAGCTTTGCCAATGATATGTTTGGCCACATTTACAGCTCCCTCCTGCTCACCTTCATATACCAGCTCCAGTTTTCCTGTTAATGCCGGCACCATTGCATAAAGATCCGTAATTCGAAGAGTTGTGTTCTGATCATTATTCAGAATCGACCTCCTCTCCGCCGATGATAATACTTGCTCCATAGCAGTAATGGTCATCCGCGTAGAAACGCCGCTCTTTTGATCGATATACTCACTACTGCGGGCCTCAAAGGCCACATTTTCCAAAATTTCCCTAAAAATTCTCGGAATGTGAATCTTGCTGTTTTCATCCCTGTGAACCCATGCTTCCTGCTCAGTAATCTGTAGTGCAATATCCATCTCTTTTGGATAGTGAGTGATTATCTGTGCGTCAATCCTATCTTTAAGCGGTGTGATGATATTTCCTCTGTTGGTATAATCTTCAGGATTTGCTGAGAATGCCATGAATAGATCTACCGGGATTCGGATATTAAAACCACGAATCTGGATATCACGCTCTTGCATAATATTCAGCAGGGCAACTTGTATCCTGGGCTGAAGATCCGGCAGTTCATTGATGACAAATATCCCTCGGTTTGTTCTGGGTATCAAACCATAATTGATCACATCCTCACTTGCTAAAGAGAGTTTTAATGAAGCGGCTTTTATAGGGTCAATATCTCCAATAAGATCAGACACTGTGGTATCCGGTGTTGCCAACTTTTCACCATATCGAAAATCCCGATGTAACCATGTAACCGGTGTATCATCACCCTGATTGGCAATTAACTCCTTTGCATAGCCGGATATTGGACGCAATGGATCATCATTGATTTCTGATCCTTTTACAACCGGTATATACTCATCTAAAAGGAATACCAGCATACGAAGGATTCGGGTCTTGGCCTGACCCCGTAATCCCAGTAAAATGATGTCATGCCTCGCTAAAATAGCATGCTGAATCTGAGGAATTACGGTTTTGTCATAACCCAAAATGCCCGGAAATAGTGTTTCACCTTTCTGAATTTTTTCAATCAGATTGCTGCGGAGCTCCTCCTTGATAGTTTTTGATACCCACCCCGACTCTTTGAGTTGACCGATATTTTTTATTTTCTCATGCATATGGTTACAGCTTTTGTTTGATTATATCTTATTTGTAGGTATCAGCTTTCAGTTATCAGGTGTCAGGTCTCACTTCTCCCTGCTCTACGAAGCTTTAGCGTAGTAGAGACTTCTCACTTCCTAAAAGAACTAAATAAAACCTCACATCATTTCACTGAATCACAGAAAAACTCTCGTAATAGCTCTCGATTTAATTTCAGTTTCACTCCACTCCTGAAGAGGGTCTGAATCACTGGTTATGGCACCTCCGACCGGGAAAACGACTTCCCCGTTCTGCAGAATAGCCGTTCTAATAACTACATTAAAATCAAAATCATCCTGAGGGGTAAAATAACCGATCGCTCCTGAATATAACCCCCGTTTATAATCTTCCAAATCATCTATCACTTTCATCACTTCTATTTTGGGAGCGCCGGTCATGGACCCCATTGGAAAACAGCTTCTGATCACATCTACAGTATCTACTCCTTCATTTACTTCTGCCTCAATCGTTGAAATGAGTTGATGAACAGTGCCAAAAGTCTGTATATCATAAAGTCTTGATACATGAACGGTGCCATTCAGAGCGATTTTTGACAGATCATGCCTGACCAGATCAACGATCATCAGATTTTCTGCTCTGTTTTTTTCGTTTTGAAGTTCTTGCTTACGGGTTTCATCCATCCGTGGGTCTTCAGATCTTTCTGAGGTACCCTTGATGGGTTGTGATATAATTTTTTTACCGGATTTTTTTAGAAATCGCTCCGGTGATGCAGAGCATACGGCTGTTTGATCAAATTTCATATACGCTCCAAAGGGAACAGGATTAATCTTTCGCATCTGACTATATAACGAATAAGCCCTCCCTGTATATCTGCCTCTTAATGGATAGGAGAAATTCAACTCATAAAAATCTCCATCTTTTATCATTTGCTGGATGGATTCTACCGATTGAATATATTCATCTTGTGTAATCATTGGCTGCATTCTTGTACCGCTTATTGGCAGTATTTCCTCCGGATCCGGGCTGGTAAATTGTATATCCGGTTCAGTATTACCCAACCATTGCGTAACGTCACCATCTTTAAACTGAAAGAGCCACTCCGGTTCAAAAAAGTAAAGATCCGGAACTTGAATAATCGATCTGTTTTGTGAATAAATTCGTTCTGTAAAATTTTTCAGATCATAGCCAAAATACCCAAATAACCACTGATCACATCTTTCCCGAAACTTTTTCAGAGCATCCCATGGATTCATATTGAGGAGTTCTTTCTGTCCATCAAAATCGAATTCTACCGAGTCCCCATATGCTTTTATTGAATTTTTGGGTTTGACAGCCAAAAAAGAACTCTCCGAAGATGGATGTTCCTGCATTTGAGATTCAAGAAGTATCATCTCTTCATCCCTGAAATGACATCTGAATTTATCTATGACGGCTGATTGATCTGATTTTTTCATGTACTAATGATAAAGATTTAAAACTGAAATCTTAACAAGTTTCAATCTTAACCGGGCACTTCTTACCTTAATCATAATTAAGAATAAATAAATCATGTATAAACATCTGGTAAGACCTTTAATGTTCCGTCTTTCGGCCGATTATGCCCATGAGTTAACCGTTCAGTTAGGTGCTACAATCAGCCGATATAAACCCATAACCGGAATCATAGGTTCAATCTATGAATACTCTGCTCCTTCTTTAGAGCAAACCATTTTGGGCATTCCATTCAAGAATCCTGTTGGTTTGGCTGCCGGATTTGATAAAAATGGAACAATGGGTCCGCTCATGCAGAGCCTTGGATTTGGTTTTATTGAAGTGGGCAGCGTTACTGCAAATCCATCCACCGGAAATCCCAAACCGAGAAGTTTCCGGCTGCCGGAAGATCAATCGATCATCAACAGATTGGGGCTTAACAATGATGGAGTTCAAACGATTTCCAAGCGGTTGCGGAAACTTGATTTGTCGATTCCATTGGGGGTTAATATTGCCAAAACACACGATCCGAAAATTTCCGGGCAGAAAGCGATTGATGACTATGTAACCAGTTTCAAAAAAGTTAAAGAGATTGGCGATTTTATTACGATTAATATAAGCTGTCCAAATACAACTGAAGGAAAAACGTTTGAGGATCCAAAATCATTGGACAGCCTTCTGTCTGCATTGGCTATTGATAAAGATTCTATGCTTGCGCCGGTACTGGTTAAATTCTCTGTTGACCTTTCTGAATCACTTCTTGAAGAACTTATCTCAGTGTGTGAAAATCACTCTGTAAGTGGCTATGTGGCGTGTAATACATCACAGAGCCGAGATAATCTGGTGAGCTCAAAATCAACCATCAGGGCGATGGGGCGCGGCGGACTAAGTGGTCGGGCAATTCGCGATAAAAGTACTGCAATCATCTCGAAAATCAGGCAGAAAACTAAAAGAAATAAGTTAATTATTGGTGTAGGAGGGATCAGTTCAGGTGCTGACGCTGTGAGAAAATTGAAAGCAGGAGCAGATCTGCTTCAAATATACACGTCCATGATCTATGAAGGCCCTTCCATCGTGAAAAAAATTAACAAGGAGATTGAGGCTTATCTAAAGTCTGAAGGCCTTAATCATATCTACGAACTTCCTAAAGAGTCTTAAAAAGTCTGGCGAAATCAAACTTCAATCGTTTATGAAGTCTCTTGTCCGGGCAGAGAAATTATTCTACATGTAGAATTTATGGATGATATAAAGTTTTGAGCATTGTAGGGATCTTCTAATATTCTACTCACCTGAATTGCATTTCTTATTTCACTGAATGAACCGATACTAACCCTAAAATAAGAGCTGTTGTCAATAATTCTAGGGCAGATGTAGACGCCATATCCAAATTCCTCCAATTCATTTGCAGTTGAATAGGCAGCTTCCTCATTACTGAAAGAGTACAAGACTATGGAATAGCTTTCCTGAATACCTTCTTCCGTTGAATCTTCTCCGCTATAATCCGTTATCAAAGGATCATCCACAATAATTCCTTCATTTATCGTAGTCTCTGCCACCGAATCCGGTATAGTAGATTCCTCTTCCACGGAATCCGCTTCCACTGAATCCGCTTCCAATGCAGTCTCTTCATCTTGCAGTTGAGAATCAGTACCAGTGATTTCTGAATCTTCTGAAACCTGATTGGATACAGATTGAAATAAATCTGATTGCTCATTCCCCGGGGGTGAGTCAGGCGGTGAGATCTGTGCAATCGTTTCGCTTGCATCTTGAAATCTTAAATCCGTTTCAGGAAGCTGCAATTCCTGATCTAACGCTCTTACCCGGGCCATCAAAGGGGATGACCCATCAATAACCTCAATCCTTGCTAAAACAGACCTGGTACTGTCCCAATAGGCTCCTATATAAGGAAACTCTGCATTAAAATTCGGTTCCGGAGTGCTCAACTCTTGAATACTGAGCCAATACTCTCTCTCTGATTCATTTAATGTCGAATCGGAAAGCATCTCCCGGGATAATTCTTGACGCTCTTCAAATTGGGATTTCTCCATTTCGAACCGACTTTGTGCCAGCATCCAGTTTTGGATTAAATCTGATGATCCCATCTCATTTTGAGCTGCTTTCATATATTCGTAAGCGGCATCCAGGTACAATCTGACGCGCCCGGATTCTGACTCCGCCCTTTCAGCAATCTCCAATATACGTTCTGCCCGGTTCGCCGGTGCCAGATTCTCTTCATTATCTATTAACTGAGAATATTCTGATGCAGTGGAGTAAGCCTCTTCAGTTTCAAATGATCCGTTATCAACGTCAAGTCGAGACGCAAGTTGACTGGTATATCTGGATCCGGGATTGTAATCTACCAGTGAATCATACCAATTAAATGCTTCCGATATATTTTCCAAAGACAGTTCCAATTCAGCCAGTGAGAACATAGACATGGTAACCAAATCTTTCTCAAAACCTGAATCAATCACCTTCTCGTAATAAATTTTTGCGCTATCGGGCATATTGAGAGTCAAAAAAAATACATTCCCAAGTTGATAGTTAAAATTCTCAGTCTCTCTTTGAATTGAAATTTGTTCATCTTCAGAAAAAGGGATATTACTTAATTCAATCACATTTCGGATGGATGGATCGATGAAACTCTGTTGCAAGTCAATCTCTTCATCCATTGCCCCTCTTACAACGACTCTTTCAAAACGAGTGCCACTTACTGTCTCACTTCTTCGCCAGTTATCTGCAATTGACCGATCACCCCAGATGGATTGGAACTGCAAGCTCGCTTCCACTTGCTTACTCCGGTTGTTACTATTTAAAAATCCAAATTCTGACTCCGCTGTAAGTTCTACGGGCAGTTCGTCAACAGGCAGTGCAACACGGTCTTGTTCCCTTCTAAGGCCCCTTGTTTCCTGATCTAATCGCTCTTGCTCTGTTCGCTGAAGTTCTGAGATAAAATCCTTTAACTCATCATCGCTCATATTTGCTAAAACCAGCAGGCTGTCATTCTCAGATATTTGTGATTTCAACTCCGCATAACGTCCAAACGAGACAGCTAATTCATTCGCATCAAAATCGTTCGGTAAAAGTGCAACATTCACTCGCTGGGCAGCTGATTGCTCAAAAAAGTATGCCGCTCTGGTATAATCCTCAAAATAATCCCGATAAATTTCACCCAACCCATAATATGTCTTGGCAAGTGTAACTGGCCCGGGTGTTTGGTATCTATCATCAATGACTTGATTATAACTGCTTATCGCTTCCTCATAATCCCCTTTCAATTGTTGAGTTCGGGCAATTTCATACAAAAGTTCATTTTGATAAGTCAGATATTTACTGTCCCTGCTCATTCTTCTGAATAATCGCTCAGCCTCTTCATAATAGCCTAACTCTCTTGACAGTTCTGCCTCTTTCTTATTCGAGTGATAATCAATTTCAAAAGATGATCTGACTTGACTGATTGCCCGATATGCATAAAGAGCCTGCTCCGGAAGTTCTAATGATTCTAAGGATTGACCCAGAAGAAAAAAGGCTCGGGATTTTTTTTCCTGATGATTTATAAAAGGAATAGCTTCCTCGAGATAATCAATCGTTCTTCGATATTCACCCATTTGATAATAGAGTTGTCCTAAAACAGCTTTGGTTTCAGCGAGAATTTCCGGATCCCAATCGGGAATTGCCTCAATTTCACTTTCCAATAAATCAATCCCCACTTCAAAGTTCAACATTTCAAGGTATGTCAAACCCTGCCAAAAAATGGCTTCCTGCCTCTCCCGCCCATCTGAAAGTGCTTCATATTCCTGAAATTTTTGAAGAGCTGAAAAAAATTCTGATCTGTAGTAATACGACTTCCCTATGATAAAAAGAGCCGGCTGAAGGTATTTTGACTCCATATGATCTCTTAGAATAGAACTTCCAGTCTCAATGGCGTTTTGAAAATCATCGAGTCCGGCATTTGTGGGAGCCTGATGAATGCGAACGGCTTGATTTGGATTTAGCTGAGTACTTTGACGTTGATTTAAACGTAACCCGTCATCATAGTACTGTTTGGTGTTATAAAAGGTGTTATAGTAGGCAGTAAAATTTCGATACCCCTGCTTTATACTGCTGCAGCCGCTTATAAACAGAAGGAGAATGACTATTTTTATAATTTTTCTCACATCAGATCAACGATCAGATTGTATTAAACGTATCTTTTCAGACCTCATCAATCGTGCTCACTTTAATCATATTGGTTCTGCCTCTTTTCGCCAGTGGCATTCCCGTAGCAATGATGATTCGGTCTCCCTTGTTTACCATTCCATGCTTTGCAAGATAATCTTCCATCATCTTGACACTCATATCCGTATCAAAAATTTCATCCAATCGAACAGATTGTACCCCCCATACCAGATTCAATTGCCTTCGAACAATTTGACTCTCTGTAAAAGCGATAATAGGGACTCTGGGCCTGAATTTCGCAATTCTTTTTGCCGTATTTCCGGAGTGAGTGATGGTACTTATTGCCTTTGCATCTACATTTTCAGCCAAAGTAACACACGAATATGCCAGTGATTCTATCACCTGCTTCTCCTTCCAATCCGGTTTTTTATATTTTAGACTGTAATAGATGCTATCACTGTTTTCTTCTACAGATCGAATTATTTTAGCCATCGTTTTAACAGCTTCTACCGGATATTTTCCGGCCGCTGTTTCACCGGATAACATCACCGCATCTGTACCGTCTACAACGGCATTCGCAACATCTGAACTCTCTGCTCGTGTCGCACGTGGATTATTGATCATCGAATCGAGCATTTGAGTTGCCGTTATTACCGGTTTCCCGGCAATTCTGCAACGCTCAATTATTTTTTTCTGTACCAGAGGAACTTGTTCACTGGGTATTTCAATACCTAAATCTCCACGAGCAACCATGATCCCATCAGCCTCTTCGATGATTTCATCAATTACATCAACGGCCTCCGGCTTCTCAATTTTAGCGATCACTCCGGCATTACTGTTCTTTGCCCGTACTCGTGATACAACATCCTGCACATCCCTGGCAGATCTGACGAACGACATGGCCACAAAATCAACTCCAACATCCAATCCAAACTCCAGATCAGCAATATCTTTCTCTGTTAATGAAGACATTGATATTTTTACATCGGGAAGGTTCACACCTTTTCTGGATTTCAAAAGTCCACCCACAACTACTTTTGCCATCAGATATCCTTCACTTTTTTTAATGACCTTTAACTCCAGTAAACCGTCGTCTACAAGGATCTGATTTCCTTCAGTCGCATCCTCAGTAAGATTTGCATAGTCAATGGGTATTGTTTCTGAATCACCTATCAACTCTTCAGTTGTAATTTTAACAATAGCCCCTTCCTTGATAATTTGGCCCCCATCCTTCATCTGACCCACACGAATTTTGGGGCCCTGAAGATCCATTAAAATAGGAATGGAGTACTTGTATTTTCTTGCTACTTGCCTCACATAGCCGATCGATTTTTTGTGATCCTCATGACTGCCATGAGAAAAATTGATCCGTACTACATTCATTCCGGCTCGTAATAACCCTTCAATTCCTTCAACTGTGTTACTGCTGGGTCCCAGTGTACACACAATTTTTGTCCTTTTAGCACTGTTTAACATAAATAAGTACTCAATTTGATATTATTTTCATGGAAATTATATGACAATTGTGAAAGGTAAGCAATTATCAATCAGAATAACTGTTACTATTATTGAATAATTATATTGATTTATTAATTGAAATTATTTTACGTTGTTATTAGTTATTAAAACTACTATGAAATTTAAAAACTCTATATTTTTACTCCTGCTGGCATATTTATTTTATGCGACCGGATGTGTTCGCTCGGCGAATCCGGATGTAGAAAGAGGCTCTTTTTTCTTCTTCCAGGACGGATATCCTGAAGTACGAATGTCATCAATCGGCTTTTTAAGTGAAACAGATGAAGCGCTGATAAATATCACGACCGATGTTGTTCTTGGCAGCTTGATCTACTCTACTGAAGATGATGTAAGGTCTGCTCATTTATCGATTGAGATTCGAATTCTGGAAGTGGAAGGTGATTTCACTAAAAATGTTCGCAGAGATTTTTCCGTGGAATCAAGTTACGAAGGATCTCACCTCAGTCAGGATGTATTTACCCATGATGAATCGATTGAAGTGGAACCGGGTACCTATGAAGTAAATGTGACTGTATTAGACAGAACATCCGGGAAAGCTTCTACCAGAACCAGTGAAGCTGTGATTCCAAATCCGGATGAACCGGAAATCAATATCACAACAGTACGGTTATTGGGTAAACTCATAAATGACTCAGAAGAGCCCTTCTTTCCCATAACAACCTATACCGTATCATCCGGGCTGGACAGTCTTCAATTTATCTTTCAAGTCACAAATAACGATCTGGAAGCTCCATTGGAGGTTAGATCCAGACTCTTGCGGTATGAGGCAGATGATGAACCGGCCCGGCCGATGAACTATAATAATTATAGTGCCTCTACACTTCCTTATATAGGTGTGAATATGAGAAATCCCGAAGTAGTTGATGAAATTATAAGGAGACTTGATCAGCCCGGCAGTGTTCTTATCGAAACGAAATATGAAATACTGGAACGTGGCAACTATCGCTTTGAAGTGGAAACCACCGGTGAAGATGGAGAACCTATCTACAAAGCCCGCGATTTTGCCGTTAAGAGTGAAAATTATCCGGCAATAGTAAACATGCAAGAACTGGCCGGACCATTAATCTATCTAATGGATCGAAGAGACCATGAAGAATTAATGGAAATTCAGAACCCCGATTCATTAAAAGAAGCCATTGATCGTTTTTGGCTGACAAATGTTGGTAATATGAATCAGGCAAAATCAGTGATCAACCTCTATTATGATCGGGTTGAACAGGCAAATAAACAATTCACCAATTTCAAAGAGGGCTGGAAAACAGATTTAGGAATGATGTATATACTGTTTGGCCCACCCTGGTATGTAGATCGGTTTTTGAACACCCTGGTGTGGTCTTACTCGTACGACAGGTCGGATCCACGCTACAACTTTGTATTCGAAAGACCCAATATGAAAAATGAGTATTTCCCTTTTGATAACTATCTATTACAGAGAAATCAGGGGTATTTTAATGTACAGTACAGGCAGATTCAACTCTGGCTGTCCGGAAGTATTCTGACGACTCGCATTTAAAAAAAAAAGCCTGCATTTTCGCAGGCTTTTTGCGGTAATGAGCTTTCTTACTCCTTCTCTTTTACAAAAGCATCAAAGACCATCAACAAGTCCTGAGCTACTTCTTCCCTGGTTCGGCCTTCAATACGGTGACGAGGGATCATCGCTTTAACTTCACCATCTACAAAAAAAGCAAAAGCAGGAGAAGATGGCGGAAATTCACTAAAATATTCACGGGCACGTTCTGTGGCCTCTTTATCCTGTCCTGCAAATACAGTTACCAGATGATCCGGTTTTTGCTCTGCTTTTTCGAGGGCAATCGCTAAACCCGGTCTGGCATTTCCTGCTGCACAACCACAAACAGAATTAATCGCCATTAACATTGTCCCATGATTGTACTCCTTCATGGCACGATCAACATCTTCTGTAGTTTTTAACTCTTCAATACCGATATCTGTGAGTTCTTTTCTCATCCAGGACGTATCCGGTCCAACTCCGAATCCAAATTGCATAATATTTCCTTATGTTTAGTGAACTGTTTATTTGATCTAAAGATAGTGATTTTGGGCAACATTTAATATCTGATTAACCACTTACCGATAACAATAATCTATAAGATGAATCAGTTTTAGTAATAAATGGATTTCTTAACAAAAATCATTTCCTTTATCTTTCACCAATCTTGATTCTATAACGACTTCCAACCAACCGTCATCTATTTATAAATGAAAAAAATTCAGTTTTTTAGTTTAATCCTGTTTTCAGTCCTTTTTATTTCATGTTCCGGGACAAAACAAGTGACCGTCGTCCAGAAAAATCAAGCCCTTCCGGTCGATGGAAGCCTGGTTGGCTGGACTTCCGATAATACGCTTATATCCTCCTCCGATGATATCAATTATTACGCTTATTTACATGATAACATCCTCTATCTGTTTGTTGATGTGAAAGATCCCAGATTGGACAGTGCTATCAGGCAGTCCGGATTAATCGTTTATTTAAGCAACTCTGAAGAAAATCGCAAAAGAGTTGGAATTGGTTATCCGGTCGGTTCTTTTAACTTACTCCGTGAATCGCCGGCCACTTACAACGATTTCACAACTGATCCGGAATTTGCCAGGAAACCGGAAAATGTTGAACTGATGAGAAGCTTGTTGAATCAGATCTACTCAAAAGTCATGATAGTTGAAAGATATGATGGGCAAAGTAATGCGGAGTACGGGTTTGTTGAGAAGCATCTGGTAGAGATCGATGGGATTGAGATCGCTTCAGATCAGGAAAGACGATTGATTACATTGGAAATGAAAATTCCACTGGATGGTTCAACTCTCTATAATGTAGAGAAGGGATCTATTTGGGTTGGATTTGCATTGGAACCACCCATTTTTAGATTCCCAAATACAGATACAATGATGAATGATCAACAATCAAGAGGGTATTACGGGCAGCGCAACCGAACCGCTCAGCGAATGAGATCACAACCCCGTATGTTATCACGTGATGATTGGTATCTCCTTCGGTTCGACTAATTCATCGCTCGGCCCCTTGCCTGAACTCCTCGACATATTTCTTTATATTTAAGAGAAATTAGAATTATTACTAAATAATGTTTGAATCATGGCAGCAGTAAATTCTACAATGCTCGAACTGGGAACAAAAGCACCCCATTTTGAACTCAAAGATACCGTAAGCGGCAAAACCGTGTCACTCAACTCTTTTGAAGGAAGCCGGGGCCTTTTGGTCATCTTTATCTCCAATCACTGTCCATATGTCAAATTGATTAAAAAAGAGTTATCCCGATTTGCCACCGATTATCAAAAGAAGGGAGTTAAAGTAGTGGCCATCAGTTCAAACGATGTACAGAATTATCCGGATGACAGTCCCGAAAAAATGAAAGAGGATGCGCAAAATTTTGCCTATAATTTTCCATATCTCTTTGATGAGTCTCAGGAAGTTGCCAAAGCTTACAAAGCAGCCTGTACCCCCGATCTCTTTCTGTTTGATGAAGATTTAGAACTATTCTACAGAGGTCAGTTCGACGATGCCAGGCCCGGTAACTGGAAAACGCCAACCGGAAAAGACCTTCGCGAAGCGGCAGATCGTATCCTAAATGGGAATCCCCCCCCTGAAACACAGACGCCCAGTATTGGCTGCAATATTAAATGGAAAAAGGGGAACGAGCCGGAATATTTTGGGTAACAAGAATAAGATTAAGCGAATCGCTGAAGTTGCTCAGTTTGAAAATGTAATTGAGTATACGGACCTGGAAGAGAGTGAACGCCCGAAAGGTATCTGGAACAGTGAGATTTTTCAGAATCAAAACCCCATCACCCTCGAACTGGCTTGTGGAAAAGGGGATTACACAGTAGAACTTGCCAGACGCTTCCCGGAACGAAATTATATAGGAATCGATATAAAAGGCCCGCGAATTTGGAAAGGTGCTAAAACAGCAATCGAAGATGGCCTGAGCAACGTTCGGTTTTTGAGAATGTTTATCGATCATCTTCATTCCTATTTTGATAAAGATGAAGTTGATGAAATATGGATAACATTTCCGGATCCCTACATCAAAAAAAAGCCAAGACAGTCTAAGCGCCTGACTTCGCCTAAATTTTTGAATATTTATCGAAAACTTTTAAAGAACGGGGGTGTCGTCCACCTGAAAACAGACTCCCTGATTTTATTTAATTTCACACTCGAAACGATTCGTGAAGAGGGATGTACGGTTCTACGACGGGTTGATAATGTATATCGAGACGCTCCGAACGATGATTTATTGAATATCCAGACATTTTATGAGAAAAAACATCTCAAAGATGGCAAGATTATTCAATATGTATCCTTTACGTTATAATCTGATCCAACATCTACATAATTAGATCAACTATCTACAATCCTGTTGAATGGAACAAAATAATAGATGCGTTTTCCTGATGAAGATCAGGATCTCAGGGTTTATAAGTTCAGTAAGATCAATAAATTTTACTCTTAAACAGACGAGTGAATGGCCTTTTGAATCGTCTTTAATGTATGGGTCAAAAGATCATCATCGATAATCAGTGGGGGGGCGATGCGAATCAAAGAGTCAGAGTGCAGTGTCCAGCCCAGGATAATCCCATCATCAAAACAACTCCTGACTACTTTTGCCGTTAACTCTGAACTTTCCAGTTCCAACCCTAACATGGCCCCTTTTCCCCTAAGTTCAACGATGCCAATGCCGGTCAATATCTCACGAGATCTCTTTTCGATGTGTGATGCCTTCAATCCAAAATCATCACTAAGTAATGTACTCAGATTTGCATAAGCCGCCGCGGCACTTACCGGATGGCCACCAAATGTTGTTACATGATTTAATGGCGGATTAAATTTAAAAGCTTCAAATATTTCTGATGAAGAGACAAAAGCACCCATCGGCATGCCACCTGCCATCGCTTTTGCAAGACATAGAATATCGGGTACAACGCCGTACTCCTGAAACGAAAAAAGTGTTCCGGTTCTGAAAAAACCGGTCTGAATTTCATCAAATATGAGAATTGAGCCTGTATCATTACATTTACTCCGGACACGCTGCAACCACTCTTGTTGGGCCGGAATAATCCCTCCCTCCCCCTGAATGGGCTCCAAAATAACCGCTGCCGTTGATTCATCAATCAAATTCAATACTGCATCATCATTGAACGCTGAAAAGTATACATGCGGCAGAAGTGGCTCATAAGGATCTCTGTAGATATTTCGGCCTGTTACACTGAGTGAGCCATGTGTATCGCCGTGATAACTATTGTGAAAAGCGATTAGTTTGTGACGGCCTGTATGTTTTTTAGCCAGTTTGAGTGCTCCTTCAACGGCCTCGGTACCACTGTTCACAAAATAAACACGATCCAGGCTATCGGGCAGCTGATCGCACAAAAGCTTCGCAAATCTGCTCTGAGGTGCCTGAATATACTCACCGTAAACCATCACATGCAGATGTTTATCGAGCTGCTCACGTATCGCTTTCAGAACATTAGGATGCCTGTGCCCCAAACTGCTCACCGCAATACCGGAGATGAAATCAGTATACTCTTTCCCATCCTTTGTATAGAGCGTACATCCTTCAGCATAATCAATCTCGAGCCCCATAGGCTCATTGCTGGTCTGTGCGATATGTCTGTAAAAAGAGTCTGATTCCAACATGATACTATTTTTCAACCTCAACATTGGTTTCGAGGTACTTTCTATGGCAGAATCTGTTTACTCCCACTCATCCAACAGGTGTAATAATTCGCTCTGCATCGTTGCAGTTTTATCGTCTGCATACCATTTATGAATTTTTTCAGCTACTTCCTGATATGGGAGTCCTTGTTGAGTGAGTTCACTGTATAATCGGTCGGCCCCTGCCGGTCGTGGTCCCCAGTGACCGAGGAGTTCCAGAGTTTGAGAATCTAAACAGATCAGTTTTGGTATGGATCGGCTTCTGCCATTCGTCAAAAACTGATCCATAATTTCAAGATTTTCATCCCTGAGAATATAACGTGTCTGAATTTTAGACGAGGAATCTGCAATTTTTTGAATCACCGGCAGATTTTGAGCGGCATCACCACACCATGCTTCTGTTAAAACGACCCATGTCATCGCTCTTTTTAATTCATCCAAACGATTTTTTAAGGGTTCAATTAACTCAATTCGTTTATCGATCCTTCTCATTCGATGAGAATTCATATTTGTATAATGAATCATCGCTTCAGAGTGATTCTCACCCGTCGTTTTGCCCTTTAATAACAGATTGTTAATTAATTCTCTGTATTCTTCATAGGTATAAGCGTTTTCAATAACGCTTCGGTTGATAATGGTGTCTTTTACTTCAGTCATGAGACAAAAACTTAATTAGAAATAGTTTGTTAAAAATGTGTGTCCAATCCACTCATATTTGATTGCATTGGCTGCCAGTAAGAAGAGTACAAACGAAAGTGACGCAATAAATTTTATTTTCATAACATTTCGATACTCAAATTCTAAACCCTCCAGTTCGTTAACCGTACTTAGAAGATATAAATAAGCACCCATACCCGTTATAAAAAGAAATAGTCCCGGTTTGAGTGCAATACTCATCAAAGATACGGATAAAACAGACAATCCTATTGGATAGCTGTATTTGAAAAAACGTTTTACTCCACTCAATCCATATCGTCCGAAAAAAGTGAGATCTCCACGTCGTTGATCCTCTTGCTGCTGATAAATTTGTGAAACCGGATACAAACTCAGTAATACGAATGAGGTGCCTATAGATGCCAACAGAAGTATCCACGAAAACGCTCCATTTACTGCCCAAAAACCCAAAAGAGTCGAATTCATACCGGTACTTACGGCTATGGCGATCATACTTAAATGAGGATCCCCTTTCCACCTTGCGTGTGGCGTGGAATAGAGCCAAAAAAGCAGGAGGCTGAGACCGTAAATTATAAAATATGGAGTGTTGATCGTATAGGCCCATAGCCATCCGGCAAGCATTAATCCCAGTGAAACAGGATGCATCCAGGCAGTCATTTTTGGTGGATTTTTTAGCCCCCCGATGGGGCCTTCGTCTTTATCCCAGTATGAGTTAAAAGCCGTGGCTCCGCCAAAAAGCAATATGTGCACATTGATAAACTGGTACCAAAATTGTGAAGTATCCATCTGGTCAGCCATCAAGCCTCCCATCAGATATCCTCCAGACAGAATAAACAGCTGATAGTGCAGCCTCAGATGAAGAATAAAATGAAAAATTTCTTTCAGCATGAGCTCAATGAAGTTTAATTAAAACCTCTGAATATTCATTACCATCACTCGGTATAGAATGATATTTTGAAGTATGTTAAGCAAAACCATAGAAAATTCAATAATCGATTTAGAATATCCTGAGGAGATTTGGCTCACTAAAAAAAGAGAACACGAAACTCACTTATCCTCTCTTCTGGATCCATATCTTGAAAAGAGATCCAGACAAGTCAAAGATCCGGTTTTGGATTTCCTATTTGAATATTATCCGTTTCGTCCTGCACATTTAAAACGATGGTCGCCGGGTATTGGCAGATCTCTCCTCTTTAGGTTCCCGGAAACACTCCCGGAAATTTCAGAACTAATTTTAGAAAAGAACAGTGCATTCTTGAATCCCGTTTTATTGCCCAATAAAAGAGTGCGATCCGCAGAGTGGATAGTGAAGATGTTGAAGAATTCGAGTCAGAAGAAGCCCCTCTTTGGGTGTTTTGGCATGCATGAATGGGCAATGGTCTACAGAACAGAAGATGTACGTCATGAGCAGATTCCACTTCGGCTGTCTGATGAAAAGATTAATGAATTTGTAGAATCAAGGCCCCTGTTGTGCACACATTTTGACGCCTTCCGCTTTTTTACGGACAAAGCGAAACCGATGAATAAAAATGTACCGGACAGAGACAATTTTGAAGAAATGGAGCAGCCGGGGTGCATCCATACTAATATGGACCTCTATAAATGGTCCTTTAAGCTCTATCCCTGGATATCGGGTGAACTGCTTAAAGAAGCATTTTTGAACGCTGTAGAAGCCAGGAGAATAGATATGCAGGCAAGTCCCTATGATGTTCGGTCCTATGGTTTGGATCCAATACGAATCGAGACAGAGGATGGGCGATTAGAGTATGTGAAAAAGCAGATGGAAATTTATGAGGAATCGAAACCTATCCGAAAACGATTAATTTCAGAGTTGGAGCGGGTAATTGAGTGGGTCAGTCGTTCATGATCGCTGCTCCGATTTTTTGGAAATGACATATTCCGGAAATTTATCAGCCCTGATTCCGGAAATTTTACTGCCCTGATATATCTTAACCTTGAAATGTTAATTACCCAAGATTTATACTCTCTGTTCGAAATCATTTTAGAAATGAAATCTATCCAAAGTTAATGCACCCTGACTTTTATTATTCCGGAAATGATATTTTCCCGAGATTTACTCTCACTGAATCATTCACATCTTTTAGGCCCGACATCAAAAACCCCTCCCCTGCGAGCATTTCATTCGCCAATACAGCAAACAAGAGCGCTTCTTTTGCGTCTGGATCAACTCCCAATTGATTAAAATTATGAATCTGATGACCCGGCAGCAGCTCTTGTATCCTGCTCATTAGCAATGGATTGTGTGCGCCTCCCCCACTCACGTAAATTTCTGCTTTTTTTTCATCTGCATGATGTTGGGTGATACTCTCAGTAATTGTTAATGCGGATAGTTCAGTAACGGTTCGAATGATGTTTTCCGGAGGTAAATCATCCGGATTGATTCCAATACTTTGGGCAGATTTATTTACCCAATCAAGACTAAAATATTCAGGCCCGGTTGTTTTGGACTCATTCTTTTCAAACCATGGATCAGAATGAAGCTTCTTTAGAAGCTCATTTTCAACAAAGCCGGATTTTGCCAGTATTGCATCTTTATCAAAAGGTTTATCAAAATAGTGCTGTGTGAGTTTATCAATTAAGGTATTTCCGGGACCGGTATCTGTTGTGAATGAGTTATTCCCGTTAGCCTCTTTGTGCGGTAAATAGGTAAAATTTCCAATCCCGCCTATATTTAGCAATATTCTCGGTTCAGTTTGATGCCGGAATAGAATCTTATCCACCAATCCAGCCAATGGGGCGCCTTCCCCACCTGCTGCAATATGTTTTTGGCGAAAATCACTGATTGTCAAGATCCCGGTTTTCACTGCAAGCTGGTCGCCATCACCTATCTGTAATGTGCTATTAATCGGGGACTCCCTATTCTTCTGATCTCTTGCCGGGGAGTGGTAAATGGTCTGGCCATGACTTGCAATGCAGTCCACATCGGAAGCAGAAACCCCCCACTCTTTTAAGGCCTCCAATATCCAGTTCGCATGCAGGTGTGCCAGTTTTGTATGTTGATAACAAATTTCGGATAACGAGACATTCTCCACGGATGAAATCATTTTCAATTCCCGGGCATACCCGGTACTGTATGGTTTTGTGATAAATTCCTCCAAATAAACCGACGTATTTAATCCGGATCCTTTCAATCTGCAAAGTGCAATATCCAAGCCATCAAGTGAAGTTCCTGACATAAGTCCAATAATCAGACGCTCTTCTTTTTTAGCAATGTTGACAATTTTTTGGATCGATGGGTTCATCATTTTATCTGTTAAATCTTTGATTTATCATTTTTACTATACTGGATATGATTTGGAAAATTTTAATACGGTATTGGATATCAACACTTTTCCTTACATTGTTTTTAGTGAATCCGTTGATGACCGGTTAGTTAATTTACTAGAAACTAATGAATGATTGCCAATTATGAATGATGCAAATGAATCTCAGATAAACGAGTGGCAAGAAGAAGTCGAATATTTAGTTGGGATTTTGAAAGAGAGTTTTGAATCGACGGATGCACGCTTTAGTGTGGATGAATTAAACGATATACTCTATGTGGAACTGGAAGGTCTCAATGACTACTCTGAAGAAGAGATTGTAGAGATTGCAGAACCGATACTTGAAGAAGCAGACCTTGACTTCGAAGATATTATATTACTCCCGCTCGGATAAGCAGATTTATTCACTTAGAATCTAACTGCTCGAAATTTAGAGTCGCTGAGTTTACCCGATCAGACTATAACCCTCTGGAATTCACACACTCTGGAATTCATCCACTCTGGAATTCATCCACTCAGAATTTACACACTCAGAATTTGTCTGCTCTGAATTTACACACTCGGAATTTACACACTCAAAATTCATCCACTCTGGAATTCATTAAGTAGCTTCTATTAGGGCCGTAAGGTACTCTGACTATTAAAAATCCCAATATCTCGAATTAAATTTCACCTTTTTTTGATTTTTAGAACGCCTTTTCCGGATTATTTTTTGTCAAAAGAAAAAGATATTGCATCTATTTTACTGTATTAGTATACTGATACAGTATAACTGAACAAATCCAATGCCGCATGGTCACAATAGAAAATTTAACGTTTGCATTTAAAAAGAATCCGCCATTATTCAATCAGTTGAATTTAAAACTCGAGAAAGGGAACACTTATGGATTATTCGGTCTGAACGGTGCCGGGAAAACTACTTTACTGAATCTAATTTCAGGCATGTTATTTCCTGATTCCGGGGAGTGTTTGATTCATGAGGCTCCGGCCAGAGAGAGGCTGCCCAAAGTTTTGAGCGATCTATTTATTCTGCCCGAGCAGTTCGAACTGCCAAAAATGGATGCGCTGAAATACATTGATATCCAGGCTCCCTTCTATCCCGGATTCGATTTTGAAACTATTTCACTGATTTTGACTGAGTTTCAAATTGATACCGGAAAAAATTTGACTGAACTATCGTATGGGCAACGCAAGAAATTTATGATTGCATTCGCTTTGGCAAGCAATGCTTCTCTGCTGCTGTTGGATGAGCCTACCAACGGACTGGATATACCCTCAAAAAGTCAATTTCGAAAAATAATGGCAGCAGCTGATTTGGATAACCGATGTGTGGTGATATCCACTCATCAGGTTAGAGACTTGAACACACTCATCGATCGGGTCACTCTATTACATTCCGGAACTATCATTTTTGATCAAACCCTGAAATCCATAAGTGATAAACTCAGTTTTATAAAACTAAAAACGGATGAAACACGCTCCTCTTTATACAGTGAAGACACTCTGGGGGGACAGTTTGCAATCTGTTTGAAAGACCCTGCCGATGAGGAAACCCTGATTGACTTAGAACTTTTATTCAATGGCGTCATTCAGCAACCGGAGCCTTTCAACCGAGTATTTCAAAATGGAGGAGTATTATGAACACACTTAATCCAACGAATTCATTCAGTTTAGCCCGTTTTATTCATCTTTGTAAAAGAACATTCGTATTAAATCAACGCCAATGGATTATTGGCCTGTTAGCATCAATCGGGATTATTTTGGTGATTTGGATGGTCCCTACAATATTTATACTGAGCGAGACCGGGGTCAATCGTTTTGAGTCTTTGTTGCCAACAGCGCTCATCATTTTTACTCTATGGGGATTATTGTTAACCAGTGATATTTTTCAGGAGTTATATACCCCCTCAACTGCATTTCAATCACTGACATTACCTGCCACTTCAACTGAAAAATTTCTTTCAGCATGGTTTTTAACTATGCCCGTTTTTCTATTTCTAACAATAGCAGCAATTTTCTTTATATCCCTTCTATCATCATTGATATTAATATTGTTTGAGGGTAGTTTCTCCGGGTTTGATCTTTATAACCCATTTAATGAAACAACCTGGGATTATGCTCTGAATTATTTTTTTCTAAATAGCCTTTTTCTATTCGGTGCCGTCTATTTCAAAAAGAATAATTTCCTTAAAACGATAGCAGCATTTATCGCACTAATGATCTCATTCATTTTAATATGGACCCTTTTAGGTTGGGTATATCTCTTTTTATTCGAACTTGAACAGTTTACTTTTCAGTTTAGCACTTTGGAACCGACCAATACTGTTATTGATTCAATATTAAAATGGGTTATTCCCACAACAGCCTTGCTGTTTACATATGTATCCTTAAAAAAACAGCAGGTGGTGTAATGAATTTTAATGAAAACAGACCCATCTATTTACAGATTATTGATTTCTTCTGTGATCAAATCATGACAAAAGAGTGGCAGACCGGTGATAGAATTCCTTCTGTCAGAGAAATTGCAGTTCAAATGGAGGTTAACCCAAACACAGCAATTCGTGCTTTTCATGATCTGCAGGAAGAAGGCGTACTTTATAATCAGCGGGGAGTTGGTTATTTCGTAGAAGAAAAAGCGTTTGAAATTGTAAAAGAGAAAAAACGAAGAGAGTTTATTAACAATAAATTACCGCATATCTTCAAAGATATGGATCAACTTGATTTCACGATTGATGATTTTAAAATTGCTTATCAAAAAAATAGTTCCGGGCAGTGATCTTAAAATTCAATTCCAAATACATATCCGGCCATTAGATAAACTATTGCAGTGGTCACAAATACCATTAGAATATTTAGTATAAAACCTGCCTTTGCCATTTGTGGAATACTAACGTACCCACTTCCATAGACGATTGCATTTGGTGGTGTAGCAACGGGTAACATGAATGCACAACTGGCTCCTATTGTGGCCGGTATCACCAACAATAACGGATCAAATCCCATGGCAATTGCCACGGAGGCTAAGATCGGTAAAAAAGCAGCGGCTGTTGCCGTGTTGCTGGTAACCTCAGTCAGAAAGATGATCACAAAAAGGGATAAAATGATGAGCATCAGAAGCGGTAAAAAGTCTAATATTTGTAACGACTGACCAATCCAATCCGCCAATCCCGTTGATGTAATAGCTGCAGCCAGGCTAAGTCCGCCTCCAAAAAGAATCAGCACCTCCCAGGGAAGTCTTTTTGCATCCTCCCATGTGAGTACAAATTCCATTTTTTTAAAATTAACCGGTAACAGAAACATTAAAACCGCACCAAAGATGGCAATACCGGTATCTGATATATTGGGGATTGTCGATTCAAGCAGCGGTCTTGTGATCCATAAAATGGCAACTGTAAAAAATACAACAGCAACCATTTTTTCGGGGCTTGACATCCTGCCGGCTTTGTCTAGTTGAGCCTTTATGATACCATATCCGCCGGGAATAACCTTCAATTTTATCGGATATACTAATTTTGTAAGGCTCAAATAGACCAATGGTAGTGCTAGAATCACAAGTGGCAGGCCAACCATCATCCATTGGCCAAATCCGATCTCCACGCCATAGGTTTCAAGCATATAGCCGGCCATTAATGCATTGGGGGGTGTACCAATCAAAGTGGCGATACCACCAATATTACACGAATAGGCTAAGATGAGAAGCATGACTAATGCAAAGTTCGTCTCTACTTCCGCTTGATCCATTGCTTCATCTGTCTCCACAAGGGCGATGATTGAAAGTGCAATAGGCAACATCATCATTGCAGTGGCGGTATTACTTACCCACATACTTAAAAAAGCTGCGGAGATCATAAAACCAATGATGATCTTTTTTGGTTTTGTACCCACCAGCATGACAATATTCAGGGCGATACGCTTATGTAAGTTTGTCCTCTCCAATGCCAAAGCGATAATAAAACCACCCATAAACAGGTAAATAAGCGGATTTGCAAACGGTTGGGTGGCTTCTGCAATCGTACCAACATCCAGAATGGGAAATAATATAATTGGTAAAAGAGCTGTAGCCGGAATGGGGATCGCTTCACTGATCCACCAGATAGCCATTAAAAGTCCGACAGCTGCGACACCCCATGCTTCCTGACTTAACGATTCCGGAGGCGGAATTTGAAGCATCACTACAAATACAACAGGTCCTGCAAAAAACCCTAACCGAGGTCTGGACCAATAATTAACGCCCAATGAATCATTTGACATACTAATTATCCCCATCTCTGTAATTGCGTCCCTATATGAATAATAGCAAAAATTAGAAGAAAACGCTCATAATATTGCAACAATTGAATGACATGGAACACAAATAAAACTGCTCTTTTTTATAAAAGCGGTTGGGCTAAATCCAAAATGGTATAGTTAATAATCTTTTTATTAAAATAATTTAATGTTTATAATTACATTATAAATAACAGCTTAGTAATTTTTTATACTAATTATTAAGATATTTTAATAATATATATATGTTTTATTAAGATTTTTTAATATATTTAATCTGAGGACAAGATTCAGGTGGGGTTAATAAAGACTTGCCACCTGCTTTATTCATAATGAGAGCAAAAATAACCATCCAACTTTTATCACTCTTCATCATCACACTGTTGCATATTCCGGTAAGTGCCCAATACACTGCGACATCCGTTATGAATGTAACCGTTGAAGTAGTGGATGGATCATCCGTTGAAATGAATCAAAATGATTTAATCACATTCAACGATAACTCTCCTTCAGAAGTAATTTTTGCGATATTTTCAGTTTCCCACGGTCAGGAAAACTCCATTCTTACTTCTGCATCACAAACCATTGAGATGATAAATGGAATAGACCGAGTAGAGATGATGTCAATACTTACAGAAAACCGTGATGAGAAGGGGCAAATAACTCTTGAATTTTCAACCGGGGTTGACAATAATTTCATCAATGGTACCTATACCGGTAAACAGATAGCAGAAATTATCTATCTTTAAAGATCAATGGTACCCGGTTGATTTTTAATCATTTCAGATACTCCTCTCTACTTTCCCTCTTTGTTATATTTTTTGAAAAAATAATTTATTGACGTGCACAAAATTATCTTTGATTTGAATTAGATAATTGTTTAATTGAACAAGATTAAAATAATCTAATCTAATACAATTAAAAGTTTAGCAATTACTCATTCCAATACATGAGTTTAACATTTATCTTCTTAATACTATTCAGCACAGATCCGATTCAAAAAAGTGACAAGGAGAAGGAGTCAATCGCAGTAATGGATGTGATGGTTGAAGTGGTTCCCGGAAGTTTATTCATGGATCAACTGTCCCAGAACGTACAGGCAACCAGCAGAGATAATAGTTATCAAATCGGATTTAAGGAGTTTGTCCTTACTTACCCCTCTCAAACTGAAATCATTGCCGGTGAAGGTAATAATTGTTCTTCATCAAACAATTGCTCGTCATATACAGTCACCAATATTGAAAAAGTAGATGAACATACCGGAAAGGTGAGAGTTCACTATCTGGTTGGAGAGAAAAAGAAATCCGGCACCTCAGCCTCAGACAATAGACAGACTGCAACGATTATCTATTTGTAGCAATCTACCAAGAATAATTGTTTCTAAACAATATCTCTACTCTTGTTCTGAAAGGTGAATCGCTGGCTGGTTTGCATTTTCATAGGATGATATTAGTGTAAAATCACGAAATACATCATCCCATGCATCATATTTCTTGTTCACCATGACTTTAACAGCAGATCCATCAATAATAACAAATGTATCGATGTTAAATGCTTCACTGATCTCAAACGCATATCTGACAGCATCACGTGGATTGTTAAATAAACCCACCTGCAACCTGAACTCCTGACTCATATTGTAATAAGATGATGGGTCAACCAATATGAACATTCCCGGTGAAACATTATCCTGTGCCAATACTCTAAAAGCATTTAATAACTCTCTTCGATTAACATAAGGTCCGGCCTGTACTCTAATTAAAGAACCACCGGATAGGTCTAGTCGTGATGCCAATTGATATCGATCTCTTAACTCATCCCTGAATCTTTCAGCATTCTCCTCACTCGAAAAAGCGGCCAGCTGTATCAGGTATCGAAGTGGCCGGGCTTCCTCATTTTCAACACACTGAGTAATAATTGCCGGTTTTTGAGACGGATTTCTTGCTAACAACTCATTAAAAGTTGTCAATACTTCACCAAAGTAAGATTTTTCACTGGTTCGGATTGTAAATGGCGACTGGGGTCCGGCAGAATAAATTTGAAACGTTAACCCGGTTTCTCTCTCAAAACGATTGGCCCCACTAAATGCCTCTTCAAGAGATCGATATTCTGCCATTTGAATACTGAAACGGCAACTGGCATCCTGGGTAAATATCTGGATATCGGAGATGGTTCTCTCCTGATTAGGATCCATAATCAGCGACTCATCCAAACTTTCTATTTCTAATGGATCGTCTTCCTCAGCAAATTCGGCATTGGCAAATGCTTGTTCAATTAATTCTTCTTCACTCGCTAATTCTGTTGAATCTTCATCAGACAATGATTCAGCTATCGGCTCCTCAACAGACTCATCAGCCATCTGGACTTCAGTAATTGACTCCTCGATAGGTTCATCCGTTGCCTGCACATCTGCTATCGACTCCTCGATAGGTTCATCTTCAGTCTGCATTTCAGCGATTGCCTCTTCGATAGGTTCATCTTCAGTCTGTAATTGAGCAACCGACTCATCGATGGATTCATCCGCCGTCTGCACTTCTGCAATCGACTCTTCAGTTAAGCTGTCCGCATTCTCTGTCTCAACGGGTGTTTCGCCTGCAATCAGTGAATCCACTGCACTCTCATCAATGGTTTCTTCTGATTGAAGTGATTCCTCAAATAAATCCTCATCATCTGCTACAGTTTCGCCCGAAATATCCTGCACTTCGGTTTCAGTTAATTCAGCAATCGAGTCAGCTTGCTCCTCGACAGATTCATCAACAGTTTCATCAACAGATTCCTCTTCAGCGATTGCCACTAACTCGTCTTGCTGATTATCCATTGTTTCAGGTATCATCTCAGACACTTCGACTGAGTCATCAACAGCTTCATCCATCACTTCAAAAGGATCTTTTGGAACCAGATTAATCTCAAGACCCTCTACAAAATCACCCTCACTAACAGCCCTGACCGTTAACTCCAGAACCTCGGGTTCTGTTTTTACATTAAGGAAGTCCTGTTGTGACTGATCCACCCTGACCTCATAATCACCCGGTGGTATTTCATAAGCGTAAAAACTTCCATCCGCAAACGTACGCAGTTCCTGACGAAATGGGCTGACACCATCCATAACATTTACCTGTACAAGGTATAACCTTACCCCCCCTAATCCGGATTTAGAGTCTTCGGCTACCTGATATACCATTCCATCGATTATTCCTGATGTATAGAATGGGATCTCAATCAATTTGAATTGATTTGGATCTGTAATGATGGAGAATCGTTCAGTAGTCGGTACTAACAGAGGATTATTTACAGACGATTTATTCACAACAACATTATATCTTCGATATGCTTGTAAATTGGATATATAATTTACCCCACCCATTGTAAATCGCGTTGCACCGGCTCTTTCAACGTTAATGGTTCCTTCAGGTATTAATTCTTCACCTTCATCATATGTTCCATTATTATTGTTGTCAACAAACATTCTTACGGCCAGACCTGCACGGCCTACCTGCTGCCGGTTATAGGGTATAATCCGATTATGATTTGAATCGAATCCAATCGAACCTCTTAATGATTGAGTAATCGTATTATTTGCCGGTGTACTACGAACACCGCTATTGCTTCTGAAATTTCTAAAATCCAGCGACAAGCTGAAACGAATAAGATTGAAGTTTCCTACAAAATTCCGGCCATAAGAAAACTGAAATCGACCGGTACGGAAAATATTTCTGCTCAACTGCACTTCAAGATCTTCAATGTTCTGGCCATCCGGTACAAAACTTAATTGAGTCCCCAAAAACATTCCTCGAAATAATCCTGGCATTTCACGTGATCTTCCAAAATTGTAGGTGGTTGCCATTGATACTCTGGAAGTTGATGTGATGGCCGGGATAATTTTATCAATCTGAGAATCCCGATATCCAATTCGAATGTTAGCACGTCCCAATCGTGAATTCAGATCAACCCGGTAGCGATGGACGGTATTTACTTCCCTCTGTTCGTTAGAATAGGACCATCTTAGAAAAAGAGGGAGAGTTCCGATTCGAAAAGGGGTAAATAGGTTTGTACGTATAGCAGAAACATTCCGGCCCGGGTTATAGAGCCCGCCCATCTTATTGTAGTAGGTGTAATTTACGTTAAAACTGGCACTATTTGCATATACAGCACTGATTGAACCCCGATAAAATGCTTCATTTGCGGCCTCCATGGAGATAAGGTGATTGGTTAATACCCTGGCGGATACTCTTCCCACAAATGTTGGCAACTCATCGTGAAAATCTTCAAAATACTCAGCTCCGCCACCGACGGTTATGTATCTGTTTAGCCCCGCTTCAACCATCGATCGACCCATATAACCCCTCTCAATATTACCTGCTAATGGATTATCTAATCTCCCTGCTTCAACAACATATTTTATTTCACCTTTGGGCAGATAATTTTGTGGGATTTGCAGGCGTAAGTTGCGATCTGTTTGATCACCGGTTGGCGAAAAACTGCGAATACTATAGTTTGATGTTCCATAGGTAATCGGCACCGAAAAAAAGTACTGACCCGATGCATCCGCTTGCGTAAAATCAATCAATGAGTTATTTCGATAGAGTTCAACTTCCGCATTCGGTGAAACACCTCCCGTAAAAGCCGTCTCACCAAATAAGAATCTCGGTTCAAAAGGCTCATTCGTGATTCGCAAGCCGGTATATGCAGCGGAGGTAAAACCGCTTGAGTTTCTCTGTCCCAGTGAAATAGAACTGATAAATGCATTATCAGGAACTCCAAATCGCCATCGTAACCCTGAAGAACGCAGAGTCGTAGATTCTGCAGAATAACTTCCAAAAACGGTACCCTGCAGATCCCCGCTTAAAATCTCCATTCCTAAGTTCCCATTGTAAACATAACTGTTTGCTCTATCATCGTTGATATTTGCATTCAGGTTATAATCAATAAAACCACCATTTAAAACATTTCTATTCCTTTCGATTTGAAGAGGATAAAAATCACGCCGAATATTTCTTTGAGTACTGAGAATCCGGGATCTTCTTCTTTCTCTCTCCCGCTGGGCAACGATGGGCATTGTATCAGTCGTGCTCAGGTAGATTGCAAGATTATTGAAATCGATCGTAAACTCTAATTGAAACAGCTCAAGAAAAATATCCGGGTGCAGATAGAATCCAAATTCAGTGATTACGAATGAATCTGCATTCAGATCTACTGTTCTGCCGGAGAATGTAGCACGCTGATTATTAAAATTAATTGAGTACGGGCCCCGATCAATATAATTACCACTGATCGTAAATTGACCTCTATCAACCCTGTTTTCAATACTTAAGGAATTGAATATCTCACCAACTGAGATGAAAAAAACGTCGTTATAATATATTGTTGAGATATAATCATTGACGATCGCTTGATAACGAAAATTAAGGTAGACTTCATCCTCGAGTCCCTGAGCTTGAATTCGCTGATTGGATACGAATAAAACCCAAATACTCAATACAGAAATCCAAGATATTAGGGCGTAGTTTTTGTTCACTCAATGGAAAATGTAAGCCTTTCTGTAATAGAGGGTGCCTGAATTAAATTTCTTGATGATATATCATTTCGAGACGTTTCATAGGTCGTAACAGCGGTATATGTACCGGCAGATAGTTCGGAAAGTTCAAATTCTACACGTTGCAAATTTCTAAAATAGACGGATGTTGAAGATCTTCTGGTATCTACTTCATTACCGTTTGAATCAAGAATTGTGGTTGTAACACTGCCAATAAATGGGGCATTCCCTGTGCGTTCAACATCTGTAAATATCTGTAATATTTCCCTTTCTGAATCCACACGCGCTTCAGTTGAGTGAATTACGACACCTGTTTCAACGCTGCCGTGATGGACTAATACAACGGTTACCTGATCAATCTGAAATGTCACTTGTGCGGCAACTTGACCTTCGGCAGCCTCTCCAATGGGTGGAGTCAATTGACTGGAAGAAACTCTCATTCGGGTCCAATAAGTTGCAGGATCGGTATCCTGAGGTAATCTTCCTATCAATCGAATTGTCTGTCGCTGATTTGGGTCCAATATAAATGTTGTGGGAAAAGCCCTTAAATGAGGAACCAATGAAAAATTTTCTTCAGCCTCAGAATCCTCATAATTCAGGAAGACACGTCCATCGCTATCCGTGGCAGGATATGCAAACTCAAAACTCAACCTTACTTCAACAGCACTGTTTGAGGGATTAGACACAAAAAATGAACCCACTTTGCTATTGCTGTCTAAAAAAACGGCCGTCGGGGAGATTGTAACCTGTGCGTGACTTATGGATGTAAAAATTCCAATTAATAATATCGAGACAATAAAAGCAACTGAGTGTTTCATATGTGTAGAGTTGAGTTATTTACTATCCCCGAAAATACGATAAATAAAAAACCCCGCCAAATGCGGGGTTTTTTATTGTAATATTTTAAATACTGTTATACACTCGTGTAACTGACAGTAAATACTACTGGTGTTTCGTCTCCAGCAGGACTTCCACCATCTGTTGTGGTTGAATATACACCAGGATTTGCAATTGAACCGAGTGCACCACCTACATCTAATGTAATGTTACCGCCAGCCAATGTAACATTTGATGCACCTGAAGATATTTGTGCTGCACCCAAATATACAGTGGGTGTGAATGTGATAGGGTTTGCATTACTTGCATCGGTCAGAGTAGCATTTGTCCATGACACGGTTACATCAACACCTGTTGTACCTTGTATTTGAAGAGCCCCAGCTGAATGAGTAGATCCTAAGTTTGTTTCTGTAGTTCCATCATTTGCATTTGCTTGTATATATGAGGCTTGGCCAGCCTGTATACTTCCAAATGCTACTGCTGTAGGTGTTAACGTAAGAGCATCGTTTACAGTCGCTGTAACTGCTACGTCTGCTGTAGATTGTGCAAGCGCGCCAGCAACGGCTACGATTAAGATGATTGTTGTTAGTATTAATTTTTTCATTTTATCGGGTTGATTGATGTTGTTAGAGAAAAATCTTTTGTTCCTATAGATTAATTTAATCAGTTGTCTATATTAGTTCCAAATTAGAGTTTTTTAATGTACTTAAGTCTCTTTAAATCTCCTAATATTATATTATTGGTGCAATACAAGAAATTCAATGAACCTTTATTCATACACCACTGTTAATATAATATTTCCCGAATACGTTCCCAATGGTACATTTCTTAAGTCAATTGAACCATAGATGTAAATATAAATCCCCGACCATGTAGCCTCCGGGTTATTCTCGGGAGATTCTACAATAATCATCTCCAATTCATCGCTAAGGGCATCACTGGCCCGAAAATTATCAATCCCGTTGTTGGTATAATTAGCAAAAATTTCCATCGGAATGGATGCATTAATATTTGGATTGGCATGAACAAGGGCGGGATCTGCATCAATGGATATCAACATTCTTTGCGTTCTGAGAGCCCGTATGTGAAAAACTCCCATATTGGGTGATCCCAAGGGGATTTCTTGAAGCCCCGAACCTGCAATCATCTGACCAAAGTCCAATTGTTGTTCAACAACGGTGTCGACGCTCGGTTCCACGTCGATCTGAATATTCAAAAATTGGCCTTGAGACTCAGAGGGCCATAAAAGAAAAAGTAAGAAAAGCGATATTCCTGTTATTATTTTAATCATCTTCAGTTGACCGATTCACTAAATAAATCCCACGTTAAATCTTTGATAATTTTGGATAAATCAAGGATTTTCAGGTGGATTGTCATACTGTACAGATATATTTATGTTCCCTGTATAGGTTCCTGCGTCAACATTTCCCACACTAATGTTTCCATATAGGTACAAATACGCAGCTTCATTCACTGCAGATTGATCAAATGCTTCGGTCGGCGGTGGCGGTGGCGGACCGGGCGGTTGAAATTGTCTGGCTAAAATTGGAAATCTAGCATCTCCCACATTTGAAAGGATTGTAATCAAGTCAGCATCCGCTGTATTCTGTTGTCCCTTATTTGCATAAGCTGCTTCAAGGGTGAATGTGATACTTTTTTGCGGATTTCCTACATTATTAATATTACCGTCCAACAGCAGTTCTACATCTGCAGTGATCAGAACTCCTACATCCAAGTATTTTACTCCTTCAATTTCTATTATAAAAGCATCTGCCAGCTGAATTTCATGCGTTCCGGACTCTGGAATAATAAGGCCTTCAAAGGTAAGGCTACCAGTGGATATTTCAGTTAATTGTATCGTATACGAGCCAAAACTTCCAAAATTGATTTGTGACAATGCTGTTGAATGCAGAATGATCACAAATATTAGTCCGGCGACTATTCTCATTAAAATTAATGGGATAGAACGGAAAATCAAACGCAACATACCCGGCAAGTTTGCAAATGATTTGCAAAACAATATTCTGAGAAATGAAATAAAGTATGTATTGCGCTCGTACAATATCAGATTTTGTAGTTAGATATATTCAATTTCGATATTAAAATCACCTTCATAACTACCCGGCTGAGCTGTGCTTAGATCCACTCTGCCACCAACCCATATATAATATTCCCCTTCCTCATTGAACGTCAAATCCCGGTTGTCAGGAGTGATTATTTCTGATGATTCCTGTTCATCCAGATCATTTCCTGCTACAAAATACTCGAAGAAGAGTACATGGTTTGTGTCCACATTTACCAGTTCCCTGCTCTGAAGAAAACTGATTCTCATTGCTGAATCAGGCATCCCTCTCGCTACCATTTTACCGGCACTGGGATTTGATATTGGATCTACAGATAATACATTAAGCTCCACGTCTTCATACCGAAAATCAACAGATTGAATCGTAAAGAGTTCAATTGCAGACGAAACCTGAGCTGTGACAGATATTGATACTGATTGGGGCTCAGATACTTGAGCAATCGTTGAGTTTACATTCAATGCAATTATAAGTACAGTAAGAATAAATACTTTGGGTATAACAGTGATCATAAGTGCGAGAATTTTTTATATCTTTAAAAATCCTCATTATTCCGGTTAATAGCTATTAGGGTTTTTTAATGTTACAGGCTTTCACTGTAAATCTCACTCACCTTCTCCCAGTGTATCAGATCTAAGTAAGCACCAATGTAGTCTCCTCTTCGATTCTGATAGTTGAGGTAGTACGCATGTTCCCAAACATCAATTCCAAACAAGGGTATTAGGCCGCTGGTCAACGGATTATTCTGATTGGCCGTTTGTACAATTTGAAGGCCTCCTTCACTGTCTGATACCAACCAGGCCCATCCGCTTCCAAATACAGTCCCTGCAGCTTCGGTGAACGCTTCTCTGAAACCATTCATATCCCCAAAAGCGTCTTCAATGGCACCGGCAAGCTCAGCTGTCGGGGTTCCTCCATCTGCGTGCATTGTATTCCAGAATAATGTATGATTTAAATGTCCGCCACCATGATTTCTTACCGCATTTTGAACCTCGTCCGGAAGGTCATTCAAGTTTCTGTTTAGCTCAGACAGCGTCATCTCATGCAACTCTGTTCGATTTTCCAATGCATTATTCAAATTGTTCACATATCCCTGATGATGCCGGCCGTGATGAATTTCCATGGTTCTTGCATCTATGGCAGGCTCCAATGAATCATAAGAGTAGGGCAGTTCAGCTAAAGAAAATGGGTAAACAGCATTAAATATCTGATCAAAGTTTAGATATCCACCGGCCATTGTACCATTGGCAGCACAGGATGTCGTAAACAGAGAAGGCGCGATCACGGTAGATACAGATCCCAGGGTTAAAAATTTCAGGGCTTGTTTTCTGGTGATGGAATTTTCTTTCTTCATTTAGATTTGACGTGTGTTTAGTTATAAATGATTGCGATTGATATCGTTACTGCATGCAAGAACTAACAATAAATGGATCAGATTCATTTCAAACATATCCATTTATATTCTTTAGCATTAAATAATAACGAATTTAGGTCACTTACACTGACAAACTATATTAAGAAAGGTAAAAGTATCGAATTTGCAGAAATGGGTGTAAATCTACTTGTTTGAAAAATGATTTTTCGACAGGGCTATACTTTAATCGAATTCAGGAATAACAGATAAGCCTAAAATAAAAAATAGTACCGGAGTACATTTCTTTGAATCATCTTTAGGGATTCTTCAAACAAATAAGTTGCGGATTTCCAACTCTCAGTCAATTTTGCCGTAGCGTCCTTGACTACTGTACTCTATTGTAATTAGCACAATTCCCAAATCACCGTCAAGAAAAAAATCACTTATTTTTCAACAACTTTTCAACAGAGTTATCCACACTCTGGAACGGAATCGGTGTTTATTTCAAGTATGTGGCATTTTTAAAGTTTGCAATCAGACAGTCCATTTTTTAGCCTGAGCGTGGCGTGAATTATTTTATTAAAACTCCCATCTCAGCATCGCATTCAAATTTCTTCCCGGCATGGGGGCATCCCTGTTCTCCACCCGACTCAAATGATCTCTATACCTTTCATTAAGCAGATTGTCTAACCGGAGGCTCAAAGTTAGACCATGACCAAAGCGATACCCTGCATCTGCACCAATCAGCAGATGTCCATCCGTTGGCTCTTCATTGGCAGCAACTTTTTCCTGCTTGTTTACAATTTTGACCCTGGGTCCGGCCCAGATACTTCCATTATCGTATTTAATATCAAGATGTGTTCTGAATGGAGGGATAAACGTCAGATTTGCCTGCTCATTTGAGCGCTCATGTCCCCTTACATAATCAAATCCGATCCCACCGCTCAACGATTCCGTAAATACTATATTCGCACCCAACTCAAAACCATAAAGGAGTGCATCTTTTGAGACATATTCAAAAAATGGGAGTCCGGACGGCTCATGAAACTCACCGGTTGGACTAAAATCCACAAAATTGTCTATTTGATTGGCAAAAAGGGAAAGTTGTGTCTGAAATCTGTTCGATTGATACTCTAAAAACGTATCCACGCCTATACTGAATTCGTTTTGCAGCGTTGGATTCCCGATATCAAATGAACCCGCTGCAGCATGCGGCGCAAAGGAGTACAGCTCTTCAATTGTAGGTGTGCGGTATGCACGTGCAATTTGTGTACCGATCGTCCATCGTTCCGAAGGAGAGTAGTTTAACCCAAATGCACCGGAATAGATTAGATCATTTCGATCTTCAAAGAATGACGCATCCGGAAAAAGTTCATTTGTGGTAACGAAAGTCTCTTTGTATTCAATGCGGGAACCGGCTTTTAATGTTATCGAGTTACTAATTCCAATCTCTTCATAGAGATATGCGGCTAAAAAGTATCCGTTTGCGTTGGGCGTCAGTGCATCCAACCCTCCTACTTCAATTTCTGAGTTATTAAAACTGAATCCCAGTGCTCCTTCAAAACGGCCAATGGGCCGATGCCTAAGCACCAGAGAACTGCTCAGGGTTTGCTGTGCGAATGATATCCCGATCGTCTCTGAAATTGAATTCGGTTCTCTTTGAATTTCAAATTCATCATGATTGTAGTCACTGATATGAAATCTGAGTTCAGCATGATCAATAAAACGATCCAGGGTTAACGTTGAAATACTCTGCAGATTCACACGGTTCATTCGGATTTCAATTGATTCATTCAGGTCATCAATGGCCTCCGGCAGGCCATAGGTATAATCCATTCCGGTAATCGAGATTCCGGTTTCAAAAGGGCCGGTTCGATATCCGAATCCGCCGCCATAACTCAAATTATTGATGGATGTATCCGGAAGGCGTCCGTCCGGCGTACGCAAGTCTCCACCATCCCTGTATATGACCCGTGCCGTACCCGCAAACGCTTCAGTTCCATATTGTACACGAGCCATGGCGGCACCCATATTATTCACCGTCGCAACATGAGTTGCCATCGTTGCAGAAGTACCTGCATCCCAATCACGTGGTAAATCGTTACTAAACATATTGATGACCCCGCCGACTGCGCTTGATCCGTACAATAAACTAGCCGGACCCCGTACAATTTCCACACGATCCATTGCAAGCGGGTCGAGGGCGACGGCATGATCCACCGCAGTTCCAGAAAGATCCCCCATTCGTTCTCCATTTTGCATCACCAAAACGCGATCCCCGTCAAAACCCCGAATCACCGGGCGTGCGGGGGCCGATCCAAATGATCTTGTTGTGACACCCGGGGTCCCATCCAGCATCTCACCCAGGCTGGGCGCAGCTTTCTGTTGCAGCATCTCAGCATTTAAGGCTTGAGCGGGCTGGTATTTTAAATTTTTCCCAATAGGCGAACTGGTAACAATTAATTCATCGGCTTGCAAAAGTGACTGCACTAACTCAACTGTAATAATACCATCTGCCGGATGATTAATCTCTATTGTGGCCGCCGAAAATCCTACTGACCGAATAAGAAGTGTGTACTCCCCCGGTGAAATCGATAAAAATTCAAACCTCCCTTCATCAGTTGCAGCGACTCCTCTATCGAGTTCCTGGATAAATATCGTTGCCCCGGGTATCGGTTCTCCACTCCTTGAATCAATAACAACGCCACGAAGATCCGCGGATGTTGTTTGCAACACAAACCCACCCATGCCAAACAACGTCTCTGTTGTTAAAAACATCACGAATATAAAAGAGAAACAACGTACCATAAATCTAAATTTAGTTCATAATTGATAATAATATAACATAATATTTAGATATGTCTAACAATAATTATTAGATTAATACAGTAATTTTTTTTGATTGGTCATTCTGCGAATCCTTGAAAATTTCGGTCTGGTTAAGTTGTATCCAGCTATAGAAAACCCAAGGAGTATCATGGGTAATCCAAGCCTAATATGAGAAGTGAACACTCAATAGTAGCTGGAGGGGGATCTCGATGCGGGTAAAAAGTCTTTTACTATCGGCTTATGGCGGGCGAAACACAGCTGTCAGTTAGTGATACTATAGAACTACAGAAACACGATATTCAAAACAACATTACTCAATTCTTCTCTACACAGAGCGAGCACTCGACCCACTCTTCGCTCGGGATGGATTGAATGGCTTTCGGACTATTCCCTCTTTCAAAGACCGGCTTAAAAAGGACTCTTCCCTCTCCATATTCTGATCCGCAAGTGTGACAATTTACATCATGATCTACTTTTAACTGAGTATAGCCGGCGATGATCCAGCCGTCGTGACCTTGTCGGGCCGCTAAACTTTCCAGCGCCGCTCTTACTGTCTGAGATTTATTCCCGCTATAGAACTTCTCGGAAAGCTCATCTAACAAGTTTACCGTTGGATTATCGAGTGTAAAATTAAGTCTTTTCATGCCTTCCCCCGCTCTTCTTCATGAATTGGATGATGGTTGTGTGAATGATTTTTACAAACTCTGTGGTGACGATAATTGAACCAATGACCTAAAATGAGGATAACACTTCCAAAAAGAGTCATGCCGGTTTCAAATAGATATCCCAACCAGTAGTGCCCTGCAATCCAGCCAACCAGAACCGCTATAAAACCAACAACGAGGAGTATCGTGATTGTTTTGTCGTAATGACTCCTTTTTGCTGCAAAATAAACTGCCGGAGCTAACATCAAAACAAAAACCGGATGCGCCCAATCATGAATGAACGATGCCACACTCATCAATGGCAGTGCAGAGATCAATATTGGGAAAAACAGGCAGTGTATTGCACAGATCCCGGAGACGCCGATTCCGAAACGATCCCACAGCAAACTGGCAGTTATACTTTTATCTGACAAAATGAATTATTTTAATCTTATTTATTAGTGTGTATAAAAATACACACTTTATATGTATAAGACCAAATTTTTTATTAATACGATTGTGCTGTCCAAACAATGACTATGGAATTTATCTATTCTGCCTTGGATTTCTATCAATTTCGTCCTATTGAATTCCTTGTTACTATCACCCTAAACAGTCTGCACCTTGTCAATCCATCTCCGGCGAATCTCCTTTGCCATTTTCGCTGATGGCCGAATCCTCATCCTCCGATTTATCTGAAAAGATCTCCTTGGCTTCCTTATCCTCAATTTCCTCCAGCTCCAACTGTCTCTCCATTAAGAGCCTTCGATGCTCAGCCATATCATCATCTTTCAATATCTCATCAATTTCACGCGGCTTTGGAAGCTCTTCAACCGCATTAATTCCAAAATGTTTGAGGAAATGGCTCGTCGTTTTATATAACAGGGGTTTACCTACAGAATCGGCCCGGCCGGACACCTTGATCAATAGCTTTTCCATTAGCTGTCTGAGGATATACCCCGAATCTACTCCCCGAATACTATCTACTTCCGGTTTTGTGATCGGCTGCCGATAGGCTACGATTGCCAGAGTTTCGATGGCCGGCTGAGACAATCGGCGGTATGCATTTTCGTGCTGATAGATACTCAGCCATGGATGATACCGGGGTTGGGTGACAAATGTGTATCCACCCCCGGTTTTTTCAATCCTGAACGAAAGATCATTCTCTTCAAAACGGTCATTAAGTTGTTCAATAATTTTTTTAATGACTGCCTCATCCAGCTCTAACTCCTCTTCACTCTCCTTGATTATCGAAGATATCTTCTCCCACCCCATCGGATCGGGACTGGCAAATATCAGAGCCTCAATCACTGATGTCAATCGGGTACCATCTACAAATCTGTAATCAAGCATTCGTTTACTTTATTTAATTTTTATCAATTCCGACAAATACAGTTGGTTATCTCTTGTAACAAATTAAAGTATCTGCATCAATTTTCGATACTCGATACCCAAATAAATGAAATATATCTTTAACCAGAAAACGTGCAACTTGAAGATTCACCAAATAACTTCTCTCATTATTGACAGTAACTCCCGGCAGATATTTCAAAAAATTGTGCACTGAGCTCTTTCTCAAATACGAAGAAAGTTCCAGCCAAACAGGGGATACTGTACGAACAATTAAAAAGCCGTCATGACCTGCTTTTTGGTAAAGTGGCATAAATATTCGTCCCTTTTCCGGTGCTGTTATCAGCTTCTCATATTCATAAGCCAACGGAGTCCCCTTCTCAATTGGATCAAAATTCTGAAACCCGGGGATCATTTGAAATTTCCGGGGATCTTCGACCCGTTTATGATATAGTACTTCATAGTACGTATCCGGGACTCCTTTATGAGCTTGAATAGAATCTTCTAAATTTATTTTCTCCGATTCATTCAATACCAAAACACCGCTGTTGTGAAGTAATAGCCACAAAAATGCTTCACTCCTTTCTACAGAAAGTTCATCTTCATGAGCGCCGGCTTCAAACCCAATCGCTTTATAACCTAAGTTATTTATATAGCTTAATAGAGTCCCATGAATATTCTCTTCAATCCCCAATATTTGAGGCACCGGAAATTTTCTGGCTATCTCCCTGTTCGACAGTGTGTCGTTGAGTAGAATAAATGCACAACTTTGTGAGGAGGTCGTATGAAGATCCGCAAAAACAAAATCCGTAGCCTTCTGTTTGTGTTTTTTAAGAATCTCTTCGAGTGTCTCTTTGATCTCTAAACTTTCGCCATATTCTACTGACCCGGAAGTGCCGTTTTGATAGGCTTTTGATCTTCCCGTCTGAAAAAATTCCCATAATCGGTTCAAATCTGTATCGATATACCGCACTCCCAAATCAAGGGCCTGAATATTGCCTGAAATGGCATAAACCGCTCCAATCAGCTCTCTGCTATCACTCTTGAGTTTGGCTGCAATCTGATCTACAGCTTTTGTCCCGGCGGGCTCATTCCCATGGATTCCAACGAAGAGAACAACTACGGGGCCTTTTTTACCGGTTTCTATCGACCATCGTACTCGTTGATTATTGTTTATTTTCTTATCCGTTAACTCAATTTTTTGCATTACTACGACTTTTCATCTTGTCCCAAACATTCTTTGCATCTTTATCTGTTATAATTCCGACCAGTTCATTCTTCTCAACAACAGGCAAACAGCTCACTTTTTTTTCAATCATCAATAACATAGCGTACTTAATGTCATCGTTTGGACCGATCGTAACCGGGTTCTTACTCATCACGTCGGAAGCTGTTGCAAAATTGTCAGAATCTGAACTGTTAAGATAATGAACAAGCCGCTTCTTTGTTATAATTCCTTTCAGTGTTCCATCCATATCTTCGACCGGCAGGTGATTGATATGCCTCCATTCCAAACCTTTAAGAACGAGCCCGACTCTACATCATGGAGAAGATGCTTTAAAAACCGTTTTCTGGAATCCGGATCTTTCGCTAATGATAATTTTTGTTGACCCATTTAATTACTGATTTAAGAAGTTTTAAAAAATGAATCACGAATTATTTTCACGATCCTCATCCAGTCTTTTCAGCAGTCTGGCAGTGATTGTCATGTAATTCTGTTCTGTAATGATTCCAACCAGCCTGTTATTTTTAACAACCGGCAAACAACCGATGCTCTGACTGTTCATCAGATCTATCGCTTGCAGAATTGAAGCCTCCGGATGAATCGTGATCGGATTCCGAATCATGATATCTTCAACACTGCTGCTTGATTTACTGTCGTGATGCACCACATTGTTGAATTCACGAAATACCATTCGCATCGTTATCAATCCCACCAGATGTTTGCTGTCATCTTCAACAGGCAGATATCGAATACGCCTCCAATCAAAAAGATTTGCCACCAGTTCAACAATATCATCTTTTTGAACCGTAAAGAGGTCTGTTGTCATAAATTCTTCAACCAGCAGACTCGACGGTTGCCACATCTCCATATCATTCAGCTTGGCCAAACCCCATTTGTGAGCCGGTTCCCCTTTTTTCTGATTTTTGATCATCGCATTTGTTACAGCGGTGAGGGCTTGCTCTCTGCTCACACTTTTTGAAAGTTCATTATAGGATTGAACCATCCAGTAACTTCCGGTTTGGGCGGATTCTGTTCGTTCACGAATGATGTCGAGATAACTGGAAATATCGCCATCAAATACACCGGCTTTTTCCAACCCCTCTTTTGCAATTGGAAGCAGTTCTTTTTGGATCAAATCAACTGCAGAAAATCTTTTGTTACCGATCCATTTGAATTTTGTATCCAATCCAAGTTTAGAGGCCGCAAAGAAATTCATTCGGGCATCATCAAAATCAAGTACTTTTGTAATATCCGGGTAGTGTTCACCCATTCCATTCAATAAACCGAGCCAAAAGGATGCATTTGCTACTTCATCGGTCACCGTCGGACCGGATGGGAATACTCTGTTTTCAATTCGTAAATGCGGTTTCCCGTTGCTGATTCCATAACAGGGTCTATTCCAGCGATAAACAGTGCCGTTATGAACCTGAAGTGCCATTAATTTTGGGATCTTTCCATTGTTCAACAGATCATCAACGTCCTCAGATATATTCGAACTAAGCATCACCCTGTAACGTGCAATATCCTCTTTGTAGATCTCAAGGATACTGTCTTTCAGCCACTGATTCCCAAACGTTACCCGTGGACTGCTCTCACGTAAATGATCGCCTACTTTCCGTGTATCAACGGATTGATGGAAAAGCGCAATCCTGGTTTCTGACCATAATCGTTTCCCAAAAAGTATCGGGGAATTGACAGCACTTGCCAGAACAGGTCCGGTTATCGCCTGAGCAATATTATATTTTGAAACAAATTCATTCGGATCTACCTGCAGGTGCACTTGGAAGCCGGTATTGCAAGCTTCCAGAAGCGGAGTGTCGAAACGCATAAGCAACTCATCCATACCCTGGATTCGGAGATCATATTCGTCTCCCCTCATTTTATTGATCGCTTCACAAAGGGCATGATATCTTGGCAAAGGGGTTAGATTTTCGATATCCAGATCAGATTTCCGAATCGTTGGCAGTACTCCTGCGAGAACGATATCTCCATCAAATTTCCGCATCGCAGCGCGCACTTTATCCAACTGACCAAGAATACCGGATTCTAATTGTGACAAACACTTCCCTTTAAACTCCAAAGGCTCAAGATTGGATTCCAGATTAAAGCGTGCCAACTCAGTCGTGAAATTATCATCCTGAAGGGCCTCTAATAGTTCGACGGAAATTGGTGATGGCTTCGCGTATTTATCAACGAGGCAGAGTTCCTGTTCAGCACCAATACGAATTGTACCCGATTCAAACATCTCTTCGGATAGCATCCTTTCCATGGCACGAATATCTTTTAGCAGATATTTGATAAACTCCTGGACTTGCTCACTATTTTCAGCCAGTTTTACAGTCTCAACACCCATAATTTCAACATTTAGTTACGAATATGGTTCATTCAATGTTTTAATTGCCCTCTCTTTAAGTATAAATTAAAAAAACCAATTTCATAACTATACTCTTAAAAAAACTTTAGTTACAGTCGTTTATTCTTTTAACGAAACATTCATATTGAAACCATAAACGATTCCACATCTACTCAAAAGCCGGATGAGGGTAAAAGATATTCATACATACCTATTTCCAAGAGAGATCGTTGACTCTTTTTAATTGGAATTATTCTTTCCATTTGAACATGAAACCGTATCTTTCAAACAGAAAATGAAATGATTTGATGAAACCAATCATTATAGAATACGGATACTACATAAAATCGAAATTGTAATTGTATTGATTGAAAATGAGTCACAGGCAATCATCCATCAATGAAATAGAATCGCTCATCTACCTGCTGGATGATCCGGACCCCACTGTACAAACCGGAGTCAAAAACCGGTTTAAGGAGTTGGGTGAAAATGCTGTTCCACTTCTTGATCAATACCGCTCCGAATCTGTGAAAGATTCTGAGAAAAAGAGCATTAATGAAGTTCTCTATTACATCACCATCGAAAGTCTGTTCGAAGATTTTTCTGAATTGATTGATTTTGGCATTAAAAGCCGAGCCGACCTTGAAGATGCTCTTCTCATGTTGGCACGATTTGGCAATCCAACACTGAGAACCGGTGAATATCGCAGGAAATTAGATGCTCTGAGTGCTCAGATAAGCAGTAAAGTTGCGAATACCCCCTCCTTAACAGAAAAAATGCAGATAATCCTTCATTTTGTTTTCAGAGAGTTGCGGTTTCGAGGGGATGCAGATAAATATCACAATTTGGACAATGCCTATTTAGACAGAGTTATTGATCGCCGCAAAGGATTGCCAATTATGCTGAGCATGGTTGTTGTATTTATTGCACAACGACTCGGTTTACCCTTTTATGGAGTCAATATGCCTATTCATTTCATGTTGATGTATGAAACTCATAATCAGCAAATTCTGATTGACCCATTCGATGGCGGAACCATCGTAACATACAACCAGTGCTTCTACTTTTTGAAGAAAAACGGTATCGATCCCCGGCCTGAACATCTCAAAAAAGCAGACTACAGAGAGGTGCTGCTTCGAACAATCCGAAACTTGATCAACAGTTATTCCAAGGTGAATGACACCCGAAAAATGGAAGATCTTCAGAAACTTCTCCAGATCATCGATATCGGAAAGTAATCGCCCGGTTTTAAACAGATTAAAACTTCCTGGCTAAAACTGCCGTCTCTTTAAATTGAAGTCTTTCTCCTTGTGAACTGTTATATGCTTCCAGCAAAATGATGTAGATACCTATCCTGCCGGTCTGACCATCATCTGTTCTGCCATCCCAGATATGTGACCCTTCAAAACCGGCCGTTTCACCATGGACCAAATTGCGAACCAGTCTGCCATATCGATCAAATATTCGGATTCGAATCAGATAATCCGGCTCGTCAAGTTTGTAATTGATAAATAGATGATCCTGATAACCGTCTTCGTCCGGTGAAAATGGATTCGGATCCAGAAATACTCCCTGTTGACTTGCCATCTGTTGCGGTGTCTGATGTATTGAATTCATTTTCCCGGGTGTTCCTCCCTCAATATTCGCGCTCGAACTCCAGTTTAGTGGATCATTTGTACCTAATTCAGGATTGATTCGTTCGAGAGCAATTCCCCGATTATCAATTAAATTCGGGTTGTGCCAATCCGGAGTAAAACCGACCCAATCAATGGTCATTCCCGTACTGTCTGCTAAAAATATTTTGCGTCCGGCGGCTGGCAGGCTCAACGTATTCCTTTCCGTTCGCAGCGGTATCATTGTTTCATCTTCTGACAGATTAAAAAATTTCGCAACCCGGCTTTCACTGAAATTTGACCCCCCTTCTTCCGGATAGAATAACAGATATCCATTTGATGGGATCCATTTTTGTACACTGCTCACCGGGTCAATGATCGAATATCGGCCACTATTATCCGGTTCATCATGTAGAATAATACCCTCCAGGGAGATAGGATAGGATCTGCGATTATAGACCTCAATATATTCAGACTGATCCGGTAATCCATTTTGATTGTCAGTAAGAGGTTGAAACATAATTTCATTGAATATCAGATCCCCCTCTTTTAACGGGCGGGCGACGGGCCGACTCAAGTCATATACAACATTACCGTTGTGATCTCCGATGTTATCTACTGTGAGAATAATTTCTTCATCCGAAACAGAATTACCCGGGCTTATAACTATCCGATTGCCCTTTTTAGGATCATACAACAAAATTGGTACTTCCTCTCCATTCACATAAAAGATTGGGGTTAACTCCTCGTCGGATTCAGAATGAACTAAGGTTGACATTGAAGACCGAGTCTCATCAAGAGATATCGGTATATCTATAAACTTGTTAAAAATCACTTCTAAAGAATCCGGATGAAATAAGTTGACAAACCTTATTTCCGGAGGCTGATCATCGACTTCAAACCGGCTGTTCATAGCTCCCGGAGTAGATCCCTCCGGATCACTGCTTTTCATCCAGTTATAAGGATCCACGGTAAGTGCGGTCGGATCCCTCCTCTCCAGGGATACCCCCGGCGGATTATTTTGCCAGGACGATTCATATCGGAGGCTGTCAATAGTTATTTCCATTTGATTACTAAGCATTACAATGTCGCTTGTATTATGTAGAGAACGGAATCCGGGCAGCTGAATGAAATGACCCGGTTCTGAAGTCAACTGATCTGAATCGGTAAGAACCAGGTATTCCATAGCCGGGAATAACAGGTCGTCCGGCAGTTCTGCAAATCCGGTTCTGTTCGATAGTGTCCACCCCGACAGATCAAAGTTTTTATCCGTCCGGTTAAACAATTCAACAAATTGAGGGGCTCCCGTCTCTTTTCTGCGATAAAGTATTTCGTTGATAACAATTTCTCCATCGCCCACTTCAGACAATTTCAGAAAGTGCAGGTCAACCTCCGTGGTTTCCATCTCATTTCCAAAGATATCTGTGATCCCACTCATCGTTATGGAGTAGCTTTGATTATTTATCAACTCTGATTCAATATTTAAGATGAACTCCCTTTCACCGAGTTCAATCCCTGCTATTGCAACAGTGGGTCTGATTCGATAATGATTGAGATTCAAAATTGTCCCCGGATCCGCCTGTTTGTTCAGCACCACCTTAAATCCCCGGTTTTCAAACTGAGTTATCTTAACCATTTCCGGTGGATTGGAATCCGGTTTAGCTGTATTGGAATTACCCGGTGTTCCCAATAGATTAGCCGTAGATTCCGACCAGTTTTCACGATAAAATGCAGGCACTTCTGCACTTTTTCGCTCCAAAGCAATGCCCTTTCCTCCCCACTTCGGTGTATAAGTAAGGGAGTCTATTACCACTGAGTCCCTGTTTTCAATAACGATGCTGTCCCCTCCATTTTTAAGCGCTGATAAACGATTCCCCGCATTCACTATTGAAAGGCCGGGAAAGAAAAAGAGCAGATTTTCATCGGGGGTGATCACCCTGAATTCTTTTGGGTGAATTAATGTAGTTTTTTCAACCAAAGTGCGCCGGGTACCTGTGTTATTGGCTTGTCTCCAACCCGACAGATCAATAATTTTTTCGCTCCGATTATAGAGCTCAATGTATCGAGAATAATCATCCGGTTCGTTGTACATGAATTCATTGATCACCACATCGCCGGGTTGTGCTTTTTCAATTTGATAATACACAACCGTCCGTTGCTGTTCACTCATCACATTTCCAAAAATATCTGTTATTCCCTGAACGCTCAGCGAATAGGGATGTGAAGATCTCATTGGTGAATCCAGGTGTAAATCAAAATCAGATGATGTTACAGCTGTAATCTGAACGATAGACAACCCCCCATTTAGACGAAACTGATTGGGTGAGAGGTTCTTTTCATCAATTAGGCCGTCGATCTCAACTCTGATTGTTTCACTATCTATGACCTCTGTACCAACCCACTCAGGTGCTTTTTGAGTCGGCCCGATACTATTCGTCAACCCAGGAGTTCCCAATAAAACCGCTGTCGATTCACTCCAATTTCCGGGATGTGACGAGGGTGCATTCAAACTTCTGCGTTCGAGGGCAATCCCATTCACACCCCAACCGGATGGATCATACATGACCCCCTCATGAAGATGTCCGTCCGGCGATATGAGTCGGATCTGATCCAGGGTCGTTTGTGTGAAGCCGGGAAAACCGTTCATCTCAATCCATGGACCCGGACCAAAAACAGTATTCATCAAATTTATATCTGTCGTAACTACGATGTACTCCCCGGTTCCCAAAGGAAGATTTATATCCGTTATATTACCGCCATTGGCCGGAGCCCCTTCTCTCCTTCGGATTTGCCACTCATTCAGGTTTAAAAATCGTCCGGATCGATTGTAAAGCTCTATATATCGTGGATATCCATCGGGTGGACGAAGCATAAATTCATTGATCACAATGTCTCCCGAATGATATTCATCAAATCTATAAAAAGGATACGTGGTATTTGGTTCAATGATCCACTGCTCCGGCAGATCCGGGTCAAAACTCTCCATCTGGTTGACAATCAACTCATATCTGCCGGTTGCGAATTCAACGCCAAATAATACGAGAGCTGTTTTTGAATTGATGAATTGAACTCCTTGAGGGTTTAACCCATTCGACAATCTGAACACAGCATCTCCACTTTTTGCCAGGTTTACCGGTAGTGTAAACTGAACCCTCAGCTGTTGATTATCAATAATTTGGACAGACTCAATCTTAAATGGGTTCTCATAGGTAAAATTTAATTCATTCAATTCCTCAACTTTGTTGCCAAAAATGTCTTCAACCTGTTGATAAGTAAACTTATAGTCCGTGTGTTGCTGAAAATAGTCTGCGGTTCTGAATTGCAACAGTGATCCACCCGACTTAAACTCAACGGATGTGATCGTAACACCCTGATCTATGCTATATTGGGTAAGATCTCCCGATTTTACTGCATCCAACTCTCTCGAAAATCGGACATGAATGGTGCGTGGCGCTATAACTGATATAGACTCTGCTACAGGGGGTGAAGTGGGCATTACAACCGTATTTGGCAGGCCCGGTGAGCCGGTCAGTGCATCCACAGATTCTCTCCAATTACCACTTAAGTTCGCATTTAATTCAAACGAGAGGCGCTCAAGGGAGACTCCATTGCCGCCCCATTCACTGGCTGAATAGGTCAGCTCTTCGACGGTTCCACCCCGTGTATTTTCTAACTTGATGGTCCCGTCAGTAGTTAAATTGAAAACGGGGAATTGATCTGCTTCAACAAAATTCCGGGTTCCAAAACGGTGTTCAAATACCGGCTTTCCTCGGGTAATCACCAGATAGTCTCCCGGATTCATGAACAAATCTTTGTCGATACTGATATTGTTTCCGCTAATTCTAAAATTTCGCAAATTGAGTTGGCTTCCAGATCGATTATACAGCTCCACATACTGAGGGCGGTCATATATCTGCGTTCTCCAATGGACCGGCACCCGGTAATAAAACTCACTGATGAGTAAGTCGCCGGGATTAATGATAGGCCCGGCTTCATCCGGATCAGTGCCATCATCACTACTGTCCCCAACATCCTCATCAGCTTCTTCATCACTGCTATCGGAATCATCCGATTCTTCTTCATCATCCGATTGTCCGGAGTCATCCTCTGACTCATCTTCAGAATCACCGCTATCATCCTGATTCTCACCTCCTTCTCCCTCGTCATCTGAACCATCCCCACTATCATCTTCCCCGCCTTCAGGATCGTCATCACCCTCGCTGTCTTCTACATTATCTTCTCCATCTTCACTTCCTTCATCATTGTCCTGTTCACTATCACCGGCATCATCCTCTGAGCTATCAGTACCATCCCCTTCATCATTTTCTTCTCCCTCTTCATCATTATCACCGGCTCCATCTCCTTCATTACCGCCATCTTCACCTGATCCATCAGACTCCTCTCCATCCCCTTCCCCATCTCCCGCCCCATTATCTGTCTCATCACTTGCTTCATCGGAATTTTCACTATCACTATCATCACCATTTCCAACATCATCATCTTGCTCATCGTCTCCACCCCCATCCCCATCATCAGCACCGCCCTGATCATCTGAACCATCACAACTATCATCCTCCCCACCTTCGGGATCGTCATTTTCACCCTCTTGAGGATCTTCCAAACCTGTTATTATGATATCATCAAAGAAATATCCCTGCACATTTGAAGACGAATATCTTACATAAATTCCGAAATATTGAGATTCAGTAAAAGTTTGATCGATGATACTGTTTGAATCCAGGATTGCCTCCGACCCGTAACCAACCCCTACATAAATCTCCCATAGTCCTGATTCATCCCGGGTCACTTTTACCTGATACCCTGTATCCGATTCTATTTCGCTAACAGAAGAGAGTAATACCTCGGTCTGTTGACCATCCTCAATCTTCACCAGATCAAAGTTCCCTGATCCGGTGTGAATCGCATACCCATTGGCAACTCCCGGAGACCCGCTCCCCACGATATCGAATTCGCCATCATCACTCATTAAATAAAAATAGACTCTATTCTGAGAGGATGTTGCCGGCACCTGAACATAGAATTCCCAGCTTCCATAGGCGGTTGCCGAAACCGTTCGGATTTGTGATCTGTTCGGTGAGGATTCTGTATCCAATCTGAGAATAACATTATCCGATTCATCAGTAAACGTAAAATCATTCAGGTCACCCGTCCATTGAGGATTCTGACTTAAGTCCCGGTCCTCAAAATTTTCCTGAAGCGTTAATTGACGTGCATCCGAAGTTGTCCGGCTAACCAAAAGGATTAAAACCAAAAACAGTATGAATTTGAACCCACCGAAGTGATTCACAGCCATTTTTCTAAACGGTAAATTCACCATATCATGATCCTTCATCCTGTATAAGAATTTCCTCTCCCTTGATTTCTAAGAGCCGTAGGTAGAAGGAGTTGTGGCTGTCAACCACAACTCCAACTGGACTCTGAAAAGTGAACCCAACCACTTTCCATTTGCTCTATCTCTGATTTCGGTGTTTGTATGAACAGGATTATGGAAGTGCCTTACAGATTTTTTCAAAAATGTTTGAATGTGACGTATGGTGTACCATTCCTTCGGCTGATTCTGAGTTATCAGAAAAGAAGTACATAAAAAAGCCGTCTATTTGGTTTTATTTACAAATAGACGGCTCTCTAAAGATCTAACTTAATCCTATTGAACGGAATGGTTATCCCAATTCGGGAATCTGACTCAATGAAATAAAAGCGCGGTATCTTTCAAATACTTCTTTTTCGGTCAATGTTTTAAAACGATCCGGGCCAAATTTCTCCACACAAAAACTAGCCATCACAGAGCCGAAAATCACTGCCCGGCGCATATTCTCAGCGGATCGGTCGTCCGTATATGCCAGCCATCCCAGTAATCCTCCCAGAAAGGAGTCGCCGGCCCCGGTTGGGTCGAATATATCCACTACCGGATACGCAGGTGCAGAAAAGATTCCATCCTGGGTAAAAAGAAGTGCACCATGCTCGCCTTTTTTGATAATCAGAGCTTCCGGCCCCATACCCAGAACAATTTCCGCTGCTTTCATCAAATTTGGCTCATCGGCAAGTTCTCTTGCTTCAGAATCATTGATCACAAGCATATTCACTCTTTTTAAAGTCTTCTTCAGAGATTCCAATGCACCTTCAATCCAAAAATTCATGGTATCCATTACCACAAAATCCGGATTATCAATCTGTTCAAGTACTTTGGACTGTAATCCCGGCTCAATATTTCCTAAGGCCACATATCGTGCATTTTTATAATCTTCCGGTATGATCGGGTCGAAATGTTCAAACACATTCAGTTGTGTATCCAGTGTATCCCTATTGTTCAGGTCAAAGTGGTATTTCCCTTTCCAAAAGAATGTGTCCCCTGATTTATCGATCTGGAGTCCGGTGAGGTCGATGTTACGGCTTTTCAAAAATTCGATCTCCTCATCGCGGAAATCTTTTCCAACCACACCCACCAGATTAATTGACTCGGTAAAATAGGATGAAGTGATTGAAATATAGGTTGCAGATCCACCTAAAATACGATCTATACTGCCAAATGGGGTTTCGATCCCATCATAAGCAACAGATCCGACGACTAATAGAGACATAATTTTTAAATATTTATTTGAATTGGTTTGATAAGAAGTCACAAAAATAGTGATTTTACCATTCCAATATGAATCAAATTATCAATCAGAACATATAATTACGGATCATCGTGCAGTATCACTCTTTCGAGAGTGTTATTTTCCCGAAATAAGCCTTTGTGGATTCTCCTGTATTGTCAGAATCGGTCATGATTGTAATTCCGCTTATCGGGGGAGGTTCTTCACCGTAAACCATTCGGTAGTCTTCCAGAATATTTCTCTTCTCTATCTTCCACTCTCCTGCCAGTTCGTTACCTGATTGAACCACGACATACTGCACCCAGCTTGAAAAAGGGTTTTCACCTGTAGCACCAATCTCGGCTTTGTTTGCCCAGATGTAGTTCAATGATCTCAATGGAATATCAAACGAAGTAAACGCCTTATAGGCTGCATATTTAATACGATCCCCAAATCCCAGATTTGATTTATCGTAATCAAAAGTTACATAGACTCTTGCAGTAAAATCATCGCCATCTTTTCGGGTCATATCTCCAGATTCAATGACCGATTCAATCTTCCATTCCCACTCCAGATATTGAAAAACGGCGGGATCTGCTGTTAATGGTGTTGTAACACTTGAAATTGAGTTATCACTGGAGGCAATGATGATCGGAGTTCCGTTTTCCCGTTCCCCACGCTCATATACGGCTTCTTTTTTTCTTCCAAAAGGTTCATGTCTTAAAACCCGGGCATCTTTGTCATCCGGATCAAAAATTGCAGGATCCAATACAAAAGAATCTGTACTGTCCGGATCCAAAACTATGCGGTCCTGAGCCGATAGATTTTGATTTGCAATGAATAGAAGTCCGGTGGCCAGCACCATTGTGGCTATGCTTTTTATTTTTTTCATTATTTATATTCTTTTATTCTGATTTCTCGTCTTGTATTAATTTTTCGCAGTTAATTTTAGATTTATAGATCCTGATAATTTCCAAGCTCAAGAGTCCAGTCATATTCCTGAAATGTAAGTTTTGGGTCAGAATCTTCTGGGATTGCACCGTAATCCCTGAGTAGTTGTTTAGCACCGGAGAGTCCTCCAAAATCACCCCTGAACCAGCTGATTAATCGGGTTACTTTGGCTACGTTATCCTCGGGATTATATTCGGTCGTTTCATTCAGATATTTCCTTGTGATTAGAGTCAGCTGTTCTTCAACCCGATCCGGATCAAAAACAGCAATATATGGGCAGCTTTTTGCTCCACAATTCAGTGCAAAATGGATACGCGGATCAATTTCATCCCACATCAATCGTTTTTCAACATCATCGATAAACCAATTCCGCATATAACCCAGCGTAAGTTTGTTCGTTGAACGGCGCATAATTCCATGTTCAAGATCATCCAGGCTCATTAAGCGACCGGCAATCGGTATCTGCGGTGAAGAGAAAAAATTATATCCAATCAGTGAATTTCTATCTTCAAACAGTTCCGGGTCATCCAATAGCAAAATCTGAACATATGCATTGTAAATATTCATCCAGAAAGCTTTCTTTTTCTCTTCACTGTCGAGCTGAAATTCTAATTGGTTGATAGAAATATTGGCCAGGCAGTCGGTAAGTGGTTCGGTTGGTTTTCCATCCCTCACATGTTCAACAAGTAGCATTGAAAACTCAGCGAGAGTCACACGATCTTCCTCTTCATCTGAAAATTGATTTATATCACAACCACCCGTTTCAAATTCAGGATAACTGCCAGAGCATGCGCTCGTTAACATCGCAATACAAATAGCCATCCAAATAATAATGCGTTTCGTATTCATTATAAATCATGTATTATTTAATAATTATCTACAGATACCGACTTTACATTGACTATACGTAACAAATCAATAACATAGATAAGAACTTTTTTTAACTTCGCTAAGGTTCATTCGTTTACACCTATTTCTCAAGGCTCATTGTTTTAAATATGCTTGTATCAATAATCATTCCAACCTACAACGAAGAGGATAACATTTTACAGCTTTTAAATTATCTGAAAAAGTTCTCAGATGACCGATTGCCTGAAATTATCGTGGTAGATGGCGGAAGCCGGGATCAAACAGTTCAGATTGTAAAAGAGGCGGGATTTCCCTGTTTGATATCAGAAAAAAAAGGTCGTGCTGCTCAAATGAATTATGGGGTTCGAAAGTCAAAGGGCGATGTTCTATATTTTGTACATGCAGACTCCATGCCTCCTGCGAGTTATCTCAACGATCTTCAACGAGCTTTTGATGAAGGATATTCAGCAGGATGTTATCGATTTCGTTTTGATTCAGACCATCTGTTGCTCAGAATTAACTCCTATTTTACACGATTCGACAGAATAATGTGTCGGGGCGGGGATCAGACACTCTTTATTACCCGAAAACTTTTCAATCTTCTGGATGGATTCCGGGAAGATTTTTTGATCATGGAGGAGTATGATTTGATACAAAAGATACAGCAAATTGCCCATTTTAAGATTATCCCAAAAGATGTTGTGGTTTCTGCACGAAAGTATGAAAAGAATCATTATTTGCAGGTAAATTTTGCGAATCTGGTCGTATTCATGATGTACTTTGCGGGTGCTCGTCAGGATACCATGGTTCATGCCTACAAATCGTTAATTCATCATCCAAAATTTTGAATTCACTGACACTTCTTTCATGAAAATCGCAGAAATTATGTACATTTATAGTAATTAACGGCGATTAAAAATAAAACCTGGATGCTATTGTGTCGGGTTATTTCATTTTTTAAAAATAGTGTCAGTGGAAGAGATGAATAAGTTGTATATGCAAAGAGCGATTGAATTAGCCAGGGAAAGTGTTCGATTGGGTCATGGCGGGCCATTTGGTTGTGTGATCGTGAAGGATGGGGAAGTAATTGGTGAAGGGTTTAATCGGGTAACCTCCGGCTGTGATCCAACGGCACATGCCGAAGTGGTAGCTATTCGCAATGCCTGCCGGAAATTAAATGACTTTCAGCTGACGGGCTGTGAACTATATACTACATGTGAGCCGTGCCCCATGTGTCTGGGTGCAATCTATTGGGCACGTCCTGCCCGGGTCTTTTTTGCTGCCACACGTGAGGATGCAGCCAAAGCCGGATTTGATGATGAATTCATCTATACTGAAATTGAAAAACCCCTTTCAGATCGATCCATTGAAATGATCTCCATTGAGAGAGAATCTGCGATTCCTCTTTTTGACGAGTGGATCAATAAAGAAGATCGTATTGATTATTAATTATAAAGCATGAATCTTCATCCGTTTTATTACTATCTGAAAGAGCGTTCAAGGAGTGAATTACCCGGTCAGCTCGCGCATATGAAAATGGCTCCCATGCCGCTTGATTCAAATTATAGGTACCCGAATCACAATCTCGAAAATGCTCATCCAAGCAGTGTCTTGGCTCTGCTATATCCTGATGAGGAGCGAAATTTAAATGTACTCCTCACGTTGCGAACCAATTCAATTCGTCATGCCGGACAGATCAGCTTTCCGGGTGGACGCTCGGAATCTGGGGAGAAACTATTAGATACTGCTCTCCGTGAGACAGAGGAGGAGGTTGGCATATCCCCTGAACAAATTCACATCGCCTGTTCACTCAGCTCCTTTACCCTTCACAAAAGCGAGAACGTAATTACGCCCTTTGTCGGATTTCTCCTGGAAAGACCCCAATTGGATCCAAATCCGTATGAAGTGCAGGAGGCATTCGATTGTGACCTGAATATATTGATGGATGATCATTGCTTAAAGAGAAAAAAGTGGAATCTATTGGATCAGGAATTTGAAGTCCCTTATTGGGATATACATGATGTTCCCTTGTGGGGCGCAACTGCGATGATGTTAAGTGAACTGCTGGTTCTTTATGAAGAGTTCAAGTCAGTCAATTAAAATTTCAGGCAAGGGATCTCGATAAAATCGAACCCCACTGCCTGAAAAATATTTTGGGCTTAATTCATGTTTTTTCTTAAACCAGATTTATCCGGTACCCCATATTTAAAGCGACACTCCCACTACGATATAGAACTGTTCAGTATCCGGATTCAGGATAAGAGCGCCGGATAGTGGGATACTAAAGCTATCCGTAATAGTGATCTCTTTGGAAGCTCCCAATCCAATATTAACGAATGCAAAGTCACCGTTTGATGAATGCCAACCGTCGCCGGCACCAAAAAACAGATCTGCGGGTCCGACTGAAAAGCCTGCTTCAAAATAGAGATCACCGCCCACGGAGCCGGCATCTGCTGCTTCGTTCAAAACCATATTTCCACTCAGAGAGAGTCCACCGGTTTCAAAACCGGTATTGATTTCAAATGCGTGGCTATCTCCGGAAAAATAGTCTGAACCCGGATAGTAGTAATCAGTAAAACCGATACTCAACCCGAAATCAAAAGCATATGATGCGTAGAGATCCATCTCCTGGAATCCGTCGAATCCCTGAGATCCCCAGCCTCCAAATGTAAAAGACCCCGATTCAAATTCAACGTAGGGTTGAATAGACGGACCGGAAAAGGCGATGCCACGGAAGATATACGTACTATAGTAATCCACTCCGGGAGTAAAGGTTACTTCCTGGGCTTTGGCGGTTTCTATTTGAAGAGAGGTGGTTATTGACAGCACTGCGATCATCAGAATTGAACTTTTAAAAAGCCCTTTAATTGTATTTAATCGATTCATAAGTGTATATTTCATTGGTTTCTATTGATTATGAAGGTAATTGTGGAAACTTAAATTAAAGGAGTGCTCCGGACCCCAATCTGAGGCACTCCTTTTATATTTTGTTTTTAATCTGTAAAACTTCCCAATTCTGAAGTCTTAAAAGGTGAAAAGTCCGGATAGGCTTTATTTCCATGCTCGGAAATATCCAATCCGTCAGACTCAACTTCCGGCGATACGCGCACGCCCACTGTATATTTAATGATACCAAATACGATCAGTGAGAATATGAATGTGACTGCAAGAATGGATGCGGTTCCCAATAACTGGACGCCAAATGTTGCTTCCGATGAGAAAAACGCAACCGCCAAGGTACCCCAGATGCCACACACCCCGTGAACAGAGAGAGCCCCTACCGGATCATCGATTCTGAATTTATCGAACATAAGTATTGCAAACACAACGAGGACACCTGAGATAGCCCCTATCGCAACTGCACCCATGATAGATACAACATTGGCACCGGCTGTGATTCCCACTAAACCGGCCAGGATTCCATTTAATGCCATTGGGGCATCCAGACTTTTCATAACCAGCTGCGTTGTTACCATGGATGCCAGTGCACCTGCACAAGCGGCAAGAGCGGTTGTCACAAAAACATATGAAACTGCGGCAGGGTCTGCACTCAATACAGAGCCCCCATTAAAACCAAACCAGCCAATCCAGAGTAAGAATACACCGACTGTGGCCAGAGGGATATTGTGAGCCGGAATTCCATGAACGACCCCATCTTTGTATTTCCCTGTTCGAGGGCCCAGAAGCATTACGCATGCGAGTCCGGCAGCTCCACCAACACCATGAACCAGTGTAGATCCTGCAAAGTCGTAAAATCCAAGTTCTGACAACCAGCCACCGCCCCAAACCCAGCTACCGGTTATCGGGTAGCAGAAAGCAACCAATAATGACCCAAAAATCATAAATGATGTGAGTTTGATTCGGCCCGTTACACATCCGGATACAATGGTAGCTGCTGTTGCTGCAAACATTGCCTGAAAAATAAAATCTGTCCAGATTGTCATATCCATTCCATATGAAGGTGTGAGCATACCAACCAGGTCTGATGGATCAAACCCAATCCCAAATCCGCCAAATCCGAGATATCCGTTAAAATCTCCCGGATACATCAATTGAAAGCCGATCACCGCATACATAAGAATACCTGCGCAGAGAATAAAAACGTTTTTATAGATTACGTTAACTGCATTTTTGGACTGTGTGAGTCCACTTTCGACGGTTGCAAACCCTAGATGCATCAACAGCACCATGAAAGCTGCTATTAGAATCCAAAGATTATCAACGATAAATTTCACATAATCAGGGGATGCCTGAAACTCCTCCAATGTTGCATAACCGGCGACATCTTCGGTTTCAGCTTCCATTTGGACTTCAGCCATTTCGATGTTTACAGAATCTGCGACTGCTTCAACTTCAACATCCTGAGCGATCACGCTTTCAGACTGAACATTCATCACTGCAATACCAGAAATGACCCCTATGACAAGACAAAGAAAAGTAGCTTTTACAACTTTACTCATAAAAATAGAATTTAGTTAAATGTTTTGGTTGCCTAAAATTTGTACGCTTTTACACTTTTAGTCAATATTTTATTAGCTAATTCAACTTTTTATTCATGTTATTTTAATATCAAATAGAAAAGCGCTTTTTATTCCTAAATAATTTAGGTACAACAGTTTGATTGTATTGATTCAGTAAAATATTTTCAGTAATTGTACTCTTTTTTGAGAGTGAAACGGTAATTTACACTACATAATTTTTGTAGCAAGCCTTAATACTGTATATAGAATAGTATGGATCAGATGAAGCACCTTTACAGGTCAAAAATTTAGCAGATGGCCATCGGTGTACTCCCGAAAGGAATGATAGGGAATCAGTTATCAGACTTACGCACAGAGCCAATTTCCGGTTACCAATTTTTGGCCTCGAATGAGCTGTTCATTACCCCCAATTCTTTGAGAAACAAACCTAATGATTGAAAGTGTTTCAAAGCCATTTTTTTTGTATCCTTGAAACAATGATATCAGAACAAGAAACCCCATCTTCCGATCAATCATCTATATTCTGTGATTAGAAAAATATCTATTACACTTTTGCTCGTCATTATAATCGGATTCTATCTGGCATTCACCAATATCAACCCGGAACCGATCGTTACCGAGTCTGAACCCGAAGAGTGGGTAATGGATCGTTCTATGGCGATTTACCTTGATGAATTTGTTAGAAATTTTCAAGAAGGACTCAAGGATGAAGAAATCCCGGGAGGAGCGGTTGTTATCGTAAAAGATGGACGGGTTTTATTACAAGAAGGTTTTGGCATTAAGGAGAGAGGGAAACCTGACAAAGTGGATGAAGATACAATTTTCAGGTTGGGTAGCGTATCTAAGGGCTTTACTTCGGTATTGGCCGGAGTACTGGCAGAAGAAGGAGCCTTAAGATGGGATCAACCGGTAACGCATTATTTGAATGAATTCAGGCTGAATGATCCGGATCAAACCGATTTGGTTCAGATCAGGCATTTATTGTCTCATACCACCGGATTGCCGCGCCATGCGTACACAAATTTAGTGGAAGACGGACTCTCACTGGACCTGATCATCCCCCGATTTGAATCAGTACCCCTGATTTCAAGAGTAGGCACCCAACATTCCTATCAGAATGCGGCTTATTCCGTAATTGAAAAAATTCTGGAAACCCAGACAAATACCGGCTTTAACATGCTATTGTATGAAAAGCTTTTAATGCCATTAGGGATGGATCACTCCTCAACAAATTATGACAGCATTTTCAACTCAGGGAATAGAGCGTCGCCGCATCAATATGTATCCAGTACACGTGGACATGTTCCGGTTCCTATTTCCGGGAAATATTACAATGCGGTTTCTGCAGGTGGAATCAATGCTTCTGCTTCAGATGTGGGGAAATGGCTGCTGTTGTTAACCGGGCATTACCCAGAGATCATTTCTGAAAAGACGCTTGCTGAAATTTATGAACCGTTAGCTACTATCCGAAACCGGCGATTCAGCAGACATTGGGATGGAGTAAATCAATCCCATTACGGAATGGGCTGGAGAATACTTGATAATCATGGCCAAAAAATAGTATACCATGGAGGTTATGTAAACGGATTCCGCTGTGAGATCGCATTTTCGCCCGAAGACAGGGCAGGAATCTTCATTGTCATCAATACAAATTCCAGCTATCCGCTCACCGTTATTCCGGACTTCTTTAATCATCTTAAATTATCTCCGGAGGTCGCTGTTTCAAAGTAATGCCGACTTTACCCTGCCCCTCCACTTGCACCGCCTCCTGCCGCGCCCACAGATGCGCCGCCTCCGCTCACACTGCTGCCCGAGGTTACAGACAATGCACTGTGTTTGGATAGATTTTGTGCGGCCGTGATTGGTGTTGATCCGGAACCCGGTATTACAAACAGCCAGGGGAATATGTCACTATCCCGGTGTTGACTTCCTATTTCTATCAGTTTAGTCAACTCTTTCTCCCGCAACCCGAAAGCAATAGCATAAACAAAATGGCGGTCAAGACGGTCTTTAAAGAGTATTCTCTCATCGGCTTTTTTCAATCCTTCCCGATAGGACTTCCACCTCATGTAGGCCTCCTCGCCTTCTTTGGTACGACGAATTAAAGTTGTAGAGCATGCGAGCATGATGATACTGATGATCATTGCAACTACACCGATCATTCCGCCCAGGACCATTAAAATAATAGATAAAATCACTATCAAACCCTGTAAAATGAGATTTAGATAGACTCCTTTCATACTCTTTTCATCTTTCCATTTACGCTCTTTAAATGCACGTTTAACTTCTTTTGACCATGTCGGATACCATTTCATGGTTTCTGAATCACTGCTGCCGAATACCTCAGAAAGTTTCGATTTTCCAAGCCGGAGCCGGTTGTTCACGTAGTCGACTACCATCCTTTCCCATTCCTCCAGTGTCTCCGCAGGTGACTGTACTGTGGCGGCTACTCTAAATTCCGTGACCGGCTTCGACTGATACCACTTCTTCTCCGAATCCTCTTCTTCAAGTGTAAACCAGCCTCTTCTGGCCAGATCAAAAAGTGTTGCTGTAAGGTGGATAGAATGGGTTTGATAAAAAGAGAGTAATCTGCCCACCAGTGCAGGTTCTGCTCTGCCGGGTACCATCGTGGTTGAAACCGTTGAATACGTGGATGTTTGGTGTCTTTTCCCGAATCGCTGATATAGAAAAATAATAATCCCGATGCTAAAGAGTGATAATAACATGGTTATTCCCGGTGCTAATTCTGCTACAGCCGCCCTTCTTTCAGCACGCCGCTTCTCCCTTTCGGTAATTTCATTTTCTTCTGCGATGATCCGATCCAGTTGGATTGCCGCCTCTCTATTTGTGATCGTACTTGAGTCAAAGAGGGTAACAGGCATTAAAATCCGAACGGGAATGGATTGAGATCTTGATATATTTTGTCCGCTTAAAGTAAGCTGAGATCCTTCATGGGAAAATTCAATCAAATCCTCTGGAGTTCTGCTCCAGTAATAGAGTGAGTCGGCAGTCAATTCATTCGGAAAACCGATTAAAACTTCAAAATCGGCAGTGCTTTTTTCTCTGTCTGAACCGATCCATGTCCAGAAGAGCTCGCTCCATTCCTGCCCATGGAGAATAGCGCCATCCAGTTCATATGAGACTGTGAATGTACGTTCCGTATCCACAGCTTCATAGTGCCAGGTAATGACAATTTCGTCATCGGATTCAGTCACCGTATAACTCCCCGGTTCACCATTGTCTGTGAGTTGATAGTCCTGACCCTGCTCACTCACCCGGATATTTCGCATCTCATCAAACCCGTCTCTGGGCAGCCGATAATCTGCCCAGCTGAACGACCCCTGGAATTGGTAGTGTCTGGATTCGTTGATTTCAATAGTCCCATTTCGTTGTATTTCTGCCTCAATAATAATTTCCGGAATCTGATATTCCTGTTGAGCCAGGCTTTCAGATACACTTGCTGTCAAGAGCAGTAAGATGAGTGAAGAAAATCGCAGCTTTATCATAATTAGGCCTCTCAAGTAGTTATTCATCAGATAATGTTGATCCGATCTCAACAAATATGAAAAAATATTATTGTGAAAACCACCATTTTATTTGGACAGGAGATTGAGCCCCCACATATCCCTAAAATTTGACCTATGATGTCTCTAAAACATAAAAACCCTTGCATTCTCATAGAATACAAGGGTTTATCCTTATTTTGTGCCCTGGAATGGAGTCGAACCATCACGACCGTTAGGTCACACGCCCCTCAAGCGTGCGCGTCTACCAATTCCGCCACCAGGGCTTTTGGTAAGCATCAAAGATAGGAGTTTTAAACTGTAAAAGAAAAGAACAGAATCTATCTAAAACCTTTTTTGTTGCATAGCAAAGTAAACTGTTCTACCAATTGATCCTTGTGATACTTAACTTTTTAATAAACCAAAATCAGAATTGATATGACCAATCAGGATGTAGCCGAAAAACTTCGTGAAGTGTACCAACTGATGCAGCTTGCCGGTGAGAACCGGTTCCGTGCCATTGCATTTGACAGGGCTGCACAAACCATTGAAGGACTCAATGAAGAGATCACCAAATATATTGCCGAAGATACCCTGACCGATATCAAAGGAATTGGCAAATCGATCGCGGAGGATATCAAAGCGTTTCAGGAAACGGGTACCATGCCGGTACTTGATGCACTCAAAGAGAAAGTTCCGAAAGGATTGATTGAATGGCTCAATATCTCCGGCCTGGGCCCAAAGAATATTGCCAAAATCTACAAGGAACTGGGGATCACGGAGATTATCGAACTGAAGGAGGCCTGCCTGAGCGGTGCCGTAGCGGATCTGCCGGGGCTCGGGCAAAAATCCGCCGACAAAATCATTAAATCGATCGAATACCTGGAGAAATTCGGCGAACGAGCACGCCTTGATCAGGCTTTCGAAATTGCAGAACCTGTTTTTGAGTTTGTCAAAAATTTGAATGGGGTACAAAAGTGCGATATCGCAGGCTCCCTGCGGCGTTATCGAGAAACGATCGGTGATATCGACATCATCGCAGCCGCCGACCCAAAGGACGCATCCTCCATCTTTGAAGCATTTACAGGACACGATCTGGTTGTTGAAATTTTGGGACAGGGAGATACTAAGAGTTCAGTGCGGACTGAAAACGGCCGACAGGTCGACCTGCGAATTGTAAAACCTGAGGAGTACCCGGCTGCACTGATGTATTTCACCGGAAGCAAAGAACACAACATCGTCTTGCGACAGAAAGCCCGTGAACGCGGGATGGCATTGAATGAATATGGGCTCTTTAAGCTGAATGACAATAAAGAGACCGATTTTGATCAGCCGGTGCCCACATCTTCAGAATCAGAAATCTATCAAAAACTGGATCTTCACTTTGTACCACCGGCTCATCGGGAAGATCGCGGCGAGTTCGAGTATTACAGTGAACATGACTCGATGGACGTGGTCTCAGTGTCGGACTTAAAAGGAGTGATTCATGCACACAGTACCTGGAGCGATGGTAAACAGAGCATCCAAGCGATGGCCGAAGCGTGTATGGAACGGGGTTATGAGTATTTGGGTATTTCCGATCATTCCCGAACAGCAGCGTATGCAGGCGGACTCTCCACCGATGACGTCAAGCGTCAGTGGGATGAAATTGATGAATTGAATGAATCTTTCCAATCTGAGGGGAAGGATTTTGTCATTTTTAAAGGGATGGAGTCTGACATTCTGGGTGATGGTTCACTCGACTATCCCGATGAGATCCTGGAAGGGTTCGACTTTGTGATCGCCAGTGTGCATAGTGCCCTGGAGATGCCCCATGATAAGATGATGAGTCGTTTCAAAAACGCAATTGAAAATCCCTTTACCAAAATTTTGGGTCACCCTACCGGACGACTGCTCCTCAAACGGGACGGCAGCAATATTGAACTTAATCAAATGATTGAGTGGGCTGTAGAAAGGGGTGTGGCTATCGAAATCAATGCCAGTCCATGGCGGCTCGACTTGGATTGGCGTTTCGGCAACAAAGCCAAAGAAACCGGCTTACTCACCTCTATTAACCCCGATGCACATAGCATTGAGGGAATTGATGACATCCGTTATGGGGTGATGATCGCCCAAAAAGCGAAATTTGAATCTGCGCGGGTCCTGAATACAAAAAGTGCCACAGAGTTTCGAAAATGGCTTAATGGGAAGTCAGGTTGATGTTTAAGCATTTACTACTCATCGTTGATCAGTTATCACTTTATTGGATACTATTTCATTTATCCAAGTAGCCGGAATCCATGCAAATACAAAGTGACTAATTGAAGGTCAAAGAGCCTCGTTTTGAAAAATCTAAACATATATCATCCTTGATTCAGGATTTTACCGTTACTTGACTGCTTTAGCAACGACAAACTCTCCCGGGATCTCATATCCATCTCCTTTTCGATATTCTGAAATGGATTCAAGATACTCCTGATATGCTTTTTCTTTGGTCTTTTCGTCAAATTTTCGATAGGCCAATGCGACCGGTCCGCCTGCAAAAGCTGCCATCAAGGCTTGATCGTCATCGGTAAAAGTGAGATTGTTTTGAAAGCGATCGGTTTCAATATCCTGAAATCCGGCCAATTTCAGGGAATAGTCAAGCGCGTCTCCGGTGCCTTGCTGAAAAAACATGGGGCAAACCTCTGAAGCCACATATTGATCCACGATCGGAAAAATTTCTGCCCAGCCACAGTTTTTTCTCTCTCCCCAGATAGCAATTCCAGCACGTCCATCTGGTTTTAAAACCCTATGCATCTCTTTCAGTGATTGAACCGGGTCAGGAACATACATCAATCCAAGAGCACATATCACAGAATCATAACTCTCTTCATACATATCCAATTTTTCGGCATCCATTCTTTTAAATTCTACTGAACCGTTGCCGGAGTTCAATCTCTGTTTTGCAAGTTTGATCATCTCTTCAGAAAGGTCTGTAGCTACTACTCGGCCATATTTACCCACTTTACCGGTGATTCTCTCTGTCACCAAACCCGTCCCACAAGCGGTCTCCAGCACGGTTTCGCCCGGTTTTAAGTCCATCATCTTCATTAGTTTATCCTGAGCCGGTCTTAACTGCTCTTTCCATGAATGTTCATAATACTCAGCGGCTTTATCCCAGCCATATCGCTGTACACGTCGTTGTAATCTTGGGTCCATAATCATTCGATTTCACTTTTCACTTTTCTGCTTTCTAACTCTATACAAACGACACTTCCCTCTCTACTTCAACAGGCCGTTTAAAATCCATCAACAGTGGACTGTGTTTGTCTGCCTTTTCGATCATATCCATGATCTCTTCCTCGGATGCCGGACTATCGATTATAACTCTGTATCGAAGCCCTTTATATCCCGGCTCAACATCGTCTATTCCATAAGCACCCCGGGCATCCACATCTGCTTCAATTTCAACTTCCAAATATTTCAAAGGAACATCCATATAGGCTGCCCACTTTACATATCCAATCGCAAGACAGCTGCCCAATGCTCCACGCTGCAATACACTTGGACCGGGGCCTTCATCATTACCACCCTCCATTTCACCAACATCGGATGTGAACTTCCACTGTTTGTGTTCAACTTCACAGGTGGTGCCCTCTCGAACTCGAACCCTTGTTGTGGTCGTATACTGCCCCTTCTCCGGTTTAATGGTTAACAGTTTTTTAACCCTCTCGTGCGATTTTTTAAGTGTTTTAAGGTCTGACATCAGTTTGGTATTATTGTAGTTACAAATTTAAAGTGTTCAATGTTAGACACATTGGTAAAGGTTTAATGGGTGCAGGATATAGGTGCATAGGTGCCCCATGAACCCATTGGTCGAATACTATTTCATAGATGTTGCGAATTCTGGAATTTTAATGATCCGGATTGTATTCAGATAACAACGGATCAATTTCAATATCTGAATTTCCGCTGTTCAACAGATTTGCTATATGTTTTCGTGCTTTTTGATCCTCACCTGCCAATTTTGCTGCTATGGCCGCACCCATCAGCGTATTCAATCTGCCGGGCCAAATCGCATCGGACGCCTCATAGGCAACAAGTGCCTCTGCCGGCCGATGAAGATGCAATAAAATATCCCCAAGTGCTTCATTAGGCGGTTGCAGCGCACCGGGTGTAACAGGATGTTTCTGAATAGAAGCTTCCAGATCTGCCGCTGACCGGGTCAACTCTACAGCTTTTTCATGATCCCCATCAGCAAGTGCAATCCAACCCGAGAGGACAAGTCGATCGGTTTCAATGTAAGTCGCCATACCACCATCCCCTCTCTCTTCAGCAACATTGCGAAGTTCGGCCAGATGTTCCTCAGCTCTTTTTGCCCCTTCTATATCACCGGTATGAACAGAACCAAGGCCTCGTGCAAACCATGTTAACCCCTCAGCCCACGGGGATGCGTCCCATGGCAGATAATCAGGAGTACGGGGCTCCAGATTTGCGGCACGATCCCAATCTTTCTGCTCAACAGATAACCGGGCGGGAATGGATGCAAAATGAAAAGCACTAACAAAAGAAGTCTGATATCGCTCTTTTTTTAATGCTTCCTGATATACCGATTCCGCCTTATCGTCTTCACCACGCTGAAGATAAGCGTAGACCAGATAGTCAATAGCATGAACATAATGGTGTGATTCGGCATCTCCAACCGGATACTTTAGTGCCGCATTGGCTGAATTTATATTCCAATCTATCACTTCAGGCCAGTCGCCCAACCTTACATAGATGTGTGATGGCATATGCAGCGCATGAGGCACTTCGGGTGCAATATTGCCATAAGCCTCAACTAAATCCAGGGCATTTTCTGCGCGGCCATCTGCATCCGTTGCATGAATCGTATAATGAATGGCTCCCGGATGGTTTGGATTTCTTTCAAATATATCACGTAGTATTTTTTCAGCTTCATCAAACAGTGGATTGGGATTCTCTGCAAATTGAGCAGCCGTTAATAAAGTCAGGCTATATAGAGCTGCAACATCTTGATCGTTCGGATATGCTGCATACGCTTCTTCGACTCCATCAATCCAACGGTTAATCCGGCTACGAAAATCATCAGATTCAGGGTTTTGGAAAAATGCTGCAGTAGATTGGATCAACAACCTTTCCCGATCCGATTCGACTAGCTCATATGCCTTGCTGATATTCTGCCAACCATGTTGAAGGTCATCCTCACTCGGGCGAGTACCCCAAAGCGGTTGAAATAGTGTTGTGGCAATACCCCAATATCCCATCGCACAAGCCGGATCGTTTTCAATAATTTTTTCAAATGTACCTCTTGATGATGCATACATCATATGATGCATCATGCCCAAAGCATAATCAAAATCTTCATTTACAGCTTCATCACAGGATACATTAAAATGCACTTCTCCGATTGAAGCACCCTCAGGCACCAAATGATCATCATGCATATGTTGTGCCCGTACCTCTCCAAAGAGTATGGAAAACATCAGCATACAAAATATAATTATGAATCTTGACTTTAGATTTGTCATATCATTACCTCTTCTCAATTGTTTTTATTTTATTTAAACTATGAAGCTTTTTTCAGGCTAATCATTCAAGCACATTTTAACAGGATTCTTTACAATACTATATATTTCCGAAAACTTTAATTTTTATAGTTTTGTGAAACAAAAATTAATTTTCAATCTATAGTATTAAACAGAATTAATAGCATATTATCAGGTTATAATTGTGGACTAAGTTGCCCTTTTACTATATAAAGCCTAAAAAACTTATAACTTGTATCATGCATATTTGATTTTTTAGTTGAATCGAACATTTTCAGGATAAATTCTGACTTATGGGAAAGGCCCAGATTACAAAGTTACTTCAGGATCATGCTTCAGGTAATCGTAATGTGCTGGATGAGCTAATGCCTTTGGTTTATGAAAAAATGCAACAAATGGCCCGATTTCGGTTATTCGGCGAAAGTAATGACCACATATTAAACACCAATGCATTGGTTCACGAAGCCTATCTGAAGCTGGTTGATTTTGACCGAATTGAATGGCAAAACAGAGATCATTTTTTTGGTATTGCCTCACAAGTCATGCGTAACATTCTGGTTGACTATGCCGAGAAACAGAACGCACAAAAACGGGGCGGAGATCTACAAAAAGTGACTCTCGGAGAGAAGGATGGTTCAAAAGAAGTGAATCTCATTGACATCATATCCATTCATCAGGCTCTTGAACGGTTGGAAAAGATAGATGAACGACAGGTGCGTGTAGTAGAATGTCGATTTTTTGGTGGATTGACAATTAAAGAAACATCCAAGGCCCTTGATATCTCAATTCCAACCGTGAACCGGGATTGGAAAATGGCGCGTGCCTGGTTGAATAGGGAACTAAGTAGTTAAATACGAAAGGTGTCATTACTGAAATTTTAAAAAAAGCTTGATTTTTTATGAGTTCAGAGTGGAAAATAATCAAAGAGATATTTCTTGAAGCCCTTGAACTGGAAATAGATAAACGAGAAAATTTTGTCAGAAATAAGTGCCGTGATCATCCGGACCGGGCAGATGAACTGTTGTCCCTTCTACAGGCTCATGAACAGAAAAGTCCCCTCGACCATCCGCTACAAACTGTAAAGAAATCATTTTTAGACGATGATTGGTCCCGGAAGATAAGTGATCGTAAAATTGGCCCGTTCAAAATCATCAGAGAACTTGACCGGGGAGGTATGGGCATGATCTATCTGGCCGAACGAGACGATGATCAATTTCACCAAAAAGTTGCTCTTAAACTGATCCCCGCAGGTATTACATCGGAAAATCAAACCCTTCGGCTTATTGCAGAGCGACAGATCCTTTCCAACTTAAATCATCGCAATATTGCTAAACTTCTTGATGGAGGTATTACTGAAAATGGTCATCCATGGTTTGCAATGGAATTTATTGAAGGGTTACCGATAGACATTTATTGTGATGAGAAACAACTTTCTATTTCAGAACGCCTGAAGCTTTTTATAGATGTATGCAGCGCCATTCAATATGCACACCAAAAGCTTGTCATTCATCGTGATCTAAAGCCATCCAATATTCTGGTCACCGAAGACGGCATTGTAAAATTGCTTGATTTTGGTATTGCAAAAACATTGAATCCTGAAGACCTGAATGATCACCGGGTACCCATTACAAAAACAGGGCTTCTACCGCTTACACCTGCATATGCCAGTCCTGAACAGATCCGAAATGAGACTATTACAACTGCTGCAGATATCTATCAGCTTGGAATAATCCTGTATGAATTGCTTACGGGATTCCGTCCCTATGATATTACCGGAAAAACTCCGAGTGAAATCGAACAAATTGTCTGTCATACCGAACCCACCAGGCCTAGTACTGCAGTCACGAAAATTCCGGCCGACCGTACAGAATCTGATCAAACAGCCAAAAAGATAAGCACTGCCAGACATACACGACCCGAGCTGTTGCAAAAGCATTTACGAGGTGATCTTGATACCATCATACTGAAAGCCTTACGCAAAGATCCGGAAAGACGATATGAATCAGCAGAAAAACTGGCAACTGATCTTTCAAACTTTCTTCATGGGCAATCGGTTTCTGCACACCCGGACTCTTTGATTTACCGGGGACAAAAATTTGTAAAGCGTCATACTATAGGTGTTCTTTCAACAATTGTGATGCTCCTCCTGTTATTGGGTTACGCTGCTACTATTACCTGGCATTCCCAACAAACTGAAGCTGCATTGCTTCAGGCGCAACAAGAAACATTAAAAGCAGAACAGGTTACAGATTTATTAATGGAGATGTTTGAGGCGAGTGATCCAAATGAATATCCAGGCCTGACTATCACTGCCGGTGAACTTCTCGAAAGAGGGGTTCAAAGTGCAGAACAGCTTGATGGACAACCTGAAATTCAAGCACAAATGTTCGATCTGACGGGCCGTATTTATATGAACCTGGGGCAGTATGAACTGGCAGAATCACTTCTCAAACGCGGATTGGATCTTCGGCAGAATATTTTTCAACCTGGGCATGTCGATATCAGTAAAAGCCTCCATAATGTGGGGGTCCTATACTGGAACCAGGGACATTATCAAACAGCAGAAGAATATTTAAGAGAGGCATTGCAATTAAAAATGGAGATCTATAAGGGGCAAAGTGAGTCACTGGCTACCACGATGACTTCCCTTGCCATTGTTTTGAAAGAACTGCGTCGTTTCGATGAAGCTGAGCCTCTTTATCGAGATGCACTGGAGATGAACCTGGACCTGTTTGGTGAGACTCATGAATCTGTCGCTTTCAGCTTAAATAATTTGGGTAATTATCTGGAAAGTATAGGTGAATATCGGCAAGCTGAGGAGTACTATCTGCAATCCCTGAATATCTACCGGGAACTATATGGAGAGAATCATCCAATGGTAGCAGGCAGATTAAACAATTTGGGCGGATTGCAGTCTGTGATGGGGAATTCAAGAGAGGCAATGGCATATCATGAAGAAGCTTTAAGAATCAGGCAGTCCATTTTTGATGAAATGCATCCTGATATTGCAGAAAGTTATCACCATCTGGCGGAGGTACATATGGATCTGGAGTATTTTGATGAAGCAGAAGGTTATCTTGAAAAAGCACTTTCCATACGGCGGGCTGTCCTCGATCCTGCTCATCCTAATACATCACAAACGGTCAATCTACTTGGAATATTAAAGTCAAGAACCGGTGATTATGAAGCTGCTACCAAGTTTTATCAGGAGTCCCTTGAGATGAAGATAAAACAGCTAGGTGAAGATCACTCGGAAGTGGGAATTCAGCTCAATAATATCGGACTTTTGCTGGTCCGGCAAGAGCGTTTTTCCGAAGCAATGGAAACACTCAAACGATCCAAAGAGATCATGAATATCCACTATGACGATGACCATCCGCTTCAAACATATCCGACACTGGGAATTGGACATATCTATTTGCGTACGGATGAACCGGTTAACGCCGAACATTATTTCAGAGAGGCTCTGCGAACACAAAGTATATCAGCGGTGGAAGGCAGTTGGTTAATCGGTAACATAAAATCCGTTTTAGGATCTTCTCTAAGCCAACAGAAAAAGTTTGAAGAAGCCGAATCCTATTTACTCGAAGGGTATGAAATACTGGAGGAACACTTTGGAAATAATCATGCACGTACGCAAGACGCGCTTGAAAGAGTTGTAGAATTATACCGGGATTGGGATAAACCTGAAGAAGTGTATGTATATCAGGAAATTCTAATCGAATAACATTTCAGTTATTCAGCAACCCGAATCAGCTCTGTGAATATATTTCTCTGCCTTGAAATCTGAATCAGATACTCCGGATGCCATTGAACACCCATTGCAAAGGGATAATCTACATTTTCAATCGCCTGGACAATATCAGTATTCACTTCTCTTGCTACAATTCGAACACCCTCTCCCGGCTCGTCAATGCTTTGGTTATGAAGTGCGTTCACGTTGCAAATCGTAGTGTCCAAAATGGAAGCCATCTTTGATCCCTCTTCAATATTAATTCTCTTTTTTGGGAAAATAGATGCAACTTGCGGTGATTCAACATAGAACCCACTGATATCCTGATGTAGAGATCCCTTAAAATGTACATTCATCAACTGCATCCCCCTGCAGATTCCCAAAACAGGTTTCCCTGCAGCCAACATATCATGAAGCAGAGTCAATTCCAGTTTATCTCTTTTTGTGTCAATAGGTGCAGTCTTGGTATTTAAAAAATATCGAATCACCCAGTAGATCGGGAATAATAGTATCGAAAGAACCCATTCGAAAATGGATCGCTTGTCTTTAGCCAAAACTGCCTTTTCAATTCGCTCCTGACCATATTTTTCCGGTTCTACATCTGCCCCGCCACCCAGAATAAGAGCATCAAGATCATCAGCATCTACAGGCCGTTCGGGAGTAATTCGCTTTGGTTTACCGCCGGCTAAAAACACGGATATTGCCGTAAAAAACCATGCAGCACCTCCCCCTTCAACCGGACCTGTTACCCCTATCAGCGGTCGCTTTTTATCCATTACTGTTCACCCAATCATCTACTTTTTTTATCCATTTTGATTCAAACCCGATCATTGAGTTATCAGATAATTCGAGCCATTTATGAGATAATTGTGCCAGTTGCTCTTCATCATCAGCTATACGCTCCACCAGCACCCAGCGATTCCATTCCAAAGCCGGTGACCACTCTTTTTTTTCGAAGGAACAATCAGGAAGTCGATAGTGATATGTGGGTCGGGCTGATGTTAGCTCCTCATCAATCATTGATGAAGTAGTCCTCTCATCCAGATGCATGAAGAGTGGCAGAAGGTCCAGTGACCGATTCCTGGAATTGTCATGATCAAAATAGTCCTTAATCATTGTTTTTAAATCCGGAGTGTATTCCGGATTAAGGATCAATTTCACATACTTCTCCGAATAGGGATCGATGAATGGGGTAATGCGCCGGCTCATGTTGATATCCGCTTCTCTCCGAATCCATGGGTCCATCAAAACATAGGCCCTGGTATGGTTTAAGATACTCTCTACCCGAACATCCGGTACTTCCGGGTTGATATGCATACCAAATGCATACAAAATAGAACTTCCCGTACCCTTTATTTTTTTCTCCCTCAATTTATCAACTAAACGGTCTAATACATCCATTTTACTGAGGGGGATCGGCGGAGTCACAATCTCATATGGAACGATCGTAGCTGCCATCTCCATTAACTTTCTTTCCTTACCGCCTTTATCCTTGATGTCATCAACATCGATACCCACTGATTTCAATATTTTTTCATACTTCTTGTCACGCAACAACTGCGCATCCAATTCCATCTTGAATGTGCCGAATTCCGATTCCTGAACTTCTATTTCATAGGTGGAAATCTTCTCAATTTTCCCACCATACAGATTATTAACCAATTGTGCGACCTGCTCAATCTCTATTCCGGTAAATTCAAATTCGTACCCTACTGTTCGCTCTTCACCGGCACTGTTTTGTAATTGAGGTGGTTTTAAATATCCTGAATGATTCATGCTTTTTCTATTTTTGTGCTATTCAGCCAACATACTATCTAACAATTAAATACCGGTTTGAGTTCTGAGTTGGACACTAACACCACATATGCCCCACGGTTATGTACAACATAATCTGGAGGTAGTCTCCCCTGACAAGGAGAGTACGGCGGAGCCGGGAGGGGTGTAAAGGTTCGAGTTATGAACCCTACTAACACCCCCTACGCCCCCCTTTTTAGGGCGGAATTTTTATTCCATGCGAATCTTCAGCGGAAAGCGGTCATCATTTTCATCAGGTTCGTTGGACAGGAATAATAATTCATACAACTCCCCGGTTCGCCAGGTTTCAACAAATTCAGCATAGGTTTTTGAGCCGGGATTACCGCTTTGTCCACCGGGATAGACCCCATACCCTCTCACACCTTCCGGATCCAATTCTACAATCATACGCCAGGATGGGCCATGACTTCCCCGAATGGCATTGATCGTTTCCGCACCCCCATTTGTAAAAACATCTCGAACACCCATTCCAGGAATCTGTCCAACATGACCTAAATTTGTATTGTTGACATATCCCCATTTCCAATTCTCTTCATTTTCACCAAATCTGAGTTGAAGAGATTCGATTGCACTTCTGAATGACGCTAAAATCAGATCATCAATCGTTTCGATCTGATCGGTTTCAATATTGTCAAATAAAGGTGAGTCGGGTTCACTCATAATCAACTCTGCTGTACGGTCGCGATCGGGCCATCTCATCGGGTAGTCAGTTTCATATTTATTGGCCCATATGGCACGAGTCATTTCCGCACCCCATGTGTAAAAAATAGATGGTTCTATCAGGTTTCCACGGTTTTTAAAATCCCATCTCTCTAATTGTGTCAACAATCGGATCTCTGTCTCACTCAGATCTCTCCTTTCGATTCTATCGAGAAAGTTCGGCAGGAGTGTGTAGGCATGATAACTGAAATCATCCATCAACATCAGCCTGAAATCCTCAACAGTAATATCAGTCATCTCACTTAGCAGATCATTAATTCGCCTGCCGCGTTCATAAGGAGCAAAATCATCGCCCAGATAGTATGGATAGGATTCATCAACCGGATCTTGATTTGCCGCACTCAGAAAACCTCTATCAGGGTTTAGTGAAAATGGATTCTGTTCGTATGGCACATAATCATTCCAATCATATCGGGAGTCAGATCCATCTCCTACCGTACGGCCCTGATATTGCCATTTGACCGGGAAGAGTCCACCGGTTTGCATTGCAATATCACCGGATGTACCGGCAAAGTTCATATTTTGAGCCGGGGCCTGATAGATTTCAAACGCACTTCGAAAATCATCATAAGTTTTAGCACGATTTAATTTGTAGAACGTAAGAAGTTCGTTCGAAGGGTCATGTGCAATCCATCGCAAGGCTAAATTTCGTCGATATTCGGGAGAGTCCGGCTTCTGTTCTTCAGTCGTAAAGATCGGTCCGTGATGTGTAAGGAGGATCGTTTCTGTGATTGGATCCAACCCTTTCACATGGATGGTTTCAGTCCGTCTTTCGACGGGCAGCCATTCTCCATCGTGCAGATAATGAGTTTTCTCATCATCGCGGAATGTAATTTCGTACCAATCCATTACATCTGCGCCGGTGTTGGTAGAACCCCATGCAATCTGCTCATTGAAACCGACTATCACTGTTGGTGTCCCTTGAAGAGTTACACCATATACGTTTGTGTCTGGGGTTCGAAGTTGAATTTCATACCAAATGGAAGGGACAGACATATTCAGGTGCATATCATTGGAGAGGATCGGATATCCCCCGGCAGTTTTTTCACCGGCTACGACCCAGTTGTTACTTCCATTATGGGGGTCGGGTTGCCACAGTTCAATTTCAGATGCAAAGAATGGGTGGTAGAGTTCATCCGGTTTTTCCGGTATCTGAGCATCAAAGGGCCATTCTGTACCGGGTGGTATAATCGGATCCAATAACATTGCGGGTGTACTCAAATAACGATTTACAAACTCCTGGCCAAAGTGGGCAATTGTATTGCTTGTTCGAATATCATCGGATCTGCCGGCAAGCATCTGTGTCATATATTTGAGCAACAGTGCCGAATTCATTGGTTTCCATTCTGCCGGAGCTACGTTGAGAATCTTATACTCTAATGGATAATCTTCGTAGTCAAGAGTGGAGATGTAGGCGTTTATTCCGTCAGAATAAGCTTCTGCGGCTTGCATAACCTCGCCATTTTCTGATATCCCTTCCATTGCACGTTCAGTGCCGATCATCATGCCAAGCCGTCTTTGATTTCTGTCGTATTCAATAGTACGGCTTCCCATCCATTCTGATAACATCCCACCGGCCGCACGTATTTGTAACTCCATCTGAAATAACCGATCTCTGGCGGTGATGTAACCTTGTGCAAAATAGAGATCCTGATCATTTTGAGCGAAGATATGGGGAACACCTCTTGCATCAAAAAAGACTTCCACGGGCTCTATCAGGCCCTCTATTGATACATTCACCTCACCTTGGATTTTTACCGTTTCAGCATTCGCCCAAAATCCCTGAACCGGATGAAAAAATGCGCCGACAGGCGGAAGAGAACTTATTGGCGTTGAGTAGAAAAAAATGAGAAGTATTAATACCCCGATTGAGAGAAACAGAGAGATCTTTCTGGACATAGCTTTCGGTTTATAAAGTGAGTGAAACCTGATGAAAGATCTTTATAACCATTCGTCGTGTGGTTTCAAAATGTCTGTCGATGGAAAGAAGATAAAAGCATCAACCTTCTCCGGCAAAATAGTTGGAAATCTTTACCCCGGTTATTTGCCGGATATAATTTTACCAATAGAGTAATTTCATGCAAAATACACTGCCGCCACTTTTCAGGAACTGATAAGTGCTGTACTCGTGAATTGAAAACCCGGCATCTCTCAGCTTTTTGTTCACATCTGTGCACCCCTGTTGAATCATTACATTTTTCCCATCGGGACAGACGGCATTTACTGAGAACAATTTTTCCGCCTCATAACTGCTCGATTCAATCACATGGCCAAACATTTTATAGATCATTTCCAAGCTTTTCTCTGAAAATGCATCGGGATAGATCATTACACAATCACTTCTCAACATGCACATGCATGTATCCAGATGATAAAAACGCTCGTCAACCAGTTCAAGCAGTATCACCGGTACATCCAGTAGTTCTGAAATCTCACTGTATGCCTCTTCAGATGTCCGGAATCCATATCCACCCCAAAGTAATTTTTTCTTCGGATGCCAAAGTGCATCACCCATGCCTTCAAAAGCGCCTATATTTTCTGAGTCTAAATGAAGAATTTCATAGTTCTGTTGTTTGAACCACTTTTCAATGATGGCCACTTCTTTCTTACGCTGGTCCGCGAACATTCTGCTCATAATCACTTTTTGAGTTTCGCCATCAGAATAGGGCAGACTTTGATTCGCACAAAAAACCATATCGGGCAGACCCTCCTCCCCGTCCAAAATCTGAACATCCAAACCAAGTTCTTTAAATCCGGTCACGAGGAAATCCCATTCACTTTTAGCTCTCATGTTATCCACTTTTCCGATCTGCCCTTTCATATGTGGGTTTATGACATACTCCACATCAAAAAAAGAGGGTTTAACCATAAGGACCCGATGCGGTTGTGGCATCTCATCCAAATCTTTAATTGTAAAATCGATGCTGTCGGCAGACGTATAGATTTGGCTCATAACTAATAGATCTTCATTTTTGATGACCTGAGTGGTTTCGCCCACTTAGGCTTGATGAAATTTCTTTCTTCTTGTAAAACAAATTGAAAATAGCAATGTTCCACGTAAGATAAACGTTCGTTTTTATACTTTATAATGTAATTTAAAGAATGATTTTAGATCCCGACTTACTATCTCAACTCACGCCACTCGACCTGAAAGCCAGAACAATCGTCGAGGGATTTATATCCGGCCTCCACAGAAGCCCATTTCACGGGTTTAGTGTAGAGTTTGCGGAGCACAGGCCCTATAATCAGGGCGACGATTTTAAACATGTGGATTGGAAAGCATATGCAAAAACAGAGCGTTTTTATGTTAAACGGTATGAAGCAGAAACCAATTTAAGAGCTCATGTGGTTCTCGATATCAGTAGCTCCATGTACTTTAAACATTTTGCTGAATGGACAAAATTACGATATGCCATTCATTTTGCAGCTTCATTGATCTATATGATGCACCGGCAGCGAGACGCTTGTGGACTGGTGCTTTTTGATGATGAGATCAGGCATATTTATCCGGCAAAATCATCGTCCAGTCATGTTCGAATGCTCTATCAACAGCTCGAAAATCAGCTCAGCGAGGAAAAGGCCAGATCTAAGGAAAAAAGGTCGTCTGCATCAGCGAATGCCCTGCATGAATTGGCAGAAAATTTAAAAAGACGAAGTTTGGTGATCATCTTAACCGATCTTTTTGAAAATGTAGAGTCTCATGAGAAGCTAATTTCATCCATTCGGCATTTGAGACATCAACGTCATGAAGTACTCCTTTTTAACGTATTGGAAAACAGAAGCGAACGTGAACTCGATTTTCCGGATGGAAAATTTCTCTTCGAGGATATGGAGACCGGCTCAGAACTGGAGGTAATACCCGCACAAGTAAAAAAGGAGTATCAAAAAAAAGTTCATGAGTATACACAAGAGTTTAAAATTGCATGCAATGAAGCGAGGGCTGACTTTGAAGAAATTGATACACAGAGTCCTTTTGACCTGGCGCTTCTTGCCTATTTGAACAAGCGGAAAAAACTAAAATAAGCTTTTTTCATGCGATTTCTTTTATATCCATCTTTTGGTAACTATATTCAAAATTCTTAATAATTAACAGCAGTTTAGCATCATGTATAGCCACAAAAAAGAACTCATTTTCATTCTTCCCCTGCTTTTTTTATTCCTATCATGTGATGATAGTCCAACGCAAGCAGAACGAGTGGTTCCACCGACCGAAGAGATCATACCGGACGAGGAAAAAGAGTGGCAGCTTGTATGGGAAGATGAATTTGATGCAGAGCAGTTGGACATGGAAAAGTGGTCGTTTCAATTTGGGACCGGCAGTGAAGAGGGACTTACCAACTGGGGCAACAATGAACAGCAGTATTACACGGATCGCGAAGAGAATCTGTTTTTAGAAGATGGATATCTTCATATCGTAGCAAAGGAAGAATCCTATGAAGGTCAACAGTACACATCAGCCCGAATACGAACACGCGACAAGGGTGACTGGATGTATGGACGCACGGAGATTCGGGCAAAACTACCTCAGGGACAAGGAATATGGCCGGCAATCTGGATGTTGCCATCCAAAGATAATTTTCAATGGCCGAGAGATGGTGAGATTGACATCACGGAGTTGGTAGGACATGAACCGGAAAGGGTACATAGCACTGTCCATTTTGAAGAAAATGATGGGGATCATGACTATATGGGCACCTCATATACATTACAAGAAGGGATTTTTGCTGATGATTTTCACACTTTTTCCATTGAGTGGAAATTAAATGAAATACAATTTTTTGTGGATGAAAATCACTTTTACACTGTGAATAGTTCATCATTAGCACCCCATAACTACCCATTTAATAATACTTTTCACCTGATCATGAATATTGCCGTCGGAGGTAACTGGCCCGGTTATCCGGATAATACAACTCAATTTCCTCAATCCATGATTATGGATTATGTGAAGGTTTATCAGCTTCAGTAGTTCCTCGTTTCAACCTATAGCCGCCTTAATCTCTTCACTCTGATCTTTTATGAAGCGGGGACCTAGGCTAGGTAACTTTGATTTTCCGCAAAATTCTATTGACCAGACTGGGTGAAATTCGTTTCAGGTAAACAGCCAATATCTCCGTTCCACCAATGATAATCTCTTCCTTTCGATTTGCAAGTTTCGGCAGCAATCGTTTCGCAAACTCCTCCGGTTTCATCGCCTTTTGTTGTGCATCATCCATCTGATTATGCTTCTCACCGTCAGCAGTGAGTGCATTTACGGTTACATTTGTTTTCACAAAACCGGGGCACACCAAACTCACATCAATTTGATGTTCATAGACTTCTTGCCGAAGACAATCAAACCACCCGTGCAAAGCATGTTTAGAGGCTGCATACACAGATCTGTATTTAGTCCCCAGTTTACCCATCACACTTGATATAACCACAATATGGCCGGATTTCTGTTCAATCATATGCGGCAGGACGGCTTTTGTTAGAGCAACAGTTCCAAAAAAATTCACTTCCATAACTTTTCTGATCGTGTCCATTTTGGACTCTACAGCATAGGCTCTCTGACTGATCCCCCCATTATTAATTAACATATCAATACCTCCGAATAACTTTATCGCTTCATCTGCTTTTTTTTGAAGTGATTCGGTATTTTCCAGATCCAGTGGAAGTACTTTAACTGTTTCTTCCCAATTCTCACACTCCGACTGAACCCTTACGAGTTCTTCCTCCCGGCGGGCAGATAGAATTAAGAGTGTACCTTTTTTGTTGAATTCGTATGCAAGTGCTTCACCTATACCGGATGAAGCGCCCGTAATCCAAACAACTTTTTTCTCTAGTGACATAGATCGTTTCGTTATGTTATATCAAACCGAATTTTATAACCATTCAGTATCATATACAAATGAATTTAGTGGAATGGCGATTAATCAGATCAAATCGTTATTTTAGATATTGAAATGAATTTCATATACGACTTAATAATCCATACATGAAGGCCAAACATACCATTTTGCTGGTTGAAGATGAAATTGAACCGGCAGAGATGCTTACAAATTTCCTGGAGATAAACGGTTATCAGGTTTTAACAGCACATGATGGGAAGCAGGCATTGAATTTTATTGAAAACAGGTCAAGTGAAATTCATATCGCTGTCCTTGATATCATGGTGCCTTTCATCGATGGCAGAGAGATCTGCAGAGTGATTCGCAAGCATCCTGTATTGAGAGAGATTCCTGTTATATTCCTGACAGCAAAAGATAAAGAAAAAGATGAAATTGAGGGATTGGAGCTCGGGGCTGACGACTATATTTCCAAACCGGCCAGCCTTAAATTGGTTAAAGCTCATATCGAATCGCTGCTAAGGAGGCAGAAACCGCAAAACAGTAAATGGATCCAGCACGGCGAACTGCTATTGGATATCAATGGGAAAGATCTATTTCGGGATAATCAGCGTATCGATCTCACATCCACAGAGTACACACTGATTGAACTTTTTTTCAAGAATCCCAAAAGAGTTTACAGCCGACAAGAGATCCTGGAATACATTGGCGGTGATGATAAATTTGTTTTTGACCGCACGGTTGATGTCCATATAAAAAATTTGAGGCTCAAGCTGGGTGAGCAGTCTGATATGATCAAAACCTATCGCGGTATTGGATATGGATTAAACAGAGAACTCCTCTCACAATGAGTATACGTGCAAAATTAGCGTGGACATTCATCCTGCTGTTGATATTTGGCATCACGGCTATCAGCAGTTACTCCATACTTTTTATCAGAAATTATCTGCTGTCTGAGGGAGAATTGCAGATCCAAAATGATACGGAGTGGCTCACCATTACCATCGAAAACCTTCGATTGGATGATAATTTTGAAACTAATTTAAACGAAGCCGCACGAACATCCGGATACCGCATTGCCATTTATGATAATGATGGGGTTCTATTTACTCAGGTCCCCTACAATGAAGAACTTCAAGCACCCGAATACCTCTCTCAACCTCTTATTGAACAGTTGTTAAGCGGTGATGAACGTGTGACCTCAGTCTATGATGATGAAGAGCGACTCACCACCTATTCACTTCTGCAGAGTGAATTCAATCCCTCCCGGTATCTGGAAGTCAGCATTTTAAAAGATCAGATCTATGAACCGATAAAAACCATTCGATGGATCATCTATACCGGCATGTTTATCTCCATGGGACTCGTTATTTTAGTGAGTATTCTTTTTTCCAGATCCATATCAAGACCCATCCTGCAGCTGGAATCTGCTGCCCGAAATATCGCCTCAGGAAAAATCGGTCAGTCACTCAATCTGGACCGAAAAGATGAATTTGGAACATTGGCAAAATCGTTGAACCGTATGGCAGAGAAGCTGCAGGCAGACAATCTGGAACTGATGAAACTTAATCAGAAACAGAATCAGTTCTTTGCAGATATCACGCACGAGATTAAAAATCCATTGCACACAATTGCCGGATCGCTTGAAATGCTGCAAACCACTAAACTCTCGATTGAACAACGGGATAAATATCTCAAAACAGCTGAGAGGCAAACACATCGAATTAACCGGTTGTTTAAAGATTTGGTAACCCTTCAGAGATACGATTCAGATGATCACTTTATTCAAAAACAGCGATTCTCCATTCAAAAAGTGATTGATTTGATTTTGGACATCCATGAATCGGAAGCCAAAGAGAAACAGATTGAATTAAATACGCTTCACAACTCCCAGGAGGTGATTGGAGATCCGGATAAAATTGAGCAGGTCATTGAAAATCTGGTCAATAATGCGATAAAATTTACAAATTCAGGCACGATTGAAATCAATGTAACGGATCAGAATGATGAAGTTCAGATTGAAATTAAAGACAGTGGAATTGGTATTTCATCGGAACATCTTGAAAAACTTTTTGATCGTTTTTACAGGACCGATAAAGCACGCTCCAGAGACAAAGGAGGCACCGGACTGGGCCTGGCTGTAGTTAAGAGTATCCTGGATGCACACGGATCAGAGATTTTTGTTGACAGCACCCCCGGGGAAGGTTCCCGTTTCTGGTTTACCCTACCAAAAGCCTGATTGAATCTGGCAACCACAGTCCAGATCTTAAAATTTGTCACATTCAGATCACGTTTGTTTACGTGAGTTCTCGACTTAATTTCGAGAAGAAGTCCATATCAACATCATCCTGAATTTATTTCAGGATCTCCGAAGTTATGCAAAAACTATAGCTTCTAATGAACTCATAAACCCTGAGATCCTGACCTGCGTCAGTATGGCGGTCTTTTTTTGGTCGTAACATAGGTGCTCTCCACGATGGCTCCGGGATGAAACATTAGATATTTATACCAAATTCACGTTTGTTTAGAAAGAGTCTACGCTTATTCTTCACGATAGCTTCATATAAAATCGGTTTTTTTTATGATTATATGTGAAAATATGTGACGAATAGATATTTATGAAAATAGGTGTAGTTTTAATGAATCTTGGAGGTCCTACTCACGAGGATAATGTCAGGATTTTTTTGAAGAATTTATTTAGTGATGAAGACATCATTAAACTGGGTGGCGGAGTCGGACAAAACCTGTTTGCAAAAGCTATTTCCAAATTCAGGGCCCCTTATGTAGCAAAAGATTATAAAGAGATCAATGGCTGCCCAAAGGGATGTACCGGATCCAAACACTGTTTAAACAGAAAAAATAAGGTCGTGTCCGAGTGCTGTTCACCTATCAATGGACTTACTGAACTGCAAAGACGCACTCTGGAAAAGTATTGCAAAGAGATTCTGCCTGAATATGAGGTAAAAGTCTACACCTGCATGAGATACTGGTTGCCGTTTGCAGATACGATCATGGATGATCTGCTGGAAGATGGAATTACCCATACCATTTTGATGCCACTATATCCTCAATTTTCATGGACAACCACCGGAAGCAGCTTCAGGGATTGGGAAAATGTTCTGAAAGAGAAATTTCCTGATGGCAATAAACCGTGGAAGGAATTTCATGTTAAAAATTATCATCTCAATGAAAGTTACCTTCAAGCCGTTAATAGCCGGATTGATGAAGCTCTTAATGAAATGGATCCGGATACCCGCCGGAAAACCCATTTGGTTTTCAGCGCCCATGGCACCCCCCTTCTTGAAGTAAGGAGCGGTGATCCATATACCGTTGAAATAAAAGAGACCATGGAAGCAGTTATGGCCAGAAGAGAGGAAAACAATTCCTATTGGCTCAGTTTCCAATCGAGAGTAGGCCCTCAAAAATGGACTCAACCCAATACTGAAGAGCTCATTAATCGCCATTTGGAGTATGGTATCAAAAACTTTTTAATGGTACCCATCGCATTCGTAACAGATCATATTGAAACCCTATATGAGTTGGGCGTCGAATTGGTTGAGAATATGGAAGAAGAAGGGTTTGAGTTTGAAAGCTATAAGGTAACGAAGGGATTGAATGATCATCCGGACTTTATTAAGGCTCTTGCAGAAGAAGCATTAAACTGCCTGAAGCATGAGATACCGGAAGAGAGTATTCAATGGGATCAACATAAATTAAAAGCAGCAACAGCTTAAGGGATGGTTCACCCCACGATACAAGATTTTACGACGATTGGTATCAATCATTGGGATGCCCCTGTTGAAATACGTGAAAAATTCAGCCTGAATTCAGACAAAGTTTCACTCTTGCTTGAGGGAGCCGCCAGAGAAGGAATTAACAGCCTTTTTATTGTCTCTACCTGTAACAGAACAGAACTTTTTGCCCAAGGGGTTACAACTCAAGAGTTGATCCGTCTCCTGACTACTTACAGCCGGGGAACATTGGATGAGTTTCATAACTACGGTTTTGAATTAGAGGGCGAACGTGCCATTCAACATCTTTTCAAAGTGGCGACCGGCCTCGATTCCCAGATTTTAGGGGATCTACAGGTAGTAAAGCAGGTGAAAGAGGCATATGAATTTTCTTCATCCAGAGATATGATCTCCGGTGAACTGCACCGTTTGATCCAGCATGTCTTCAGAGCTCACAAACGGTCCAGAAATGAAACTTCATTAGGTCATGGCGCAGCAACCGTCGCTTATGCCGCTGTCAAGTTTGCGGTTCGTACATTCGATAACCTGACGAATAAAAATATCTTACTGGTAGGTACCGGTAAAATCGGGAAAGTAACTTGTAAAAATCTTGTCAATTTGGGTGCAAGCAAGCTCACTCTTATAAACCGTACCAGGGGTCGGGCAGAGTTTGTTGCCGATAAATTTAACCTGGAAGTTGCCGATATGGATCAGCTGCCGGATCAGATAGCCGACGCAGATCTTATCATCGTAGCAACCGGTTCCTCCGAACCGGTTATTCGGCCGGAGCATATGCTGCCATCCATACAAAATCCGAAATTTAAAGTGATGCTGGATCTGTCGGTGCCCCGTAACATTGATCCCAAAGTGGCTGCTTTAGACTTTGTAGATGTTGCAAATATGGATATGCTCAGTGATGTAACGGATGAAGCCTATCAAAAACGTGAAAAAGAAGTTCCACAGGTTAAGAAAATCATCGAAGACGAAATTGGAAACTATATGCTTTGGCTTGAAGAGCAGAGAGTTGTTCCTACAATCAAAGCCCTGACTCAGAAATTTGAATCGATTCGTGAAGATGAATTGAGTTTTTTTAAAAATAAAATTGAGACCAACGATTTTGATAAAATTGACAATCTGACCCGAAGGATTGTGAATAAATTGGCAGCCTATAGCATTGAACATCTGCGCGACCATCACAACTCCGATGAAGTGACAGAAATGGTAAAAAAAATGTTCAAACTTGAGTCCCAAAACGGTCATGATTAAACCGATCAAAATTGGAACCCGGGACAGTGAACTGGCTACCTGGCAAGCAAATACCGTTTCCGATCTGCTCAATCAACAGGGTGTCCAGACGGAAATTGTCTTCATCAAATCAGAAGGGGACCTGGATCTTACCACTCCACTGACTGAAATGGGTGGAAAAGGAGTCTTTACAAAAGCACTCGACGATGCACTCATCAATAAACAGATCGACCTGGCAGTTCACTCGTTTAAAGATCTCCCTACGGATAACCCACTCCCACTAAAAGTCTCAGCCGTTCTTGAGAGAGAAGACCCCAGGGATGTATTGGTAGCACCGAATGGCATTGATTTTTTGGAGAATGATTCGCTCAATGTCGTAATTGCAACCGGCAGTAATCGCAGAAAAGCTCAATGGCTTCATAAATATCCGAATCATACCATTACCAATATTCGGGGAAATGTGAATACCCGGTTGAGAAAAGTAAGCGAGAATTCCTGGAGCGGTGCAATTTTTGCAGCGGCCGGACTTAAACGCATCGGCCTCGATCATCATATTTCACAATATCTGGACTGGATGGTACCGGCTCCGGCACAGGGAGCAATGGCGGTGATGATCCGTGAAGATGACCATGAGAATTTTGAGATCACCAGATCTTTAAATCATGCAGAAACAGAGTTTTGTACAACCATCGAAAGAGATCTTTTAAATGAAATGGAAGCCGGCTGCAGTGCACCGGTAGGAGCTTTTGCCTGGATGGATGGGGATCAATTGATTTTACATGCAGTTGCCTTAAAAACAGATGGATCTGTGCAGTATGATATCGAAAAAAGTGTCCCCTTTGAGGGCTCAACCCATGTGGGCAGAGAGGCAGCACAAGAGTTGCTCTCGCAAGGGGCCGATCGAATCATTGAAGATATACGGAAATAGATCTGACAAAATAAGAAGATCGTTTATTTGAAAATTAAAGAGGATAGATCAAAACGATAATCGGATGTTTAAGTAGCAGACTGATTATCATTCCAACTTTATACCACATAAAACTGCTTAATAGGAAAACATCATCCATATTTGAAAGCAAAACATCACATATTGGTTACAAGGGAATTGAGTCATAATCAGATCAAATTGTGTGAATCCCTTGGATTGAATGTAAAAATTGAACCGGCAATTCGAATACAAAACCGTCAAAACTGGCAGCCGGTGCAGGGCATAATCGACACAAATCGGAAATTTGTCCTTGCATTTACTAGTCAATCCGGCGTGAGAGCTTATCAGGAATTCCTGCAAATGGGCGGGCAACCGGCTTCACCGTTAAAAATTTATGCTGTAGGTCATAAAACAGCCGCTGCACTTTCAGGATTAGGTTTGAATCCGATCATTCCTGATCAGCAGAACGGGGCAGGACTCGCTGGAAAAATAACGGGTGATTTTTTGAGTGATCAAAAACTTTCGGGGGCTGCCGTCCTCCATTTTTGCGGGAACAGACGACGGGATGAATTTCGTCAGTTTTTAGAAGATTCTGAGATCACTGTACGAGATGTTGTTGTGTACGAAACGATACTTGAGCAGATGAATCTTAAAAATCTTACGGTTGATGGAATCCTCTTTTACAGCCCCAGTGCGGTACAGGCGTTTCGGGATAGCGGAGGGTTTGAATCAGAATTCAATGCCGAACTCTTTGCAATCGGCCGTACGACCGGTGAAGAGTTGAGTATTGAGTCCGGGAAACATGTACATATATCCCCGGAGCCTAAAACGGAACGATTCTTAGAATTTGTAGCCCAAATATTGAATGAAGTCCATACTCTTAATAATTGAACATCTATAATGAGTGACCATAACTTTCCATCCCTTAAAAATGACCTTTTTCTGAGAGCTCTACGCGGAGAAGAAGTAGAGCGGCCTCCTGTCTGGATGATGCGTCAGGCAGGCAGATATCTGCCCCAATACATGACTCTTAGAAAGAAATACACTTTTTTTGAGCGGGTTGAGACACCTGAGCTCGCATGTGAAATTACTATTCAGCCCATTGACGAACTGGAGCCTGATGCTGCGATTATTTTCTCAGATATATTAACAATCCCGCAGGCTTTGGGCATTGATGTGCAGATGATACAGGGGAAAGGGCCTGTGATGGATAATCCCATTCAAAATGAAGATGATGCATTCTCCATTTTGGCAGAAGATATCAGTGAAAAACTGCACTATGTAATGGATGCAATCACTCTTACCCGAAAAGAGTTAAATGGCCGGGTTCCGTTGATTGGTTTTGCGGGGGCTCCGTGGACTCTTTTTTGCTACATGGTACAGGGTGAAGGATCAAAAAATTTCGATAAAGCAAAATCTTTTCTCTATCAGCACCCGGAAGCATCGCGTCATGTGATGAATGAGTTAACCCGGGCAACCATAGAATACCTGAATGCTCAGGTTGATGCCGGTGCACAAGCGGTTCAGCTCTTTGATTCATGGTCCGGACTGTTGAGTCCTGAAGATTTTAATGAATGGGCACTACCCTCATTGATGGAGATTGCAAAAAGTGTAAAAGGTGCCCCCATGATTCTATTTGCTAAAGGCTCCTGGTACGCCCTTGAAAGACTTAGCTACAAAAGCGGAGTGGCTGCATTGGGATTGGATTGGACAATTTCTCCTGAGTTTGCCCGGGAAAAAACGGGGGGACAAATTACCCTTCAGGGAAATTTTGATCCATCACATCTGCTCGCTCCAATAAAAGAAATTGAACTGAAAACGAAACGGATGATTGATCGATTTGGAACACAGCGATACATCGCCAATCTGGGCCATGGAATTTTACCCCACGTTCCGGTTGATCATGCAAGAGCGTTTGTAGATACGGTGAAAGGGTATGGTTTGTGAAGGCAGAGGGCAGAGGGCAGAGGGCAGAAGTTACAGGATAGAAACTTAAACAAAGCATCATCCTGATGCAGATCAGGATGACGCGCTGGTTGGTTGTTGGACAGTTGAGACTCTTCTGCCTTTTGCGTTCTGCGTTCTGCCTTTTTTTTAATACTATTTCTTACTTTATTCACAGAATATGATTAAAACAGAATTTGCATCATATATCAAATCTCTACAAAACGAAATTTGTTCAGCTCTTGAAGGTTTGGACGGAAAGGAAAAATTCCTTGAGGAGAGTTGGGAGCGGGATGGCGGTGGCGGCGGATTAACCCGGGTTATCGAAAAAGGCAACGTGTTTGAAAAAGGGGGAGTGAATATTTCTGAAGTACACGGAGAACTGCCGGATGCAATAAAAAATCATTTCAATGTAACTGAAGGGTGGTTTTGGGCCGGCGGAATTTCTTTAGTCATACATCCGGTAAATCCAATGGTTCCAACAGTTCATGCCAATTTCCGATATTTTGAGCTCTATGAAGATGAAGGGATGACTCAACGTACCGATGCCTGGTTTGGCGGGGGAGCCGATTTAACTCCTTATTACCTCTTTGATGAAGACGCTGTCCATTTTCATCAGATGTTAAAAAAAGCCTGCGACCCTCATGGCGACGATCTCTACCCGCTATTTAAGCAACAGTGTGATGAATATTTCTTCAATACACATCGGGGTGAATCGAGGGGAATCGGTGGCCTTTTTTTTGATTATTTGCGTGGGGATGAAAACCGATCCATTTCTGACTGGAACTCCTTTGTAACCGATGCCGGGAATGCTTTTTTAGATGCATATCTGCCTATTGTGAAGAAAAGAGTGAATGAACCGTATAACCCGGCCCAAAAATATTGGCAGGAGATCCGTCGAGGGAGGTATGTTGAGTTTAACTTAATCCATGATCGGGGAACCCTTTTTGGATTGAAGACTAATGGCCGTATTGAATCAATTTTAATGAGTCTTCCTCCTAAAGTCAGATGGGATTATGATTTTAAACCCAAAGCCGGTTCCAGAGAAGAGCAGCTTATCAATGTATTAAAAGACCCCAAAGAGTGGATATAGAATTATTTGCACTGCTTTTTTTTATTAAACCATTCTATTTAGAAGTTTCCCTAAAAATTTCTTCCCATACACCTTATTGATATGATTCATATCTGCAATCACAACCAACTCTTTTCGGCTGCGGGAAAAGGCTACGTTTAATAACCTTGGAACACTCAGGCCGTTTTTGGTTTCATCCAATGGCCTGACCGAGTAGTGCCTCTCCCTCCCATGCTGCTGTTCGCCACTCATCACCGTATCAAATACGATATAATCTTTTTCACGGCCTTGAAAAGTGTGAATTGTGCCCACTTCCACCGATCGTATTCCTGCATCATAAAGCCGGTTTCTAAGATCGTAAACAACACTTCTAAATGGGACAATAATGCCCACTTGTTCCATAAAAATACCTCGCCCCTCCATGTTCTGCATTAAGCGAATAATGATCTCCTGGTGCACACTGTTAACAGGATTGAATCCGCGATCTGTACTTTTCTGTTCAAGAACGGGGCCATATTTTGATGTATCCACCAGATGAAAAGCACGATCTCTTCCGTCCGATAAATTGTTTTCATCTGCCTTTCCGGTTTTAAGCCGGCCTTCATAAAAAACCTGACTGATCACATCTGCCAGCGATGATTCCAATCGGTATTGAGTATCGAAAAAAGAGGTGAATGTTGGGTTTTGATCATGCCAGTGGAATAGTTCTCCGCAGTTTACTGCGCCGGATACTGTTGTAAAAATGTCTTGTTCAAGAAAATTCCGTGATTTTTGGTCAGAAGTTAATGCAATAGGGGGTAATTGCATCGGGTCACCGACAATCACCAAATGCCATTTTGCATGAGAGGCCAATACCATCAGATAGGGTAAATTTGCCATGGACCCTTCATCCACAACCACGGCATCAAAATCCAGATCATGAAACAGATCTGAAGTACAAACTTTTGCCAGTGTAGTCGCCACGAATCGTTTTTTCCAAAGCTCTTTGCGGTCACTGACCATTGAAAGCTCTTCTATTTTCTGCTCCAATTCTTCCAGTCCGCCTGCATCTTCGATTTTTTGCTCAATTAATTTCAGCTCCAGCTCCTGATTCGAAGTCAGTTTTTTCCCGCTTTTTAAACGTTTCTCCACAGACCGTAGAGCCGTTTCTCGTCTGCTAAGCAGTCCAATCCAATCTGCAGCAGCCAACTTCTTTTCGCTGTTCTGTTTTTCGATCTGCAGATCAAATTGATACGGTTCCAACTCCTCACTGTTCAGAACTGAGTCGCCAAATCGGGTCACTTTATCCGGATCCATTTTCAGCTGTAACTGTTTCATTGCCCGCAGTACGCTCAAAAGACCTACATCAACCGCTCTGTTTGTGTTGGATGCAAACAGTACTTTTTTCCCATTTTTCAGATAGTTGGCAATGATGTAACCCAGTGTATCGGTTTTACCGGTTCCGGGTGGACCCCAAATAAATAAAGACCGGCAACTCATTGCTTTTTCAATAGCCTGAGTTTGTGCAGAATTGCGCAGATCATCTGCTGCAATGGCTTGATCAGCCGGGATTGATTCATCATCCGGTTCAAAAAGCCTTTTTAAACGACTCAGAACCCCTTTCTCTTCATCCAGTAATTTCTGTAATTCAGAAAGGGTTCGTTTTAAAACAAAATCATTTTCCCATTCAACATAAGTCTGATCGATCTTTTTTCCAATATCTTCCGGATAACGCAGAACGACAGACTTCTCTTCATACGAAACCGGATGAACCAAAAATCGTTTATCTCCTATCTTTGATTTGATCTCCTCTGCAAACCGAATGGCCGGCTGATGACACTCAAAGATATAGTCCTGCCCTGTCCCTACAGTATCACTGGCCTTTTTTACACCGTGAAAGAGAACTTCTGTAGCCGGTTTTTCACGAACCGTTTCAATCTCTGATTCCAGGGCGGCCATAGCCTGACGTATTAGTTTCTTTATCTCTTTCACTGCGATTTACTTCAACTCCTTTTAAATTCCATTGTTTGTATTCAATTTCTTAATTGAGATCAAGGCATTACCAGCTATCAGCTATCAGCTATCAGCTATCAGCTAGAAAAGTTTAAAAAACTTCTCCACTTTCCACTCTTAACACCCCCCTGCCCCCCTTACTAGGGGGGAGTCCTCCCAATTGGATTCGACTCACATCTCACATCTCATGTCTCACATTTCACGACTGCCCTCTGCCTTCTGCCCTCTGCCTTCTGCCTTCTGACTTCTAATGTCTCACGTATGTTTTCTGCGTTCAGTCTTTTCACTTTTAACTTTTCACTTTTCACTCCTATTGATCCCACAGCTCCGCACGTATTGTATCCGCACTCTTTTCCGAAATAATGTACTCCAGTTTAATTCTGTTTTTCTCAGGGATTTTTGCTTCCACAAGTCGGGCACTGGCCGGGGTGTAAACAATCAAATCGATGTTCCTGACAAACAGTGGGAGAGATTTACCATAGGTTGCACCGGCTACAAAAGAACCTTCAAATTTCATCAGTGACTTCAGTTCAGCGATAATTTTTGGTATAGAGTCTTCTTCAGCTGTAACCAATCCTATGGCGTCCAATTCAACCCGGTCCAGAATAGAGAGCAGCACATCCGCATCATAATGAAAAACAACCGGCATAATCCGTATGGATTCACCAAAATTCCGAAAATCTTTCATCAAATGAATTGGAACAAAAAGGGCATCATACCGGGCAACTTCATCAAAATCTGAGGCGATTAATGTGTGACTTTTCACTCCAATTTGATTTTTTATCGAATCCGATAAGAGTTTGGCGAGTTCTAAGGTTTCTCCAACAGTGGCAATCGTTTGAATTCTCTCCGGCCACTCCATGAAACTAACCTGCTCCTCGAAGATCGCTTCCACTTCTGCCTCATCCAGTCCATACCCGATCAGTTCTTCGAGCAGCTTACTCACTTTTGTAGCTCCCAACTCCAATCGATCCGTTTTATCCAGGGTAGTACTCTGTCTCTGTACCAGAAAGCCCCGTCCCTGCTCACTCACAATGAGACCTTCGTCAACGAGTTGATGATAAGCTTTTCTAACAGTATGAAAACTGGTTCCCAGCTGCTTACCCAAGGCACGTGTAGAAGGCAGGGTTTCACCCACCTGAAACTGCTTTGTGGCAATCATCAAACGAATACGATCGGCAATATGATTTGCAGAATGTTGCATATCAAGAAAGTAAGAGGTTCAAAGCTTAGCAACCAATTTAAATCACACTCAATTCGATTCTTCCAGTCCGGAATGAACGACTTATAAAAAAAGGCTGATCATCTAATCATGGTTTTCACATGCTTAGATTGATCAGCCTTCAATTTTAATCTTATGGCCGAAGGTGATTAGACGTTCAGCTCTTTCATATATGCTGCATTTGCAATGATTGCATCTACAGGTGTGGTATCTCTGTATGCTTCCTGTTCTACGATATTCCAGGTAACACCGTTTTCTTGACCGACCGGCAATACATTTGCAAAATCGATCGTTCCGTTTCCGAGAATTACGGATTCTCTTTCGCCATCAAACTCCTGGTAATCCTTCACATGAGTTGATGTGAATCGTCCCGGATATTTTCGGAACCACTCAATCGGATCGTGTCCGGCTGCAACTACCCAAAAAATGTCCATTTGAAAGTCAACTAATTCCGGATCCGTTTCACTCATTAAAATATCCTGAGGAAGCTGGCCTTCCAGTTCTTCAAACGTATATGCATGGTTATGATAAGAAAATCTCAACCCGGCATCTCTTGCGATTTCTCCCATTCTATTGAACTGTTCAGCGTAGGATTTAAAATCATCAATTGATTCCTGTGGACCAATCCATGGGGATACAATATTCGGCACTCCAATAGCAGCCAAATCTTCAACCTTTTGTTCATAGTTTTGGAATACATTGGCATGTGTAGATATCATCTCAACACCCAAATCATCCATAAACTGTTTGAAGCCTGTATTTCCCATACCCCAGAACATTCCCTGACGGCCTTCATAACTTTCAATCTGTTTGTAACCGGCTTCTGCTACCTGTGTAATAATTCCTTCCGGATCATCACCAATCACGTCCCGCAATGTATAAAGTTGTAGGCCAAATGGTGCATATTCAGCTTCCGCTGCTGTGCATGACTTCAAAAATGGTATACTTCCTATTGCAAGACCGGATGCCAACATTCCGGATGTTTTCAAAAATGAACGACGACTCTGTTTCATACTATAATGTTTTAGTTAAAGTTAAGGTCCCAGATTCTAAAAATTGTATGTTGCTAAACCTTTATCTGAACCCGTAGTATACTCTTTATCTATTTAGAATACAGAAGATTATTAATTATCTCAATCGAAATCCATTGAAAAAGCAGATTTGAGCCCGAATTAGCTTTCTTTTACAATTACATTTACTTTTTCAGCCGTTTTAGTTCACTCAGGAGCAGCAAGGCCTCCAATGGTGTCATGCGATCCGGATTGCACGCCTCCAGTTTATTCAGCAATGTTTCAACCGATGGATCCATTTGCGAGTTAAAAAGAGTCATTTGAGGAAGAGGATCTTGTTTTTCTACCTGTTGAATTGTTAAACGCGCAGCCTCTTTTTTCTTGACACTTTTACTCAAGGCACCATTTTCATCATGACTCACATCCAGGGTATGGCTCTCCAGGTTTGCCAGAATCTCTTTTGCTCTATTGATCACTTCCATCGGTAATCCGGCCATATTTGCAACCTGAATGCCATAACTGTGATCCGCCCCGCCTCTCACCATCTTACGCAGGAAGATCACTTTTCCATCGTGCTCTTTTACCTGAACATTGAAATTTTTGATCCGCTCATATCTGCTCTCAAGCTCATTCAGTTCGTGATAATGCGTCGCGAAAAGTGTTTTTGCGGCTACATCTGCTTTGTTGTGCAGATACTCCGACAGAGACCATGCGATGCTCAAACCGTCAAATGTGCTGGTTCCCCGGCCCACTTCATCAAGCAGTATGAGCGATTTTGGTGTGGCATTATTTAATATATTGGCGGCTTCATTCATCTCAACCAAAAAAGTACTCTCTCCGGCGGCCAAATTGTCTGATGCTCCCACCCGGGTAAAAATCTTATCCACTAATCCGATCGATGCTTTTTCAGCCGGAACAAATGACCCCAGTTGAGCCATCAGGACCAACAGGCCTGTTTGCCTGAGAATGATACTTTTACCGGCCATATTCGGGCCGGTGATCATCAGTATCTGATATTCACTGTTATCAAGATAGATATCGTTGGGAATGAATGGTTCGCCTGCCGGAAGGGTCTTCTCGACAACCGGATGTCTCCCTTTTTTGATATCAATCACATCGCCTTCTGTCACATCCGGTCGAACATAGCTGTTTCTGAATGCAACCTCTGCAAAACTTTGTATGCAGTCCAGCTCTGCCACAGCCTGAGCAATTTGCTGTACTTCATCCGCAAACTCTCCAACATAGAGTCGCAGTTCCTCAAATATTTCCCCTTCCAATGTTTTACTCTTGTCTTCAGCAGATAAGACCTTTTCCTCCACTTCTTTCAGTTCCGGAGTGATATAACGTTCAGAGTTAACAAGTGTCTGTTTCCGTATAAAATGATCCGGTACTTTATCTTTATGTGTGTTGGTCACTTCGATATAGTAACCGAATACTTTATTATAGCCGATTTTAAGCGATGGAATCCCTGAATCTTTGGCTAGTTTGTTCTTTATCCGGGCGATATATTCTTTGCCGTTTCTGGAGATCTCCCTGAGCTCATCCAGATCGTCATTAAATCCATCAGCGATCATCCCGCCCTCACGTATAGATGCCGGCGGATCCTCAACCAGTGCTTTTCGGATTCTCTCCTGCACTTCAATCAGTAACTTCAGGCGGCTGTTGATCGATTTTATCAACTTGATTTCGGATGATGATAAACCAATTTTAACCCTGGGTATCTGAGCCAATGAAAGTTCCAGTTGTTTCAAGTCTCTGGCGTTGGTTCTGCCAACACTTACCCTGCTGATCAGTCTTTCCAGATCTCCAATCTGTTCCATTTCATCCCGAAGTTCACTGCGGCGGTCATGATTATCTTTTAGCCAAACAACTGCTTCCAGCCTCTCTTGAATAGGCTTTAACTTTTTCAGGGGCCTCATAATCCACTTCCGCAATAATCTACCCCCCATTGCCGTCACCGTGTCATCCAAAATAGAAACCAGGGTTCCTTCGGTTCCGCCATCTTGCATTGCAGAGGTCAATTCAAGGTTTCTTTTTGTAGATCCATCAAGCGACATGTAATCACTATTCTCATATCCGTACAACCTTTTCAGATGACCCAGCGATGATTTCTGGGTCTCCATCATATAGTGCAGAAGTGATCCGGCTGCGATATGTGCAATTTCCAGATCATCAACACCAAATCCTTTCAGTGAATGAGTTTTAAAATGATCGATCAGCAATTTATAGCCATAATCCCCCTCATAAATCCAATCCTCCATATAAGTGATATTATACGATGAGAGTGTCGAGGGAAGTGAGTTCTTTAATTTCTTGCGGATGAGAATTTCTGAAGGCTGCAGCGATTGTAAAAGAGAATCCAGATCGTTATTAGAAATTTGACTCAAAGCAAATTCACCGGTTGATATATCAGAGAAAGCAACACCGGCCGTGCCGCCGGTCTGATAAATCGACGCTATAAAATTATTCCGTTTATGATCCAGCAGTTTATCTGAAAGGGTTACCCCGGGTGTCGTAATTTCCGTAACCTCACGGTTTACAATTTTTTTACCTGCTTTTTTTGCGGTTTCCGGATCTTCTGTCTGTTCACAAACAGCAACTCTAAATCCTCTCTTTACCAATTTTGGGAGGTAGGTATCCAAAGAGTGATACGGAAATCCTGCCAATGGCGTCTGATCTCCGCCGTTATTTCTTTTGGTGAGTGTAATACCCAACTCTTTACTGATCAGAACAGCATCTTCAGAAAACGTCTCATAAAAATCTCCCACGCGAAACAGTAATACCGTTCCGGGATGTTTTTCTTTTATTTCCTGATATTGACGCATTAAAGGCGTCTGCTGCTTTTTGGCCATGAACTGATAATTTTGAACGTGAATCCTCTAAAATCTTGTTCTGATAAATAGTCGTCGTTTACAAATGAAGGTTATTATACGAAAATACGGAATAGTATCAGGCTTCTACAGCCATATTTCCAATATTTTGATTATTTATGTGTAGATTGGTCAAGTGTAATAATTTACCGGAAATTCAATTTATCTGAATTTTCGAATAGATCATTCTTATATTTAATCGATACAATCGAATTGACTCACGCAATGGAAGTTACTTATTGCCTGAGACACTTACTTACAGTATGAAGAACACAGATCACTGGAAGAAATTCAAGTCTTTTTGCAGATTGGCCGGCACGTTGATGTACAAGAAAGATCTATTTTTCAATGCATCTGCCATTACGTTTAATTTATTCATCTGTGCCATCCCCTTCACTCTTATTCTCATATCCATTTTAGGATATATTTTATCCTATGATGCGGCTTTTGATGAGTTGTTACGGTATGGCAGAGAGCTATTCCCGGCTTTCAGTTTTGAAAGTCAAAGTGGTGATGTTATCGAAGGCACTATAACGCTGGAAGATTTTATTGAGCCTCTTATTGGTGCACGTCAAATTTTTGGTATCTCAGGCTTGGTCATATTAATTATATTTGCACAAGGACTCCTACATGCGTTAAAACATGCACTTTTTATGATTTTTGAAATCAAAGATCGCAAAGGTCCGGCCATGGAGATGGTCTATAATTTTTTTGCTTTCGGAATTATCGGCGGCGTATTCATCTTTTTCACCATGGCCATTTCATTCATTTCATTCTTTCGTTTTGACGATTACGCAGTTCCATATACAGATATTGTCATTGAGTTTCAATGGATGTCTGAATGGCTCACCGGGTTTGTCCCGCTGCTGTTCACATTTCTATTATTTTACTCCATATTCCGATACATCAGTGAACGCCGCATGAATGTAAAAGTCTCACTGGTCGCCGCTACATCGTATATCATATTCTTTCAGATAGGAAAAACTTTACTGGGGCTTTACATGGAGTATGCATTCACAGCTTATCAGATCTTTTATCAGGGATATGCAGCCCTTATGGTAATTAGTTTCTGGGCATTCTATACGGCTCTCCTATTTGTATTCACTTCTGTCTTAGCCAGAGCTTATCAAGATGTGTACATTAAAAAAAGTATCCTTCATGATAATCCATATACCGCACTGTCATAGCTGATAATTTCTCTTCTCTTTGTCTTTTTATGCAATTTTTAGAATTCTAACTGCCGACCTGCCTGATGTGAGAAAATTGTGATGGTTAGATGACTCATTAGTGATTTCCAACAGTTGTACCCCTCTTATCTTTATTTATCAATTCATTCACTTTTTATGGAACGAATAAACGTTGAATTACATTTAACATTAAAAGATTCACTAACAAATTAAATAAAATTAAACCAATGAAGACTACAACTACATTTATTACCGCAATTTTAACAGTGCTTTTGTTTGCAAGTCAGCTCTTTGCAACGGATACTGATAAAGATAAGCAAGCTGATGCAACAACATGGCAAATAGACCGTGCACACAGTGCTGTAAATTTTACAATTAATCACTTTTTCACTCCTGTTGACGGAACGTTTGATGATTATCAGGCAAATGTTAATTTTGACCCGAATAATCTTGAAGAGAGCAGTATAGAAGTAACGATTCCCGTTTCAAGTGTGAATACAAGAAATGAAAGAAGAGACAATCACCTAAAATCTGAAGATTTTTTCAATGCTGAAGAGTGGCCGAATATCAGATTTGTGAGTAACCGCATTGAATCATTGGGCAACAATCAATTCGTAGCGCACGGTGAACTTTCAATTCGGGACGTTACCCATTCATTTGAATTGCCATTTGAACTCCTTGGTGTGATGGATCATCCAATGCAAGAAAATACTCAAGTTGCCGGTATTGTAGCTGAGACTGAATTGATGAGAACCGATTATGGTGTCGGCGTCGGCGACTGGGCTGCTACTGCAGTAGTTGGCGACAGAGTAAATATTCAATTGAATCTTGAGTTGACTGCATCTGAGTAGTTTCCAGCTTAATTCATTTTTACATAAAGCCGTGATATCTCATCACGGCTTTTTTTATTTTTAGAATCTGCACATTACGGTTCACACTTTTGTTGATCATCTCTTATATTAAGAGTCAAACTTAATGGCAAGCACACTATGAATAAAAAGTCAATACTCATCATCACAGGTTTTATTGTTTTTGCAGCACTCTCAAGATTGCTGCCTCATGCATATAATTTTACCCCGCTCGGTGCGATCGCACTATTCGGTGCAGCGTACTTTGCAAATAAAAAATGGGCTGTTATTGTGCCGTTAATGGCCCTATGGGTTAGTGACCTTTTACTAAACAACCTCTACTACTCTGCATATCAAGATGGTTTTGCATGGTTAACCGGTGGATTTATCTACCTCTATGGCAGTATTATTTTAACTGTAATACTTGGGTTTATTATTCTTAAAAAAATTACTGTTGGACGTGTACTTGGCGGAGCCATTGCCGCATCGATGTTATTCTTTATCATCAGTAATTTTGGTGTTTGGCTGAGCAGCCCCATGTATCCGCTCACAATGGAAGGCCTGGTGATGTGTTATACAGCTGCAATTCCATTTTTCCACAACACACTTGCAGGCAATGTCATCTATTCTGCACTTCTATTCGGCAGTTATGAGTGGCTGAAAGCAACTTATCCTTCCCTTGAACCGATTCAAATCGAATCATGATGCCCATTACTTTTGAGTAAAAGAATGATCATTATCGGAGCCACCTCCGGTATAGGAGCTTCGCTTGCCCGTCAGGCAGTTAAAAAGGGCTATATCGTTGGCGGAACCGGCCGTAGAGTGGAAAGACTTGAGTCTTTAAAAGCCGAATTAGGTGATAAATTCTTCTATCACCGTATGGATGTTGTAGATAGAGAGGAAGCGGCATCTCAGTTGCATTCACTGATTACTGAAATGGGCGGCATGGATATCATTGTACTCAACTCCGGTATTTCGAACTACCCATCATCCTCCATTATCTCCATGGAACAGGATGTAGTTGATGTTAATGTCAGTGGATTTATACGGCTTTTTGGTGAAGCTTTTCAATATTTCAGGACACAAGGACATGGACAAATTGTGGGTGTTTCCTCGATTGCATCCCTTTTTGGGGCCGCCCGTGCAGCACCCTACAGTGCATCAAAAGCATTCATTTCCAACTATATGCAGGCATACCGGCAGAGATGCAACAGGTCTGATAAATTCGATATTACAATTACAGATGTCAAACCGGGTTTTGTTGAAAGTGAAATGACCGAAGATGTACCCGGTATGTTTTGGGTTGCAGACACAGATAAAGCTGTCAGCCAGATGTTGTATGATATCGAGAAGAAAAAGTCATACTCCTATGTCACCAGAAGGTGGCGGCTGGTTGCTTGGTTAATCAAATGTACCCCTAATTGGGTTATCGACAGGCTTAATATTTCAGCCTAACCAGCCCTCCCTATCCAGGGATCTGTACTGGATCGCCTCAGCGATATGATTTGATAGAATTCGCTCACTCCTGTCTAAATCGGCTATTGTACGTGATACTTTCAATATTCTGTCAAATGCCCTTGCAGATAACCCCAAAGTATTCAACGCCTGTTTCAGGAGTTTTTTCCCGTTTTCATCCAGTTGACAAATCCTTCTGGCTAACTTTGTATTCATCTGAGAATTACAATAAACACCCCTCACACCCATAAAACGTCGGCTTTGAATGTCCCGTGCCTCAATCACCCTTGATCTGATCGCATCAGAACTTTCAGCTTTTGCTTTGCCTGAAAGCTCTCTAAAACTCACTTTTTCGACATCAATATGCAGGTCGATACGGTCTAAGAGGGGGCCGCTGATTTTATTCAGATATCGCTGCATTTGAATGTTGGTAGCTCCATTTACGCAGGATGGATCGAACCAATCCCCTGTTGGGGAAGGATTCATGGATGCAATCAACATGATCCTGCTTGGATAGCTTACACTCATTCTGGAACGTGAAATAGAAACTGTGCCATCTTCTAAAGGCTGGCGCATCACTTCCAATGCACTTCGATTAAACTCCGGCAGTTCATCTAAAAAGAGAATCCCATTATGTGCCATGGATATCTCTCCCGGCATCGGTATACTCCCTCCCCCCACCAGTGCTACGGGTGATACAGTATGATGGGGGCTTCTAAAGGGCCTCCTCGTCACTAATGAATTTCCCGGTTCAACCAATCCTGCCACAGAATGAATTTTTGTAGTCTCAAGTGCCTCCTGAAGGGTTAACGGGGGCAGGATTGTGGGAAGCCGCCTGGCCATCATCGTTTTACCGGAACCCGGTGGCCCGACCAAAATTACGTTATGTCCACCCGCAGCAGCTACTTCCAGTGCGCGTTTCACATTCTCCTGGCCTTTCACATCATCAAAATCGAGCATCTCTTTTTCACTGTTATTGTAAAAAAGTGATTTAAGGTCTATCGTCAATGGATTCCGGGTTCGGTTATCGTCAAACCAATCAATCACTTCCCGGATATTCTGAAAGGCCATCACATCTATTCCATCAACAACAGCAGCCTCCGGGCCATTATCATTGGGCAGAAGAATCGTTTGAAGTCCTCTTTTTTTGGCTTCAACGGTCATGGGCAGAACGCCTTTTACCGGTCTGAGTTTCCCATCCAAAGCCAACTCACCCAAAACAAGTGAAGTTTTTAATTTCTCAGAATTTATCTGATGCGATACAGCCAATAAATTCAATGCAATGGGTAAATCAAAAGCACTCCCCTCTTTCGGAATATCTGCCGGAGCCAGATTCACTGTAATCTTCCCTCTGGGAAATTCCATCCCTGCATTTTTTAAAGCCGCTTCAACCCTGTCTCGCGACTCACTGACAGCCCGGTCAGGAAGTCCCACCAAAAAATATTTGGGAACTCCTCCACTTGAATTGACTTCAACTTCTATGATTCTGGCATCCACACCAATGGTTGCGGCACTGTAAACTCTAGACAGCATGATTTATGAATCTTTTTCCATTCCCCTCTCGTATTATGAACAGAATTTGACTTAATCCTTACAAAAATATTTAAACCTATGGTGAATATGATGGAAAAGAGAGAAAAAACAATTTTTGAAGAAATTCAGGGGACAGCCCAGGAAATATTAGCCCAGATTAAAAAATTGATTAAGGAAGGAAACACAAAAAGAGTGATTCTTCAGAATAAAAAAGGGAAAGTTCTTTTTCAAAGTCAGTTAAGCATCGGAGCTGCAGGTGCTGCATTTTTTGTGATTTATGCTCCAATACTCACAGCAATCACTGCGGTTTTGCTGGTGGCAAATGATGTTACTGTCCTTGTTGAACGAGTGGCGGATGAGGATGATCTTCATGATGAATATGAAGTGGATGCTGAAGTGATCGAGATCTCAGATGAAGATGAAGCGGATGAGAAGAAGAAAGATGAAAAGGATTCAAAGTCAGACAAAAAGTCAAAAAAATAGATTTGAAAAAAGGCGTCCGTTTTCATCAAAGACAGACGCCATTTTCGTTAGACATACCTTCCCCAAATTATTTCTTTAAACTTACCCCCAATGTGATTGGGCAATTGCTTCTTCACTTTCATGATCGGATAAAAAACGTTCCGCATCCAATGCCGCACGGCATCCTGTTCCGGCCGCTGTTACTGCCTGCCTGTAAATAGGATCCATCGCATCCCCACTTGCAAAAATACCCGGCAGATCCGTTTCTGTGGATTGTCCCTTGGTTTGGATATAACCGACATCATCCATCGTCAATACCCCTTTAAAAAGGTCGGTATTCGGCTTGTGTCCAATCGCTATAAATACACCGGTCACATCTTCCATTGTGGTAATCTCACCACTTTTCAGATTCTTGATTTTAACACCTTTCACAACATTTTCACCTAATACTTCTTCCAGCTGTGAATTCCACACAAATTCAATTTTTTTGTTGTCAAATGCCCGTTTTTGCATTGCTTTGGATGCTCTCAGCTCTTCTCTTCGATGAATAACCGACACTTTGCTCGCAAATTTAGTCAGGAAAAGAGCCTCTTCCATTGCAGTATCTCCTCCCCCAACAATGATAACATGTTCATTTCTGAAGAATGCTCCATCACAAGTTGCACATGCACTTACTCCTTTACCCCGAAGACGCTGCTCACTCGGCAGGTCGAGCCATTTTGCAGATGCACCTGTCGAAATGATGATTGATTTTGCAAACAGAGTCGTCTCCTCATCAACTGTCAATTTATATGGATGTTTGTCATAATCGATATTCGTGACATAACCGTAGCGGCAATCAGCCCCAAATCGGGTTGCTTGCGCCCGGAAATCTTCCATCATTTTGGGCCCCATAACACCCTCGGGATAACCGGGAAAATTATCTACGTCCGTTGTTTGCATCAACTGGCCGCCCGGTTCAGGCCCTTCAAAAACGATTGGGTTTAAATCGGCCCTGGCTGCATAAAGGGCTGCTGTTAATCCGGCCGGACCACTTCCAATGATCACAACATCAAATACTTTTCCTTCGATCTCTTTCATATATCCCGATTTTTTGTAATTTACTTTTTACTGATGTTAAGGTAAGAAAATTTAAATGATGTTTGGGTCAATTTTGTCTATCAAACTGATAGCTTTTTCATAACAAATCACATTTTTTAAATTAAAATCGCTTCCAAGATTGAGTTGTACTTAGATTTTTAAAAATTTTCGTTATGTTACTGAGAGTCAACTAAATGGAGATGAGTATTGGTCGTTGCAATTTTTAAAGAGTTAGAGAAAACAGAGAAACGAGTCGCTGTTACGCCTGAAGGTGTTGCTAAGTTAACATCGATGGGACTCAAGGTGATCGTTGAGTCCGGAGCAGGTGTCGCATCCAGCTACATGGATGAGTCTTATGTTGAGGCCGGAGCCGCTATTGAAAAGGACAAAACGTCACTTTTGAAACAGTGTGATATCTTACTTGCCGTTCAAACTCCGGAACAATCGGTTATGGATCAATTGAAGCCCGGAGCCGTTTTGATTGCTTTTTTGTGGCCTATCCAAAATGGGGAATTGGTTGAATATTTAAAGAAAAAAGAGATCTCTTCGCTGGCAATGGATACCATTCCCAGAATCAGCCGGGCACAATCCATGGATGCACTCTCCTCTATGGCCAATATTGCCGGATATAAAGCCGCTTTATTGGGATCCAATAAACTGGACAAATATTTGCCGATGATGATGACGGCGGCCGGAACCATACCGCCGGCCAAGGTATTGGTACTTGGCGCCGGAGTAGCCGGATTACAGGCCATAGCCACTTGTAAGCGCTTGGGGGCAGTGGTTGAAGCTTTTGACATTCGGCCTGTCGTAAAAGAACAGGTGGAGAGTTTGGGTGCAAAATTTGTTGAGGTACCTATCGAAGAGGATAAAACGGAATCAGATGGCGGGTATGCAAAAGAACTCTCGGATCGAAATAAGGAGAAGCAGAGAGAGGTCATCCATCAACATGTAAAAAAATCAGACATTGTTATCACTACAGCACAGATTCCCGGCCGGCCGGCTCCGTTGTTAATTACCCGGGAGATGGTTGAAGATATGAGCCCCGGATCTGTTATCGTTGATATTGCAGCAGAACAGGGTGGAAATTGTGAAGTAACCAAACCGGGTGAGGATATTTTGCACAACGGGGTGAATGTATTGGGGCCGTTAAATATTCCAAGCAGTTTAGCATTTCACGCCAGTAAACTCTATTCAAAGAACATGCTTTCACTGATGGATCTACTCATTAATGAAGGGAAGCCTCAATTCAATTTTGATGATGAAATTATTTTAAATGCTACCGTAACTCACAATGGGGACCTGATTTCACCTTTTGTGAAAAATAACAGCTGAACAATACCAATACCCATTACAACCAAGCGTAAATTCCATTATGGAAGATCTGATTTTTAACCTATTTATCTTTGTTCTAGCCTCTTTTGTGGGGTTTGAATTGATCACAAAAGTCCCGCCGACACTGCATACTCCACTCATGTCCGGGGCCAATGCGATATCCGGTATTACATTGATCGGGGCACTCATCATCGCCGGCGGGCCGGAAAGTGTTTATGCACAGTGGATCGGTTTTGCCGCCATTGTTTTTGCCACGATTAATGTCGTGGGTGGGTTCATGGTTACCGACCGAATGTTGGAAATGTTTAAGAAGAAGGAGGAGTAACCATGAGCCAATTCCTTCCGGAATTTTTACAATCCTATATACCCAATACCATCCAGTTGGTCTATTTGGTTGCCACCGGCTTTTTTATCGTTGGCATCAAGCGATTGGGATCGCCTGCAACTGCACGCAATGGAAATCAGCTTGCCTCTTTTGGCATGCTTTTAGGTGTCATCATTACTCTTTTTGATCAGGAGATCGTGAGTTTTGAATTCATCATAGCCGGAGTGGTCATTGGTTCACTTTTAGGTGCAATTGCTGCTAAAAAAGTCCAGATGACTGCAATGCCGGAAATGGTTGCTGTTTTTAACGGTTTTGGCGGCGGCGCTTCCGCATTGGTAGCTTGGGGTGAATTTACCCGGTTTGCCCCGGATCTGTTTGACACTCAATCACTCGTGACTACCGGCTTGAGTATTTTAATCGGTTCGATCACATTTACCGGAAGTTTCGTGGCATTCGGGAAATTAAAGGGATTCATTAATGGTGGACGAATTGCCCTTCCCGGCCAAAATTATATCAATCTTACCTTATCATTTGCCGCGCTTATTCTGGTAGGCTGGTTTGCCTACGATCCCGGATCTGAAATCATTTTTTGGTCCCTGTTTGCATTGGCATTGATCATCGGTTTATTCACTGTGCTCCCTATTGGTGGAGCCGATATGCCGGTTGTAATCTCTTTGTTGAACTCATACTCCGGAATTGCAGCATCTATGGCCGGATTTGTATTGGGCAATAATCTTCTCATTATCAGTGGAGCTCTTGTGGGGGCTGCAGGACTCATCCTGACGAATATTATGTGCAAAGCGATGAACAGAACCCTGGCCAGTGTTCTGTTTTCTTCTTTTGGAGGGGATAGTGCAGGAGCAGTGGCGGATACGGGTGATCGGTCGGTACAGCAAACAACTGCAGATGATGTAGCTATTCAGTGTTCATATGCCAAAAAAGTAGTGATTGCGCCGGGGTATGGCTTAGCTGTTGCACAGGCCCAGCATGTATTGAAAGAAGTTGCATCACTGCTGGAAGATAAAGGGGTGACTGTCAAATATGGTATTCACCCGGTGGCCGGGCGGATGCCGGGACACATGAACGTACTTCTCGCAGAAGCGGATGTCCCATATGATCAGTTATATGATATGGATCAAATTAATCCCGAGTTCTCATCGACTGATGTAGTGCTGATTATCGGTGCCAATGATGTGGTAAACCCGGCAGCAAAAACGACCGTAGGAAGCCCAATCTATGGAATGCCCATTCTGAATGTAGATGAAGCTAAAAGAACAATCGTATTCAAACGAAGTATGAGTCCCGGATATGCCGGAATCGATAACGATCTTTTTTATGATGATAAAAATCAGATGTTCTTTGGAGATGCTAAAAAATCACTTCAGGAACTGGCAGCTGCAATAAAAGAGTTGGATTAAACTCCCTATTGATGGAACTGTGATGATCACTCAGAATACAAAGTTCCATTTGTTATAGATACATAAAAAATTATCTATGTAAACGCTTAAACCGCTAACCAGATTTTAACCGGCCGGCGGTTATTTCAGAAGAGATGATTTGACCATTAATTGGTGATATACGTTCCGGATAGTTCAAATGGCAAGGTCCCGCTCACATCAAACTCATCAATTTCGGCAGTAATATCTGCAGCCCCGGATAAGTCGTACTGTAATTCTGACGAGCCCCCCATCATTTCCCGGAGTACAGATCCCATTTCAGCCGCATTCAGTCGAATGGGTATTCTCAGTATATTTTCTTCCTTAGCACCGATTCGAAAACTTTCGAGCATGCTTGCATTCAGCCACTGCCGGCCATTTACATTCAATAAATAATCTAATTTCGACAGATTCAAGCCAAAACTGTTGGGGTTAAATATTCGGATACCCAGTTCTAAATCTGCCCCAGAAAAGGATAAATTTTTAACTTCGATTCCGCCAAACTCGATATTTGGAACTTTAGGAATGGGTAACCCCCCGGCTGCTGAAAAAGGTACCATTCTTGTTCCAAGGCCCGGTATATCAAATTGAATCTCTGAGGCAATTCGGTAAGAGAGAGAGTCGCGTCCGGCCAGAGAACCAAACGTATTATAAATCTCTGAAAAATTCAGTGAAACCGGGATCTGTACAAATGATGAGGACCGTCTGTCAATCCGGAGGTTTTCTTCCTGCCTGCCGCTGACAAAGGAATTATCGTTGATAAAAAATTCATAATTGTACTCTTCAGCATCCACACCCACTTGATTAGGATTATTTACTTCAAAATCAAATAGTAGATTTACGCCATTAAAAGTGAATGATTGCACCGAAACCCGGTTAAAATCAACGGTTGGTTGTTGAATATTGGCAATATCCCTGAGTGTGGAACACCCGGTAATTATTAAGATCGTAATGATTAAAAAAGCGATGATTTTTTTCATAAATACTGAGTCAATTTTTTTAAATCGTTGGGTTAACAGGAGAAATCCCGACAGTGATGAATGTGAAAAATTTAAATTTATAACCGAATATCCAATTGATACAATATTCCTACAATTTAGACAACTCACTGAGTTGTCTCCTGAATTTAAGGGCACCGCCATTTGCGGGATGGCGGACAGCAATATGTTCTACACCCAAAAGTCCTAAGCTCTCTTCACACTTTCTCCCTACTGCAATAACTCTGATTCCTGAATATAGTTTCAATATATTTTTAAGATGATGCAGGCCCGCGTCCATTTCATGAGATAATGGAGTTCGGTTAGTCAGCATCCCATTCTCTTTCTTATACGGATGCCACGGAACTGAATTCCAGAGAACCACTTCATAGGGATCGATTCCCAGCTCAATCAATGCACCCCACATGATCGTTGCAGTAGGTTCACTCATCCCCAATTTATTGAGTGAGGGTTTACTAGTTCTGATCGGCTCAATTTCTTTGAACACATGATCCGGTTCAACCCCATATTTTTTTACTTGATGGCCGAGTAAGATCCGTTCTGAAGTCATCGCAATTCCCGTAAAATGTCCACCCTGATAACCCAGCGCCTCCGCAATAAAAAGATACTTTGCCCTTCCCAGGCGTTCACTCAGATAGGTCTCAAGTTGATTTCTTCGAATATCAGGGGCATTCTCAATGAAATCATTTTTTTTATCCTTATGATACCACGGGTTAAAGCAACCTTGCGGAGAATCTTTAAGAGAATCAATAAACTCTGAAATAGTCATGAACAGTTATTTTCCATTCTGAGCTAAATAGGCCAGTTGCAAAATTCTCAACTCGCCGTAGTCAACCGATTTATTCAAATCCTCATAAATGGGTTTTAATAAATCCGGGCCAACTTTTTTCATAGATTCAAATACTTCATCCTTTTTTCGCTCAGAAAGTTCTGAAGCATTTAAAATATTTACGGGATCTAATTCATTTCCTTCATCCAGGTATTTTTTGAGGTTGCTCAGAATTGTAACCTGTTTCACCCCAAACTCCTCGGCAAGATGATCAATGGTTTTGCCCGCCTGATACTCACTGCCAACCCGATGATGCTGCTGTCCGCTGCTGGATTTTTCCACTTTTTTACTGAGTCCTTTTGATCTCTCATCAATCTCCTCTTTTTCACAATATGAGCGTATGATCTCCAGAAATTCAATTCCATATTTTTTCAGTTTTGCTGATCCTACTCCATAGATTCCGATTAATTTCTCTTCACTTTGAGGGTAGTAATACGACATCTCCATTAACGTTGTATCAGGAAATATGACATAGGGCGGCAGATCCTGTTCATCCGCCATTTCTTTCCGTTTTTTCCTCAACTCTTCAAATAGATGTTCATCATATCGATTTTCAACCTCACTGGATGTTTTAACCCGTACATCATCCTCCGTAGAAGTCTGTGTTCTGTCCAGTAAGCCCTGAACAATCTGTTTTCCGTCCAAAACCAATTTTGCATCATCCGTCAGTACCAAATTTCCATACTCTTGATTTTTATCGACTAAACTCCTTCTAATCAGCAGTCGGGACAATTGAATCCATTGATTTTTAGACCACTCCAACCCAATCCCATAGGTTGAAAGCTGGTCATGATTGTTTTCAAGAACTTTTTTTGCTTTGGATCCCCTTAAAATATCTGCTATATGATAAGCCCCAAATTTTTCATCGGTTCGGGCGATACAACTTAAATATTTTTGAGCTTGTACCGTCAGGTCCTGAAGATCATCTTCCTGCATCAGGCAGTTGTCACAGTTACCACAGTCATTTTTTGTATACTCTTCTCCGAAATAACCCATCAACGGTACTCGCCGACAGCCGTCATATTCGAGGTAATCTATCAGATGATCCAGATGTCTCTCTGCAATCTCTTTTTCCGTTCCTTCCTTCTGATTTATAAAATATTTTATTTTCTGTTTATCCGCATAGCTATAGAGCAACAGACAGTCTGCCTGAAGCCCATCACGTCCGGACCGTCCAATTTGCTGATAATAGGATTCAATATTCTGAGGCATATCATGATGAATCACATATCGGACATTTGATTTATTGATCCCCATTCCAAATGCAATGGTTGCAACGATGATGTTCACGTTATCCCGAATAAACGCTTCCTGATTGCGTGTGCGTTGCTGCTCTGAGAGTCCGGCATGATAGGGCAACACCTTATATCCCTCCGCTTTAAGGTCGGAATAGAGCTCATCGACCTGACGTCGGGAAAAACAGTAGATGATTCCTGAATCTTTCTGTCTGGTGTAGAGAAAATCCAGAATTTGATCCAGTGGATTCTCTTTATCCACAATCTTTAACAATAGATTTTCACGATCGAAACTGGCTACATATGTGGCCGACGACTTCATCTCCAGGATTTTTTGGATATCTTCCCGAACCCGTGGTGTAGCTGTTGCAGTAAGTGCCAGGCAAACAGCATTTGGAAAATCTTTACGAACTGTGGCCAACTGCCGGTATTCGGGCCGAAAATCATGCCCCCATTCTGAAATACAGTGAGCTTCATCGATGGTAAAACAGTCAACATCCAGTTCTGAGAGAAGTTTTCGGGTAGCCTCCATCATTAACGTTTCCGGTGCCAGGTAGAGAAGCTTGATTTCACGATTTCTCAGTCTGGAGATATTTTCAGCGTACTGCTCCCGGGTGAGTGTACTGTTTAAAAACAGTGCGGGCACTCCATATTGCTCCAACTGCTCAACCTGATCTTTCATCAATGAAATTAAGGGAGAAACAACGATCGTTAACCCATCAAATATCAATGCAGGAATCTGATAACAGATCGATTTACCGCCTCCGGTAGGCATAATCACCAGTGTATCTTTTCCATTCAGTACATCGGTGATGATCTCTTCCTGAAGCGGGCGGAACTTACTGTACCCAAAAGTCTCTTGTAGAATTTCCCTGGCTGTTTGTGACATATATAAATTTACTTAACTGCTTGAAAAGTCCGATTCTTAATCTGTAAGATACCGGAATGATGTGTCCCTTACAGAATTCTTTATAATTTTTGATTGATGAATCTATTTTTGCCTGGGTATCAGATAATATTCTTCAGCTCTTCCGTCGATATACCAGACGTTTTCACCATCAAAAATTGCATCTTCTTCAAGCATAATCAAGACGCTTCGGTTCCATTCAGGAATATATACTTCTGCATTTAACTCAATTGAGTGTGCTGTATTGGGATAAAGCGGGTAATCACCATTGCCGGGTACTCCTCCCTGCTGATCCCACAATCCGATCGTTGGCCCGGCACCATGACCATGATATCCTAAAGGGTGAGTATAAATCGTAGCATTTATATCTTCATCGGCTGCTTTCTGCAGTGCAGCTGCCAGTATTTCATTTCCGGTACGCCCTGTTTCAAATTCATTTGTTAAAATATCCTGAAGTCTATTGCCCACTTTCAGGGCATTTTTCAATCCCTCGGGTGCATCTGTCTCGCCCGCTCTCAGCACATAGGCATTTCGCTGGGTATCTGTGGATAAATTCAGATATTCGATTCCAAAATCAATGTGAATAAGGTCGCCGGGCATGATAACATCACTCTCCACAGAATCGGAGAAGTCGCCGCTATGAGCCGGCGCATCACTTCTGGATATAGATACAGAAGGGTGAAACCATGCTGTTAGATTGAGATCTCGTATTCTTTCCCGATACCACCAGGATACATCTTCTGTAGTGGTAACACCCGGTGTTATAACCGCCTCAGACAATCCCTCATCAACTATATGATGAGCAATTCGATTTATCTGACGATATACAATCATCTCCTCTGCTGTCCGCGTTTCCAGCCAGCCTACCGAGAGATTTTCAGCAGATACGATTTTCTCCTGAAATTCAGGTGATAAGCTGTTTCTTAGATTTTGATAATCGGTAAAACTGATGCCATCTGCCGTGGCAAAATGTTCTGAAATATTAACTCCGATTTTCTGTGGATTTCGCTCTTCAATCAGTTCACCCAGACGTTTCCACTGATCCGGCTCCTCCTCCGGATACCACTGTGTCTCAAAAAACCCGATATTATATCTGGCCACGGCGAAGCGTTCAACTTCTGCTCCGTTACCGGGATCAAAAAACACCAAAATGGTTGTACGGCGCGATGACTGCCATGTAGCCGGTAACATCGTTAAAAGTACCGGATCCTCATTGTATTCCCTGGCAACCAGAACCCACATATCTATCTCCTCTCTCCTCAATAGTTGTGGAACTACTTGATTTAATCTCTGCTCAGTCCATCGGTCCATAACGACTGCACGCTCACGCATGGGCAATATGTGTGGAGTGATATCATTTCTGGTTTGAGATTGAGCTTGATCAACCCCCATAAAAAGTGTAACTATTAACAGTATAAAAATCTGTTTTCTCATATTGTTAGTCATTTTTTGATTTTCTTATCATTGAAGCTAATAATAAACATATTTTTAAAACTACCTGATTGAATGTGATGAATCCAATCTAAAACAGGTTTTTAAATATTCCGGTAAATATTTATTAAAAGCATCAACAGATTAATAATTTCGCCTTATCTTTGTTCTATGAAATTAGCTTAAAATTAAATTTTATTATGAAAATCAAAATCACAAAGAGCGAGCATTCAAGAATTTCTGAATTGGATTTTAATAATCTGCAATTTGGCAGAATTTTCTCAGACCATATGTTTGAAATGGTTTATAAAAATGGAAAATGGCAAACTGCAGAAGTCAAACCCTATGCTAAGATTAGTTTTGGGCCTTCAATGATGGCTCTTCACTATGGACAGGCCATTTTTGAAGGAATGAAAGCATATTACGCTAATGATAATACGATTCATTTATTCAGGCCCGCTGACCATCACAAGCGCTTAAACAATTCTGCCCGGCGCATGTGCATGCCTGAAATAGAGGAGTCTGTTTTTATTTCCGGACTTGAGGAGTTGCTTAAGCTGGACTACCCATGGGTTCCCAAAGAATACGGACATGCGCTCTACATTCGCCCGGTTATGTTTGCATCTGAGGAGTATTTGGCTGCTAAAGTATCCTCAGAATATCATTTTTATATCATAACAAGTCCGGTAGCCGCATATTATAGTGAAGGGTTTAATCCTGTATCCCTTACTACTTCTAGTAAATATGTAAGAGCTGTGAAAGGCGGGACAGGCGAAGCGAAAGCTGCCGGGAATTATGGCGGAAGTTTTTTGCCTGCAAAAAAAGCCCAGGAAAGTGGTTTCACCCAAGTTCTCTGGCTTGATGCTATTGAAAATAAGTTTGTTGAAGAGGTGGGAACCATGAATATCTTTTTCAAGATGGGCAATAAACTCATTACTCCACCCCTTGCCGGAACAGTCCTTCCCGGTATAACACGCTCATCGGTTTTAGCACTGGCTAAAGAGTGGGGTATGGACGTTGAAGAGAGAAAAATATCCATTGATGAACTGTTTCAATCACATAAAGATGGCAGCCTCAATGAGATCTTCGGGGCCGGTACCGCCGCAGTGATCTCTCCGGTTGGGCATATCCATCACGATGGAGAAAGCATCAGTTTGGATCGTGAAAAAATAGGGCCGTTTGCCGAAAAAATGTTTAACAGTATCACAGGAATCCAGTATGGTAAACAGAATGATTCTTATGGATGGACTCACCCGGTGAAGGTTAAATAACTTGATTTTTCAGAATCAAACCGGGTTTTTAATTCAAGGAAATAATGAATCGTTTATCATACAGTAAAATTAAGTAACTTGTTGATATACAATAAGCTCGAATTTTGCGTTATTTATATTACAGAATCCAATTAAATTTAATTGCCATGAAAAAAGCAATCTTATTACTTATTACACTTTTTATCGTATCTATCATAGGATGCTCAACATCAGAATCTACTGTAGATAATAATGGTTCTGTAATTGCTACTGAAACAGTTGATAATGCAGTCGTGAATCAGCCTGATAATTTCCGTAATCTTGTGGACTTTTTATATCGCATTTCGGGTGTGAATATAACCGGCCCATCATCCAATCCAACGATCACTGTTCGGGGAGTTTCTTCTATAAATTCCGGAATCGAACCCCTGTATGTAATCGATGGACAGGCAGTCGGTACCAATTACTTAACTGTTAATGGGATGTTGAATGTGCGGGATATTGCCCAGGTTCATGTTTTAAAAGGCAGTGATGCCTCCCTATACGGAGTTCGCGGTGCAAACGGCGTTATTGTTATTACCACACGGCGACAATAGATTCACAGAGTAGGAATCCACTTTGTTTAAATCCCAATCTCAATCTGGAATCTCAGATACCAGTTGCTGGATGTTTGTGACTGGAGAAATGTATGATCACTGTAGGTCAATTCAGACTGTATTTTCAGTGCATGCTCCCATATGTACCGTGTAATCCCAAAACTGTATTGATCAATTTTTGGGAATCGAACTCTTATTTCATCATCCGGAGTTTGAGTTGAATATCTCCCAATCAATTCAAAATTATTGGTAAAGAGATAACTCAACTGAAAATCGATACCGCTCCCGGAAAATACATATCGAAAATCATTTGAATTTGCAGGATTAACGGTGATCGGATTATCTGTTGATCGGGTTAGATAAGCGGTTTGAAAAGCCCATCCATTGTATTTTAACATTGCATCCAGGTGAAATGATGTGAGATCTCTTCGCTGAAACAGGCTGTTGCCCAACTGTCCTCTTTCTCTTTGTGCCCCATCATTGAAATGATACGTACTGCTCAATAGTATTTTTGGCGTTTGTTCTCTGACCAAATCCCCTTCAAAAAGCATTCCGTTGTTTAAAAAGGATCCAAGAGGAAATAGTTCTATTCGACCCGTATAAGCCAAACCGGTGCTTGGGTTTTGAGTCCAGTTCCTGCCATCTCCGATACTTATCGCTGATTTGATATTATAAGAAAAAATATCGGGGTCATCGTTGATATAATAGACAAATAATCCAAAATCACGGTCAATATTAAACCTGGCGTTATTTATAGAACGGTCGGTTAACTGCAGTGCGCTTGAGGAATTTACTCTCTGACGGTTTCCGGGGAGTTTTGTCTGGCCAAACCCAATATTCCATTGATTATTGGGTTGATAGAAAAAAACCGCATCCCGGATGATATTAATATTATCTCCATCATTGATCTCTCCGACATCCCCCGGAGAAAAGGAGAGTTGAATGGCATATAAAAAACGCGGATCGCCAACAAATCCATCAAACCGTAGGCGCAATCTGCGTACGGTTGCTTCAATGGATTCATCATCCTCTTCATTTACAAAAGTGACTCTGTTTTGCATTCTGAATCGAATATTCAACCGAAACGTACTGTCCGGAGTGGTCAGGCCAAGCCCGGATCCATAACTATAGAATGGCAGTGCCGGAAATTGAAGATCATCGCCAAATGTGCGACTGTCAGAATCACTGTCTTGTGCAATACTATAGATGGGGGCAAGCAGAATGAATACAGAAATGATAAGTAGATAACGTACGTATCTCATTGGTTTATAATTAATAACGGCATTTTTATTAATAGGTACTTCTTACTTTTAGACGGGTTGAAATTACAAGGATTCAGTACTTATTGCAACAGAGACTACTCTTCTTCGCCGATCGTATAGTATTGTGCGTGAAGATTATAATCTGACGTGACACCCAGATTATTCAAATCAATTCTGCCCAATCGAACACCGCCATGACCCATTTGTGTGATATAGACACGTTTACCGGACTCTTTTTGAACTACAGTCGGTGTATCTAAAAAAGTGTGAGTATGTCCGCCAATTATCAGATCAATATCATCCACAGAATGGGCGATATCATAATCATCTACTCTTGCATCTGAATAATGATAACCCAGATGGCTTAAACAGATGATATAGTCGCATTGCAAAGAATTTTTAAGATATCCGGTGATTTGCGCTGCATTTCTGATGGGATCAGCAGCACGTATTGATCCGGTGAGTGAGCGATCAATAACGCCATCAAACTCAATGCCCAAGCCGAATATACCCATTTTAAATCCATCAAATTCTTTCACGATTTGTCTTTGAACAAAAGGAGCCATTGGCGTGTTTCTGACAATATAATTTGCTGCTAAAAATGGAAATCCTGCATGTCCGGCAGCATCGGCAAAACCATCCGGTCCTCTATCAAATTCATGATTTCCAATAGCCATTGCATCATAGTTCATCTCTGTCATCAGTTTAAAATCGACACTCCCTCCATACACTTCGAACCATGTAGAACCATGAAATACATCTCCGGCGTCCAGAAGCAGTACATTTTTTTGCAGATCCCGGATTCTTTTGATTAGGGAAGCTCTCCTTGCGATCCCTCCCAACCCGGCAAATTCTTTTGCATTTTTTGGGAATGGATCCAGTCTGGCATGGGTGTCGTTGGTGTATAGAATTGTAATTTCATCACTTCGCAGCAACCCGGATGAAGCTGATACAGTCCCCAAAGGCAGAACAGACCCGGCTGCAAATAAGGCTGTTCTTCTTAAAAACTCTTTTCTTGAGATCGTCATCGAATCCTCCCATCTGTTTCATTGTAGAGTTCCGATCTTCCTTGAAAAAAATCGACATAGAGATCCTTTACAGAGAGATCCAAATCGATTCTGCCGGCCGCATTCCAAAGTGCCGGGAATTGATCTCCTCCGTTCGCAGCCCAACTGGATGTTGCAACTAAATATTCTTTATTCAGATCCACAACTTCAGCATTCACCAAGAGTCCGCGAGCACGATTATCCGCATCAATTCTGAATCGTGCACCACTGACAGGGGCCCCTCCGACCGACGCCACCTGGTCAATTAATTCAATAACTTGATCCCCTTTTAGTTGAAGAATTACCAGATGATTTTCATAAGGCATAAACTCATAAACATCCCCTAATGTGAGTGTTCCCGGAATTAAATAGGTCTTGAATGATCCCTCACCAATAATCCCAAGATGAACAAACTTACGTAGCTCCAGTGCGGCGCGGAACCGGAGTGCGTCAGCAGCCATATTGCCAAGTGCACTTTCCGGCTTATCGAAACGCAGGGTATCTTTAACTACCGCAATGGGCTTATCCATCACTGCATCTACTCCCGGCCGATATGCATTCAGCAACGCTGCAATTTCTGAATCCGGATTGAGACTGGCCGGGTTTTCCAGTGAATCAGCAGGTTTTAAAATACTGCACCCGGAAAAAATCAGAAATATGAGCAGTAGCTGATAAAGGCGGTTCAACATCTATTTTATCTCTGTTGACGGAAAATGTTCATCATTAGGTCGGTGAAACTCAATAGTTTCATATCTGATGAAATCTCCACTTTTGATCTGTCAAATTGATCAGTATTGATAGATACAGTTTCTGCAAGGAATACAACTTCGTTTTCACGATAAACTTCAATTAAAAGTGGAAAACTGGTTTGATTCATCACAACTTCAATCGGTATCTCATTATCAAATTGATACTTTCCTGTTGAATTCCATGCTTCAAGCAACAAACCCCAATTCACTTTTATCTGATCTGTCAGCCAAATCGATACATACTCGTCCGCCGTATCTCCGTTTAGAATAAATTGCTGAGCACTATATCCTTGAATTTCTTGGCTGTTACCGGTTTCTACAACCTTTTCATCCCACGGGAAAGGTTTCTGCTGCACAGCCGTTCTTCCCTGAAGACGATTGAGCATAGACGATAAATTTTCGAGTTCACTTCTGGCGATTTGCAGGCCTTCGTTGTTATCGATTGTCAGCACAAAATCCTGATGGTCATTCCTGACTAAAATACCACTGGTACTGAGTCCGGCCATCATATTTACATCGTTGCTGGTATTGACGTAAATACGATTTTTTGTAAACATGAGAAGCATGTTGCTGCTGTCACTATTCTCCTCAGACGGATCGATCATATGATATATAATTTCCCCTTCAAATTGAGCCATGGCTACATTTATAGAAGACAATGGAATGATGAAACTAAATAAAAGTGAAAAGAGAAATGGTTTCATTGGATCTGTTTTATGATTTTATTTCGTTACAAACGAAGGAATACAACATCATACTGATTTTAGTATGCAATGTTTCAAGCCTCCATTTCAGCTTCTTGGTTCATGCTCACATTCACCTTGTGAATCCAGGCACCTGCAATTACATCCTCACCATCGTAGCAAACAATTGCCTGGCCGGGAGTAATGGCTTCTCTTCCGGCCGGAAAATGAACTTCTATCTCATCATCAGATAGTACCTTTACCTTGCCCAGGGCTCCGTCATCATTATATCTGATTTTCCCTGTAATTTCCATCTCCCCATTCGGAATTGAATCAAATTTGATGAAGTTTACCTCTTTAGCACGGCAGGTTGTACTGATTAAATCCTCTTTTTCACCGACAGTAATGATATTCTTTTCAGCATCAATGTGGGTGACATAGACAGGTTTCCCCATTGGGAGGTTCAAACCCCTTCTTTGCCCGATCGTATAAAAAGGAAATCCTTTATGTTCACCAATTACTTTTCCTTTTGTATCCACAAACAGGCCGCCACTCACCCGTTCCTCTAAATCTTCAACCCTATCCTTTAAAAATCGATGGTAGTTGTTATCGGGAATGAAGCAGATCTCATAGGAATCCGGTTTTGTTGCAACATTAAGCAAACCATAATCTTCCGCAAATTGACGGATTTCTGTTTTATGATATTTCCCAAGCGGGAAAATAGTTCTCTCCAGATGTTTCTGTTCTACACCCCATAGTGCGTATGATTGATCTTTGTTATGATCTTTTCCTTTTGAAATAATAAAACGGCCATTCTCTTCCCGAACATTGGCGTAGTGTCCGGTTGCAATATAATCACACCCTAAGTTATCTGCCCGGCGGAGAAGTGCAGCCCATTTGATATGTGTGTTGCAAAGTACACAGGGATTGGGAGTGCGGCCACTGGTATAGTCTTCTATAAACCGGTCAATGACCCAATTGCCAAACTCATCTCTGATATCTACGATAAAGTGTTTAAACCCATATTTTACGGCAATATGTCGTGCATCATTCATTGATTCTACCGTGCAACAACCCGTTTCTTTCCCGCTATCCCCACCGCTTCGATGGTAATCCCAGGTCTTCATCGTAATGCCGATCACTTCATATCCTTGATTATGCAACATCACTGCAGCAACGGATGAGTCAACACCGCCACTCATTGCAACAAGAACACGTCCTTTTTTATTCATAATCTACTATTGGATTTTGGTGCTTAAAAATAAGAATTCTATACACCATATGCTCAAAGTGTCTAACGCAGAGAGATCTGTTTTCGTTTATACCTCAAATGAGATGGTAAATGGCATTTAAATCGATCAATGGCTTTCGAAACAGCTATTTCATGTAAAGATAAGGCTTCCAATTCTCCCTGACCCCACCCAAAAGATTTTGGAAAAAGGTGATATGTATCGGACGGTATGGCTTCACTCTCAGTGACATCTCTGCTTCTTCCGGTGTGCGATTCCCTTTTCTCACATTGCAGTGATTGCAGGCGGTCGTTAAGTTTTCCCATGTATCCAATCCACCTCTGCTCTTCGGGAAAACGTGATCCAGTGTAAGATCTGACTTCACACCACAATATTGACAAGTCTGTGAATCTCTCTTCATAATATTTTTTCGGGAGAGTGCGATCTTGGAATAAGGTAATCGAATGTATCGTTTTAATCGTATTACAGAGGGGTATGAATAATCTTCCGTCACTGTCCGAATTACTTTATCCGGATCATCGTGCAGCAGTTCAGCTTTCTCCAGAAAAACCAGCTTGACTGACCTCTGCACTGAACAGACACTTAATGGCTGATAGTCTTGGTTTAGTACAAGTACGTCACTATTCATTACCTGAATTCGTTAAATCTCTTCTGAGAACGTAATATTATTGATTTTTGAATACACAATTATGGGCTATTTTATTTAAAAATTCAACTGAAATATCAAGATTTTCGTTCTGATTGACTGAATCAATTCATGAATCCCACCCGTACAGATAGATTCTTGGTTTATCTATAAGATCGTCCGGGCAATAGAAAAAGTAGAAAAAAGAATTTTTCCTTGTATAAAAAGCCTGTATTTTTCAACCAATATCATGCTATTACTGTTAATATAACTCAAACAAGCGCTTCCAAAGAAATTTTATGAGCCCCAAAAAAAGTTCCTACAACACCGGATTTTATAAAGAACCGGGCCCTATTCTAGACAGTGAATCCCCATTTGAATCGATGATGGAGCGATTTCGTTTTGCAGCTGAAATTTTAGAGCTGGATGAAGGCCTGTTCAAATATCTCGCGAGCCCTGTAAAACAAGTTATCGTTTCCGTTCCGATTATTATGGATAGCGGTAAGATTGAAGTTTTTGAAGGGTTTCGAGTGATTCATGATAATGTTTTGGGCCCGTCGAAAGGAGGCGTTCGATTTTCACCTGACGTTAATCTTGAAGAAGTGAAAGCACTTGCTGCGTGGATGACGTGGAAATGCGCGGTTGTGAATGTCCCTTTCGGAGGAGCAAAAGGGGGTATCCGATGCAATCCGAAAGAACTCTCGTTGGGGGAGCTGGAGAGACTTACCCGCAGATATACAGCGAATCTGCTGGATGTGTTCGGTCCCGATCGGGATATACCTGCTCCGGATATGAATACAAATGAGCAGGTAATGGCCTGGATAATGGATACGTACAGTATGAATGCACAGCGCACTGAAACTGCGGTTGTGACCGGTAAACCTATCATTCTTGGAGGTTCTGAAGGGAGAAAAGAAGCTACCGGAAGAGGAGTCGTAACTGTTACGCTGGCTGCATTGAACAAACTTGGATTGATGCCCAACAAAGTTACCGTTGCTGTCCAGGGATTTGGGAATGTGGGCAGTGTTTCTGCACAGCTGATGTATGAGCAGGGAGCTAAAGTGATCGCTATAAGTGATGTAAGTGGCGGATATGTAAATAGAGCGGGAATTGATATCCCACATGCCCTTGATTACATTAAATCCAATAACAATTCTCTCGAAGGATATCCGCACGCGGATTTGATCAGTAACTCGGAGTTGTTAGAGATCGATTGTGATGTACTCATACCTGCGGCAAAAGAAGATCAGATCAGTAAGCACAATGCAGGTAACATTAAAGCCAAAATTATTTCAGAAGGTGCCAATGGACCCGTTACAGCAAATGCAGACTCTATTTTAGAACAGAATGGAATTATGGTGATTCCGGACATTTTAGCTAATGCAGGAGGCGTAACTGTTTCTTATTTTGAATGGGTTCAGGATCGCCAGGGTTATTTCTGGACAGAAGAACGAGTAAATCGCCGATTAAATAGAATGATGAGAAATGCGTTTGATAATGTTTATAATGTGAGTGAAAAGCACAAAATAACATTACGGCAAGCCGCCTATGTCTATTCAATAGATCGTGTGGCAACAACTTTAAAGATGAGAGGTATATACGCTTAGTGTACTCACTTAATTATTAAAATGTCCAGACAGATATTCCGGCTAAATTTAAAGTCAACATACGAAGAGTCCGAAAAAATACCTGATTTTGTAGATGACCTGCAGAAAAAATGCAAACTTGATGACGAAATTTCAGGAAATTTGATGTTGCTGCTGAGTGAGGCTGTTACCAATGCTATTGAACACGGCAATGAACTGAATCCAAACAAAACTGCTGAAATTGTTGTAGAGATTTCTGATAGTGAAGTGGTCGCGATGGTTAAGGATGAAGGTGCAGGATTTCAGCCTTCTGAACAGGACAACCCGCTCGCAGAAGAAAATTTATTGAAAGATGGCGGAAGAGGAGTTTTTTTACTTAAAGAACTTTCTGATGAAATGGAATATCAGGAGAATGGAACCCGTTTACGGTTTTTACTGAAGAGACATTAAGAAATTTCGGGTAACTCTTTTAAGATAACCGTTATCCCGTTGCAGGTGTCTGTTGCACAACAT
>DEMS01000001.1 GCA_002359315.1 Bacteroidetes bacterium UBA2664 | reverse complement strand
TGCAAAAGCCGGTTCTTTTAATTTGCCCAATCATCAAAATAAAAAAACCAACTCTGATATGAATCAAAGTTGGGTTCTGGTAAAGTGGAGGTGCGGGGAGTCGAACCCCGGTCCGAGAAGGCAACCCAGCAAATATCTACATGCTTAGCTGTTGATTAAGTTTCGGATAGAGCAGTGCTCAACAGCAAAGCAACTCCATCCTATTCTGCTTTAAGTTCTCCAGCCATGCGGCAGACGCGCACTTCGGAAAAGTCCATTTAAGTCGACGCTCCGAAACAGGGCCTATGGACAGGCACCTGATGGAACGGACTCGTCAGTTTAAGCTGCGAGTCGGTATGAGTAATTGTTGTCAATTACAATATTCCATGATGATTTTTTTACGAGATTCATCGGACAATCTCGGCATGCAACCTGTGAATGTACACAACCCGTCGAATCCTGTACACCCCCATTTTGACAATCTCACTATGTAAAAGAACTTATATCTTGATTTATCTGCCTCAATCAACAATGATTAAAGCCCAACAAACCAATTGCTTCCTAAAGATAACGAATATTGAACGATATTCTTATCATTGTGTTTAACAGTCATAGTGACACAGTTTATGACTTGTCGTTATGTGATTATGATTTATACACTTTAAATAAATTATCGGGCAATTTATCATAACTTTATTGCTTCAAATACGTCTAAAAGAGAACATATCATCAATAATTTTAGTGCTATCATCTTGGATTTCAAACAGATTCTATTTTCCATATTCATCTCCCTGTTTCTATTGCCTGTTGCATCAGCACAAGAGACGGCATCCGTAAATGGCTACATTTCAGACAGTTTAACCGGAGAAACACTGATTTTGGCTAATGTAGCTCTTGTTGAGATGAATAGAGGAGCTTCTACAAACACATCCGGCTATTTCACGATTACAAATATTCCCCCCGGTACCTATACGTTAGCTGCTTCATATATCGGATACCGACGATCTGATATTGAGATTACACTGGAGGCCGGACAAAACCTTCGAATGGATATAAAACTCACTCCTGAAGGTGTTCAGCTGGATGCTCTTGTCGTGACAGCTGAAGTGGATGAAGAAGAGATTCGCAATATTGGTACTGCACAAATTGCAACTCAACTCATCACGGATCTCCCTTCTGTCATTGAACCGGATGTGTTTCGATCTGTCCAGCTCTTACCGGGTGTCAAAGCAGCCTCTGATTTTTCCAGCGGACTCTATGTTCGTGGAGGAAGTCCGGATCAAACACTCATCCTGCTTGATGAAACTACAGTTTATAACCCTACTCACTTCTTTGGTTTCTTCTCAACATTTAATCCGGATGCCGTAAAAGATGTCCGTCTTTACAAAGGAGGATATCCGGCAAAGTTTGGCGGCCGAATTGGCTCTGTGCTTTCTGTTTATAACAAAGATGGAAATCGTGTTGAACCACAGGGATCGGTCAGCTTAGGGCTTTTAGCTTCAAGAGCCTCTATTGAAGGACCTTTTCAAAGAGGGTCATGGATGCTGGCGGTTCGGCGATCAACCTTGGAGCCACTTCTTGCAATATTAAGACAATCCGTAGATGGTGTGCCCAGTAAATTTTACTTTTATGACATCAATGGGAAATTGAATTTTGATGCGTCCCAAAACGATCGGTTTTCATTGGCTTTTTATTCAGGCAACGATAGTGTCACAATACCTTTTCAAGATGACGCCCTAATAAACCTCAAATATGGAAATCAAACGGTCACCACTCAATGGCGTCGTATTTTTAATGACCAGTTATTTGGATTTTTTACTCTCACCGGTTCACGATATTTCAATCAGCCAACATTTGAAATCGCAGGAACTCCATTTGAACGTGACAACGATATTCTTGACTTCTCGTTTAAAGGTGATCTGGAATATATTCCAAACGAAAGACACACCTTATCTCTGGGTGTTTGGGGAGGGAATATACAGCTGCGCTTCAAAGATCAGTTCGATAATCAAACCACATTTAATAACCGGATCAGATCTCAATACCTATCAGCATATGTTCAGGATGAATGGAAACCTACAGAAAAATGGGTATTTAATGGGGGTATTCGGCTCAATTCCTTTTCTGAAGGCAATTATACAAGGCTTGAACCGCGTCTATCAGCCGAGTTCAGGCCAAATAACCGTTTACGATTTCAAACGGCTTACGGCAGGTATAATCAGTATCTCTCCTTGATCTCAAATGAAGCCTTTTCCGGTTTTGATTTATGGCTTACGTCAGATGAAGGGGTCCCTCCCTCCTATGGAGATCAGTTTGTGGTCGGTGTAAAAACGATTCCAATTCCAGACTATGGATTTGATGTAGAAATTTATTACAGGACAATGCGAGACCTCTTTGAATTGGATCCATTTATAAGTGACCCTGCTGGTTTGGATTATAATGAACTATTCCGGTTTGGAGATGGATATGCATATGGGCTTGAACTTTTTTTTGAAAAACAGAAGGGTCCGCTAACAGGATTTGTAGGTTATACCTATGGCATAACCCGGAGAAAATTCCCCGGATTCAATGCGCCGGTTCTGGACGACCCTACGAAAGCAAGGTTTTATCCACCAAAATATGATCGCACACACGATTTGAACATAGTTTCAAGCTATAAACTATCGACCAGATGGAGTGTGAATGCCGTATTTAGTTATGCGACTGGCCAGGCATATACCGAACCCCTTGGACGGACACAGTTTAATGGAATACCGTGGGATGGTGGATCAAGAAATGCATTTGTAATTGGTAATATCAATGGATCACGACTTCCATCTTACCATAGGCTGGATATTTCATTCAGCCGTTTTGGTTCATTTTTTCAGATTGGGGATGCAGAGTGGCAAATACAGATTATTAATGTCTATTCCAGAAGAAATGTCTGGTTTTATAATTACGATTTCGACGAAAATCCGGTAGAGAGAACGGATGTAAATCTTTTACCCATCATTCCATCTATCTCATATACCGTCAATTTTTAAAGGAACCAATATGGAAAACGAATTGACAATAAATAATACCAAATCAACTCATCCAAAGAAATTGAAAAGTATATCTCTGGCACTAATATCACTTTTTTTGATCATCTCTTCTTGTGACATTTACAATCAGGAAGATTACCGGGAGATCATTGTTGTAGAAGCCTACGCAGTAGCCAATAACCCATTGCCCGAAATCCATATTACCACCACCTCACCGGTTGATGTTGAGTATAACCGTGAGTCCGTAATTGTTCAAAATGCAAATGTTCGGGTTACCCTATTGGATGAAAATGGAAATGATTCAGATCAGTTTAACTATTACTTCTCCCTGACAAATGATTCATATATAACAACATCCCCACACAAAGTGATACCCAGTGCTACTTACAGATTGGATATCGACTTCAATGACCGACCGGAAATAATTCAGGCTTTTACAACCATTCCGGACGAAATTCAAATCTTAAATGATATCCCGGATGAAGTTGTATATCAGTCAACTGATCAGATTGAAATAACCGTTTCAGCACCTAAAAGAACGAATTTTCAAAATGTTTTTGTTTTTAGTACAATCGCAGAAGACCCCACTATTGAAAATTTAACGCCTTTTTATCGCGCCTCATTTGATAACGAAAATATTGATCTCCAAGAAGTAGTAATTAATTCATCCGGTCTAATCAATGAAGGTAATTTTGAGATTAATTCTGATCAGACAATCACACTTCGATTTCCCTGGATTGGGGTAGCTTTTTATGGTGATTCTAAAATTGTGATCAATAATGTGGACAAGAATTTGGCAGATTTAGTGAGATCTCAGCAAGTCCAACTGGGCGGTTCCACCCTATCACCCGGTGAAATTCCAAACCTTATCTACAATATTGAAGGAGGGATTGGAGTATTTGGGAGCTTGTCTGCCGATACAGCCCGGACGTCATTTACAAGACCTTGACAAGAAGGCAATGTACGGGTACAAGTTCGTTTTTGTTTTAAAATATAGACTTCACACGTCCCATAGATCAGAATTGAGAAACGTCCCGGCAAAAAAACATAGATATCTTCAGGTGTATTCTAATCTTACAGAAGCATACTTAACGGATTCTCCAATAGTTGTCTGAGAGTCGTCAGAAATTCTGCAGCTTTGGCTCCATCAACAATTCTGTGGTCACTGGAAAGCGTTACTTTCATCATATGTCCCGGAACGACTTCACCGTCCCTGACGATCGGTACATTTCGAATAGCTCCAACTGCTAATATACATGCATTAGGCGGATTGATTATTGCAGTAAACTCTTCAATACCAAACATTCCTAAATTACTGATTGTAAATGTGCTTCCCTCCATCTGTTCGGGCTGAAGCTTTCGGTCTCGGGCCAGTCCAGCTAACTCTCTTGTTTCTGTACCAATCTGTCTAAGATTTTTCTTGTCTGCATGACGAATTACGGGGGTCATCAATCCCTCATCAATTGCAACTGCAACAGCTACATTCACGTCACCATGCTTCCGTATGACATCATCCATCCAGGATGAATTTACCGCCGGGTGTCTTCTCAATGCAACAGCACAAGCTTTCACAACGATATCATTAAAACTGATCTTTACATCACTCACTTCATTCAATTTAGAACGTGCACTCATAGCATGCTCCATATTGATATCTATGGTCTCATAAAAATGAGGGTTCGTGAATTTGCTTTCTGATAATCTGCGAGCAATTGCTTTTCGCATTTGTGAAATCTTAACGTCTTCTGACTCTTCAGAATCAAACGTTGCAACCGGTGCACTTTTTGCTGATTTCTCTGCCGGTTTGTACCCTTCTATATCTTTTTTAATAATGCGCCCATCAGGCCCGGTCCCCTTCACATTTCCTAATTCAATCCCTTTCTCTTCTGCCATTTTCCTGGCCAGTGGCGAGACTTTGATTCTGCCATCATCCGATTTCGCGTCCGGCTTTTTATCTTTTTCTGTCTTACTCTTTCCATTGCTCCCATTCATGTCGCCAAGAATAGGATCAAATGAATCACTGTCGGATTCTTCCTTTTTCTTCTCTTTCTTATCATCACTTTTTGATTCGCTCTTTCCTTCACTCGCAGACTCACTCTTTGAGTCACTTTTCGAATCTTCATTTTCCGAACCTGCTTCATCCAATAATTCGCTAATGTCCTCTCCTTTTTCCCCTACAATTGCCATAACACCGCCCAAAGGAATGGCTTCACCCTCTTTGGCTAAAATTTTTAGAATGGTTCCATCGTCAAAAACTTCAACTTCCATGGTTGCTTTGTCTGTCTCAACTTCAGCAATCACGTCACCGGAACTTACACTGTCCCCTTCTTTGACATTCCATTTTGCGATGACACCTTCTTCCATGGTATCGCTTAACTTGGGCATCTCAATTTTCTGTGCCATATCTCGTTTTTAAGTCTGGTAAAATGTTTTGGGTTTATTTAGGAGTGAGAAGGCAGAGGGCAAAGGGCAAAAGTTTTCTTATTTAAAGTACCTTCATAATTGAATATATAAAGTGCTTATTAACTCTTCTGCCTTCTGCTTTCTGCCTTCTCACTTAAATTATTTTCTATATGTTACTGTATTCACTGCTTCAATGACATTTTTGGCATCCGGTAGCCATAGATCAAAAAGCGGTTTCGAAAAAGGTGCATTTACGTCCGGCAATGTTACTCGTTGAACGGGTGCATCCAGATAGTCAAAAGCCTCTCTTTGAATTAAAAATCCTACTTCAGCTGCCATTCCACCAAAAGGATGTGCTTCATCAACGATGACACAGCGATTGGTTTTTTTGATTGAATTTACAACGGTTTCAATATCAAACGGTTTAATCGTACGTGGATCAATAATTTCAACTTCAACTCCATCTTTTTCAAGTTCTGACGCCGCCTGTTTCGCAATATGATACATTTTTCCGGATGCAACGACTGTGACATCACTCCCTTCACGTTTCACTTTAGCCTTGCCAATTGGAATGGTGTAGTCTTCTGCTTCAGAAACTTCACCTTTCAAACCATACATCTGCTCAGATTCCATAAAAAGTACCGGGTCATCACTTCTGATGGCAGACTTCAATAAACCTTTGGCATCATCCGGTTCAGACGGATAGATAACAGATAGCCCGGGGAAATGAGCATACATTGAGTCATATGCAACAGAATGAGTTGCACCTAACTGGCCTGCTGACGCATTTGGGCCTCTGAAAACGATCGGTACGCTTGCCTGTCCGCCCAACATATATCGAACCTTAGATGCGTGATTTATGATCTGATCTGCAGCCAATACTGCAAAATTGAATGTCATGAATTCGACAATCGGCCTAAGCCCGTTCATCGCCGCACCGACACCAATACCTGAAAACCCCAACTCTGAAATTGGAGTATCAATCACTCTTCTAAAACCATATTTATCAAGGAGTCCTTCGGTTACTTTATATGCTCCATTATATTCAGCAACTTCCTCCCCCATTATAAACACCTTCTCATCACGATCCATCTCCTCATCGATCGCTTGCATCAGAGCTTCTCTAAATTGTAAAACTGCCATATTCTATCTACTTATTGATTAATTCGGTTTGATCTTCTTTATCTTCTGTCATCATGAAAATGTGATGTACCCGTGAACATATCTTCATACAGCGCTTCTGGTTCCGGGAATGAAGATTCTTCAGCAAAGTCAATTGAGTCCATTACCTCTTTTTCTACAACTTCCTCGATCTCATCTATTTTTTTCTGCTTTACAATGCCTTCATCCAGAAGATAACTTTTCATTCTTTCTACGGGGTCTGTCTTTTGGTACTCTTGTAGTTCCTCTTTTGTACGATATTTCTGAGGATCAGACATCGAATGTCCACGGTAACGATAGGTCCGTATTTCAACGAAATAAGGCAAACTCTCTTTACGAACTTCATCCGCAATATTTTTCATATTCTCATAAACTGTAAGTGCATCCATTCCATTAAAAAGCGCACTCTTCATGCCATAACCTTTTGCTCTTTCATGAATTTCACCCACTGTATGTCGTCTGGCGGCTGTTCCCATCGAGTAACCATTATTCTCGACAACAAAGACAACGGGAAGTTTCCAGAGTTGAGCGATATTCATGGATTCATGAAGGGACCCCTGATCAACGGCACCATCCCCAAAGAAACAAGTAGCAATACGTCCGTTATCCTGATATTTATTTGCAAATGCCAAACCTGCACCAATCGGAATATGTCCCCCGACAATTCCATAACCGCCCCAAAAGTGATTCTCCGTTTTGGCAAAATGCATGGAGCCCCCTTTTCCTTTCGAACAGCCGGTAGCTTTTCCATAAAGCTCTGCCATTCCTTCATTTGGAGTTATTCCTCGTACAAGTCCCCATCCGTGATCCCTGTAGGCAGTAATAATATCATCATCATCATTCAATGCGAAAACGGTACCGGTTGAAACCGCTTCTTGCCCGATATAAAGATGTAAAAATCCTCCAAACTTACCTTTTTGATACATCTGCATCGCTCTCTCTTCAAAACGGCGCTGCAGGTACATGAGACGATACATCTCAATGACATCATCTTCCGATAGTCCAAGGGATTTATGCTTCTTTTTAGTTACCGGAGGTAGCTTTACCGATTTATCAATTTTACCATTTTCACTATTATTCAACCCTATGGGTGTAAAAATAGCTTCTTGTTCTTTATTTGCCATATCCTTCTATTAAACTAATGCTTCCTTATCATTCGATTTAAAAATATACCCAAAATTTAAGAAGATTACAGACTGTAACTCCTTTCCTTTTATATCTCGTTTAGAATCCACTCCGATGCCGCTTCCATGGCCTCATCAATTTTATCAGGAAATCGACCTCCTGCAGTGGCCAGATTTGGCTGTCCGCCCCCTCCACCTCCCACAATTTTCCCGAGTGTGGAGACTAATGACCCTGCTTTTAACCCTTTTTGTACCAAGTTATCCGATATCGCCGCCATTAGATAAACCTTTTGTTCCTCATCATCAACCGATGCCAGCAGAATAACACTATCTTTCTTTAACTTCTCCAGTGCTTCATACCCCATCTGTTTGAGCTCATCCATGGTAGCATCACTAACAGTCCCTGAAATTAATTGTACGCCATTAATCTCTTTTCCATTTGCCAGTATTTGGTCCAAATCGCCTGAAGCCTGAACCTGTTTGAGTGCCTGAAGTTCTCTTTCCAGCCCTTTTACCTTCTCAAATAGTTCCTTGATTACTTCCTCAATATCTTTTTGACCGCCAATCATTGAATTAATTCGTTCCAACAACTTTTTTTCCCTTCTCAAATGTCTATCAGCAACCAATCCTGCAATTGCTTCAACCCTGCGAATCCCGGCTGCGGCTGATGATTCATTGATAAAACGAAAATATCCAATCTCACCGGTTGCATCGACATGGGTTCCGCCACAGAGTTCAATCGAAAAATCAGGGTCAAAAGTAATGACTCTCACGCGATCACCATATTTCTCGCCAAAAAGCATCATCGCTCCACTTTTTTTAGCCTCATCAATCGGTACGTCTCGCTGTTCATGAAGTGGAATATTTTCCTGGATCTTTTCATTCACTCTCTGTTCAATCTCCTCCAATTCTTTCTCACTTAACGCCTCAAAATGCGAAAAATCAAATCTCAATCGATCCGGTGCAACTAGGGAACCCTTTTGCACAACATGATCCCCCAATACTTCTCTGAGTGCCGCATGCATTAAATGCGTCACACTATGATGCTTTTCAATCTCTTTTCTGCGTGAACGATCCACTTTGGCAGTAACTGTCCCTTCAAATTTAGTGGGCAATTGATCCACGTAGTGAATAAATCCATCTGCACTCTTCTGTACATCAAGTACATTAATTTTTTCACCATTCAATTCTAAAATTCCGGTATCTGATACTTGTCCACCCGACTCTGCATAAAATGGTGTTCGATTCAAAAGCAGCATCTTTTGATCTCCATTTTTTGCATAAGCGTTAATCGTCGCTTCTGAGATCAACTCATCATAACCGGTGAATTGAAATTCCTCTTTTGAGAGGGTTGTCCAATGGATCTCTGCACTCTCAGAAGCCCCAAATTTACCGGCTGCTCTTGCTCTTTTTTTCTGATCTTCCATGAGTTTATCAAATCCTGCTGAGTCAACTTCAATCCCTTTTTCTCGGGCCATTAACTCTGTTAGATCGATTGGAAAACCGTATGTGTCATGAAGTTTAAATGCATCTTCACCTGATAGTTTTCCACTCCCTTTAATCATCTCATTGAAAAGCTGAATCCCTTGACCTAATGTATTTAGAAAACTTTTTTCTTCAGCCAAAATCACATTTTTCACATAATCTTTTTGAGCCTCCAGAACCGGAAATATCTCTTCAAACTGATTTGCCAATACCGGTACTAATTTATTCATAAATGGCTCCTTCATATCCAGTCGGTCCCATCCATACCGGACAGCCCGGCGTAATATTCTTCTCACCACATATCCTCTCCCCTCATTCGATGGGGAAGCGCCATCTGCAATTGAAAAGCAGACAGCCCTGATATGATCCGCAATCACCCTCATCGCGATATCAGTCGACTCATCATCTCCATATTTTTTCCCGGAAAGTTTAGATATCTCATTCAATGTTACCTGAAACAGATCCGTATCATAATTTGAGCTCTTATTCTGCAACACAGCACAAACACGCTCGAAACCCATTCCCGTATCCACATGTTGAGCCGGCAGTGTGACAAGTGATCCGTCCTGCTTTCGATTGAACTGAATAAAAACCAGATTCCAGATCTCCATAACCCGCGGATCATCCTTGTTCACCAGATTGGCACCCGGCTCTTTTTTTCTCTCTTCTTCGGATCTCAGATCGATATGAACCTCTGAACAAGGCCCACATGGGCCGGTTTCACCCATTTCCCAAAAATTATCTTTTTTGCCAAATTTTAAAATATGATCGGGAGAAATTGTTGTTTTTTCTTTCCACAACTCTATAGACTCCTGATCAACCGGTAATCCATCCGTTTCATCTCCTTCAAAAACGGTTGCATATAATCGGTCCGGCTCCATTCCCCACCGTTCTACAAGAAGTTCCCATGCCCATTCAATCGCTTCGCCCTTGAAATAATCTCCAAATGACCAATTTCCAAGCATTTCGAAAAGGGTGTGGTGGTACGTATCGTGCCCCACTTCTTCAAGGTCGTTATGCTTTCCGCTTACGCGAATACATCTCTGAGTATCTGCAGCCCTTTTCCAGATTTTGCCTTCTTCAGAAAGTCCCTCCTCCTCACCCAGAAATATGGACTTAAATTGATTCATTCCGGCATTGGTAAATAGCAGAGTGGGATCCTCCTTTGGTACAACAGGAGCACTATCAACAATTAGATGTTCTTTCTCTCGAAAAAATTCCAGAAAATCGTTTCGAATCTGTTTTGATGTTTTAATTGACATGGATTGATTTAAATTCAAATATCAGCAATGATTACAGCTTTCTAAAATAGTGAAAATTGACAATAATCACATTCATAGTTGATCTATATTAAGAACAAGAGATTGAATTTAATCAAGAGTGGTTATTAGTATTCCGTGTTATGTTCTTTATCTTCTCAAAAACCATACACAATTCGCTTATTATGAAAATGATACTCAACAATTTTTTCCGGGGGTTACTCTTTATACTCCCTCTTTTTGCTACTTTTTACGTAGTAATAGTCCTAGTAAACTGGACTGACGAAACATTGAATACACTCCTCTATTCCTGGTTACCGTTTCAAATACCCGGACTGGGAATGGTCACTGCTTTTTTTATAATCGTATTCTTAGGATTTATTGTTTCCAGAGCCATTTCAAAACCAATATTCAATTATTTTGAATCGTTAATGGCCCGAACTCCATTTATTAAAATCATCTATTCTGCCTTTAAAGATTTCACGGAAGCTTTTGTTGGCAATAAAAAAAGATTCAATAAACCTGTTATAGTTAGCTTGGTTGATGGCGTTGACCGTATTGGATTTATTACTGAGAATGACCTCTCCATATTAAATGTAACTGATAAAATTGCCGTTTACTTTCCTCACTCTTACAATTTTTCCGGCAACCTGTTTTTGGTCGACCCTGAACGAGTAACCCTGTTAAATATAAATCCTACAGACGCAATGAAATTTGTAGTGAGTGCGGGTATTACTCATATTAAATAATGAATTATAAACCATGAGTTTTAAAAACAAAATTGCTGAAAATTTTCCTCATCAATCTGATGGACATATTTATCTGAATCATGCTGCCATTTCACCTTTATCAAAAAATGTACGGCAGGCAATTGATCGGTTCTTAATTGATCGACATACCGGAGCTATCGATCGTTTCGAGCAGTGGAGCGAATTGATTGAAGATACCAGATTAAAAATCTCCAATCTTATTCATGCAAAATCAGCAGACAATATCACATTTTTAGGAAATACATCTGAAGCTGTGTCTGCTATTACGGAAGGGCTAACTTGGGAAAAAGGTGATGAGATCATTTTAAATACACTTGAATTTCCAACCAATGTGCAACCTTTCAGAATTCTGGGAAAAAAAGGGGTAAATCTCATATTTGTAAAACCTGATAAAGATGGGATTATTCAACCGGATGATATTAAAGAAGCAATCACTTCAAAAACGAAGATGGTATCTATCAGTGCGGTTCAATATTTGACCGGGTTGAAATCAAATCTGAAAGCAATTGGAGATATTTGTGAAGACCATGGCTTGCTGTTTGTTGTGGATGGGATACAGGGACTGGGAGCAGTTGATATCGATGTTGTTGAAAGTAAAATTGATGCGTTAGCGAGTGGTTCACATAAATGGCTGATGGCCCCTATGGGAATCGGTTTTCTCTATATCTCCGAAAAAATGAAACAACTTTTAACTCCATTCAAAACGGGTTGGCTTTCCGTTGAAGTTCCGTGGGATATGCGGAATTTTGAACAAAACTGGGCTCCCATCAGCAGCCATTTGGAAGTCGGAACCTACAATATGATTGGGATCACAGGATTACATGCATCCTTATCTACTTTTGAAGAAATAGGCTACAAAAATGCCTTTTCAATGATTCAAGAACACACGAACTACTTATATGATAAACTCTCAGAAATAGATGGAATTGATCTGCTAACCCCAAAAAATCCCCATTTCAGATCCGGAATAGTTACTTTTAAAGTAGATGGAATGAATGATTGTGATCAATTTGTTTCTAATTTAACGAATCAAAAAATCACTCTTTCTTCAAGGGAAGGATTTATTCGTATTTCTCCTCACTATTACAATCGCAGAGAAGAGCTGGATATTGTACTTACACATTTTTTATAGAATGAAAGTTTTACTAAAAGACATTTGGGCTTTAATTAAAACGACTCTGAACAAATCTGGAGAAGACGAAATCTTTACTTTTGGAGCTGCAATTGCTTTTTATACCATTTTCTCAATCGCTCCATTATTGATCCTTGTTCTATCTATCAGTGGGTATTTCATGAATCAAGGTACCATATTAGAGCAAATTCGCATAGTAGGAGGTGATTTCATGGATGAATCTATGATTAATTCACTAAATGAATTTGCTCAAAATCGAATTAATGAAGGAGCAGGAATTTTGACGTCGATCATTGCCACTTTTGTCATTATTTTTGGTGCTACGACAGTCATCTCTCAGTTGAAAGTCGCTCTAAATAAAATCTGGAATGTCAGAGTGGTAAAAATTAATTCCATCTATAATTTCATGTACAACCGAGGACTTTCATTTTTGATGATCCTTATGTTCAGTACTCTGTTTGTGACTTCATTAATTGCCGAATCTGTTTTGATAGTCATAAGTGACTTATTAACCGACCATTGGCCGGCTATCAATCTGAATTATCTGATGAATGCAACAAAAGTTGGCACAATCGGATTTGCGACTTTGTCCTTTACACTCATCTTTAAGATACTCCCGGATGTTCGTGCTCGCTGGAGTGATGTACTTGTTGGCGGGATCGTCACGACACTTCTGTTTTTACTTGGAAAATATCTAATAGGAGTTTACTTCTCCGCAGCAGGTATTGATGCTGCTTACAGAGCGGCAGGTTCACTCATCGTTTTTGTAATCTGGGTCTACTATAATAGTTTAATCATTCTGGTTGGGGCTGTCTTCACACAAGTGTATACTGAAAAATTCGGGGGCAAAATATTGCCTTACCGATTTGTAACACTCGAAGGTGTTCCAACGCTGGAACGACGTGAATAAAAAAGTTAATAAACCTCTTCAAATACTCTCACTCCCGGTTTGACATATTTCCTCAATTCATCATCAGGGATATCATTTATATTTTCAGGAAGCTCTTTGCGAACATCCAGATATTCAATATACCCTTGTTTGATGAGTTCTTTGTAAATACCCGTCTCCATGCCCTTCATACCGCATATATAGATGAGTGTATTGTCTCTTTCCAAAAGTGTTGACAAAATATCCCGTCTCTCTTCCAACATACTCTGCACATAAAATTTTGAACCATCTTTTCTGCGATCTTCCCTTGAAATCGATGGAATATAGTGAAACCCGGTTTTTTCATGATTCAATTTCTCAAAATAATCGGCATAGAGAAGATCTGTACGATATGAACAACCAAAAATAAGGGCTATTTCATTAATATATTTTTCTTCATACAACTCCTGTATCATACCTCTGAATGGAGCAATACCTGTACCGGTTGCAAAAAACAGGTAATTAAAATCAGCAGCATTTTCCGGCAGCAAAAAGCGTCTTCCACTCGGCCCAGTCATTAAAACCTTATCACCCGGCTCTAAATCTGCCAAATAGTTGGATGCAACACCCAGGTATATTTTATTTTTAAACTCTTCCACCGTTCGTTTTACAGTAGTGGATATATGATGTTTTTGACCTTTTTCACCCTTACTTGGCGATGAGACTGAATAAAGTCTCAATTTATGAGGTTTACCTGTTTCAGCATCTACCCCCGGTGGTAAAATTCCTATCGATTGCCCGACTCTAACACGATCTACTAGATCTGTACCTGAAATATCAAAAGTAACATGCCTTACAAAATTAGGGCTTGATTCCTTTGTTGCAACATAGTTTTCAACAACCGTTACTTCTACCGGTGTGTTTTTTGAATAAATATTGAGTTCTACTTCGGGCAGCTTTATCTCAGACATTACTTTTTATTGTTAGATTAAAACAGTTGATTTCGATTTGATTGATTCTGAAAAAGATCGAATAAAGAAAATAGTGGGAGTTTTTAATATATCACAATGGAAATTCAATGATTTCGTCAAAAATGTCATCGACACCGGTCATCGAGTGAGAGGCCATTAAAACAAGTGCTCCTTTTTGTTTCACATCCTGGATCATCTCCAGAACTTTATTGGTTGTGGAAGTATCTAAACCCCGCAACGGTTCATCCATTATAAAAAGAGACGGCTGGACAATAAATGCTGCGGCTATCTGAATTTTCTTTTTCATCCCGGTTGAGTAGGTGCCAATCGGCTCATCTCTCTGATCCAGATTCAAACTGTCCAGCAAGTTGTGCATTGATGCATTGGAGTTGGATTCCCACATATTACGACTCCTCAGTACCCACTCAATTAACTCAACGGCTGTCAGATGCCTGGGCAATGTTTCTTCATCATGCACCAAACCTACATTTGAAAGATACTGATGGGGATTCTTATGTATGTTGATCTCATTAAAAAACACCGTCCCTGATGTTGGAAATGAATTAACTGATAGGATCCTCAGAAATGTTGTCTTACCGGAGCCATTCGGTCCGATGATCCCTACCCCATTACACTTTTTAAATTCAAAAGATACCTCTGAAAAAATCGGGTGCCCCGCTTTATATTGTTTTGATAGATTCTTTATTGCTAACATAGTTTCTATGATGATACTTCTTTATTGAGTCCGGACATACCATATGCCGATAAGAACATTGCAAAAATTATAAAGAGTGACACTACCTGAAGTTGAATTTCAAAATCCGGTGTACCAAAAACGAAGTATTGCGCATTCATACTTAACAACAATGGAATTACCCAGCGTAGTTGCATCCAAAAGCGACTTCCCAGCCATACCCATCCGGAAGCGAGCCATCTGTGAAGCCAACCCGGTGACATTTCAACTTGAAAAGTAAGTACTAAAAATAGATGATGTATAATCGCAAATAGAATCCAGACTGCTGCTATAAATTCCTGTTCCGGCCTTTGATACGCAAAAAACCATATCAAGAGATGCCCTGTAAAAACAACTCTTCCAGCCGGTATTTTTCTATCGATCTGGACAAGAAATTGCCATACATGGACTTTAAACCGTGAAGGAACCCACCAGAGATGAGCAACTTCATGTTTAGAGGTTAGATCTTCTCCTTTTAAATTAGAACCGAAAAATTCCAGAAAAAAAGCATTACTGGCATAAAAATCTTTCAGCATTGAGTCTGTATTTGCATAAATATAAATGACAGACACTATGAAAAATATTGCAGACAGAAACAATACTCCATATCCACTCCATGATTGACCAATTATTGCAGAAATTATAATCATTGCAAATCCTAAAGTGGTGATCCAAATTGTATTTAACAGACTGGGTATTGAACCCGGATCAATAGGATATTTTGCATAATCAGCCATTTTTTTACGAATCTCCCTGCCTCTATCCGACTCTTTCCAAAATTGAGAATCAAGGCCACTCTTTATATATCGAGCGATGGAAATCAGAATAAGCCCTGTAAAAATCAGATAAACCGTAAGCAGATATATGAATTTTGAATTCAGAAACTGTCCGGCGGCATGAATATCCCCCAGCATCATCACTGCTATTAAAAGATATATTGGCCAGATTAATTTCATAATACGCTTCATCACATAGATCATCAGATTTTCTGACGTAACATTTCCAAGTTGAAGAAGAGTACTATTTCTGTCGGGAAACAGTAAATAAGGCGCAGAAAAAGCTGTCATGGCAGCCAAAATAAGCAGCAGATAACGTGTAGTAATTATTCTGTCGTCCAGTGAACTCTCACCGACCCATAGAAAACCTAAAAAGATTGCCATCAATGCAATAATGACTATAAAATATTTTCTTGATGATGGTATGATGGAACTGTTAGGCAATTCTTTGAAACTCAATTTATTAATCTTTATTAAACGAATTTGAATATAAGGGAGTTAATGTAAAGAAGTAGATCTGATGTCAATTTCCTGAAACTTCAGTTACAAATTTTTGGATCATGTTTCGTATATTGCGTCTATTGAATAGAAAAGCGATTCCATAAAGAAAATTGATTATTGAGTATGAAATTTTATGTTTGTATAAAACAAGTTCCTGATGTAAATGCCCCCCTTCAAATTAAAGAGGGTGAGCTTATTCAGGATGCTAATCGAAATATTTTAAATGCCTATGATGCATCCGCAGTTGAAGAAGCACTTGTATTAAAGGAAGCTCATGGAGGTGAGATCGAAGTTGTGCTTATTGGGCCGGACAAAGCCTCGGAAACTATTCGGAAAGCTTTGGCAATGGGTGCTGATTCCGGCTCTCACATTTTAACTGAAGGCTCTGAGGAGTTTGACTCATTTTCGTACGCAAAAATACTTGCTGAATTTTTTAAGGATAAGGAGTATCAATACATCTTCTGTGGCAAACAGTCTCAGGATACAGATTCCGGTTTAACCGGATCTATGCTTGCTGAGTTTTTGGATTTACCATATGCTACAAATGCGGTTGGACTTCAATTAGAGGGTGAAAACCTCATTGTAAAACGACAGGGTGATACAGGCCAGGAAATGATTGAACTACCGGCTCCCTCACTCGTGACCTGCTCTAATGATATGAATGATCCCCGTATCCCCAGTTTAAAAGGTATCATGCAGTCCAAACGAAAACCGGTAAATACGATCGCCGTTTCTGACCTGAAGAATGGACTTACGAACGGTTCTATCAAGACCTCTGTAGTCGGTTATGAAGAAAAACCCAAGCGAGAACCGGGTAAAAAATATGAGGGCGAACCCGACGAAATAGCCAAGGAGGTTGCTCAGCTTCTCGACTCTGCGGAAAATGTTATTTAAGGGCGGGATAAATTTATAATGTTGAGACACGATTAAGCGATCACAAACACTAACTAATCACTTTTTATTTTTTACGAACGAATGAGCAATCTACTAACCTACATATCGGTAAATGACGGCAAAATAAAACGATCATCTCTCGAAGTATTATCAAGGTGTAATGAAATAGCAGAGAAAAATGGAAAGACATCCTCTGCTATTGTAATATCTGATGATTGTTCAACCATTGTTGAAAATTTAAAATCCTATGGCCCTTCGGTGATCTATACCATTGAAGATCCAATTTTTAAAAATCATCTCAACACACCTCTTTTAAAAGCATTGACACTGGCTATGTCGGAAATCAACCCTGATGTCATGGCTTTTGCTTCAACAGAAGGCTCAAAAGATATCCTGGGAGCACTTGCCGCTAACAGAAATGCAGCTGCATTGGCAGATGTCTCCGAATTTGATTGGACCGGGGATGCGGTGACGGCCAAAAGGCCTGTGATGGCTTCAAAGATCATCTCATCTGTTGAAACAAAAGGGTCGCCGGTCATACTTACCGTTCGATCCGGATCATATGATACTGTTGAAAAATCCGGTGAGAGTAAGGTTCAGTCCATCCCCTTTACATTCGATAAAAATGAGCTTAAACTGACACTGAAAGAGATTATCAGTGCTACAGGAGATAAAGTAGATCTATCTGAAGCGGAGACTGTTATTGCAGCCGGACGAGGTGTGAAGGATGAGGAAGGCCGCAAACTCATTGATGAACTTGCTGCTGTATTAAATGCAGGCATTGGTGCTTCCAGGGCACTCACAGAGTCCGGCGACTACGATCCCAGCCTTCAAATTGGTCAGACGGGTAAAGTAGTCTCACCTCAACTCTACATAGCTGTAGGAATTTCCGGAGCAATACAACATGTAGCGGGGATGGCTAACAGTAAGGTGATCGTTGCCATCAATAAAGATCCGGATGCTCCGATTTTTGAAATAGCAGATTATGGTTTAGTAGGAGATCTCTACAAGATATTGCCACCGTTTATTGACGAATTGAAAAAGATTAAAGGATAATTAGAGGCAGAAGGCAGAACGCAAAAGGCAGAAGTGTGAAAAATTAATTCATTCTTTTAAAAAACCTTTTACTCTCTGCCTTCTGCCTTCTCACTCAACCATCTATGGACGAAAAATTTGATTGTATTATCGTCGGAGCCGGAGTTGCCGGTCTGGCTGCAGCTATGACACTGGCCCGAAACAACATGAAATTCCTTTTGATTGAAAAAGGAGAATTTCCGGGTTCCAAGAATGTATCCGGCGGAGTACTATGGGGAAGTGATCTCGCAAAACTGGTACCCAACTATTGGGAAGAAGATGCCGGTTGGGATCGCTTCATCAATCATCGCCGATTAACGTTTATGGATGATCAATCCACATTCAGTGTTGATTTCAAGTCGTCTCATTTTAACCAAACACCCTATACGGGTGTTGTGGTATTGCGCTCTAAATTTGACCGATGGCTTGCCGAAAAGGTCGAAGAAGCGATTGCGGAAAGTGATTATGCAATGGACTCTTTCATAGCCACAAATATTCTCGTTGAAGAGGTCTTGATGGAAGATGGCAAAGCGGTGGGGATTCGAACCGGAGAGGAAAAATTTTATGCTGATTCGGTTATCATTGCAGAAGGTGTAAATAATCTACTTACTCGTCAGGTAGGGCTTCAGGACTCCTATGTTCCTGCAGACCATATGTTAACCGGTATTAAGGAGATTATCCGGTTTGATCAAAATGTTCTCGAGGATCGATTCCAATTAAATGGAAGAAGTGGAATGAGCAATGAATTTGTCGGATTTGCCACAGATGGGGTTGAAGGGGGCGGTTTCCTCTATACAAATAAAGATACCCTCTCACTTGGACTGGTTCTTGGTTTAAAAGATCTACGGGAGAAAGGGAAAAAACCGTATGACATTCTAAACACATTTAAAAAACATCCGGTGATAAGTGATATGATTCAAGGCGGCGAAGTGGTCGAATACTCCGCACATATTGTATCATCAGGTGATAAACGAGTGATGCCTAAAAAGCTACACACTCACGGATTGGTTGTGTGTGGTGAAGCTGCCAATTTATTGATGAATGCCGGGAAAGCGATCCAGGGTATGGATTATGCAATGAGATCCGGAATTCTGGCAGCAGAAACGATCGTGGAAAATAAAAAAACGGACGATTTTAGTGAATCAGCAATGAAAAAATACCAAAATCGACTCGATGACAGTTATGTAATGAAAGACATAAATAATTTTCAGGATGCTGTTCATCTGTTACACGATCCTGTAATGACTCAAAAAATACCCAATCTCATATGTGACTTTGGACGTAATTTCTTCAGTATCAAAAATGAACCCACAAAAAAAGCCCGTGAAATGATGAGCGATTCGATTAAGGAGCATGCGTCGTATTGGGAGTTGTTGAAGCTGGGTGTGAAAGGTGGAAAAGCGTTGTGAATTGAGTGAAAAGGGAAAAGGGAAAAGTGAAAAGTTTTTTGTAAGAGGTTATGTGATTTGGCTTCATACTATTGAAATTTGAACTTATCACAAATTTATATGTTGAAACTGAATCATAAGAAATTAATAGTTTGGCAAAAGAGTATAGAGTTAGTCAAATATGTTTATATAATAACGAAGAGTTTTCCGAGGCATGAACAATATGGTCTGATTAGTCAATTGAGAAGATGTGCAGTCTCGATTGCGGCAAATATCGCAGAAGGTGCTTCCAGAAAATCTCGAACTGAATCGTCAAGATATATTGAAATTGCCAGATCATCTCTTGTTGAACTTGATACACACATTGAAATATCAATCAAAATTGAATATTTAAAAAAACAAGACATCAAAGAAATTGAAAACCTTACAAATGAAGTTTTTGCAATGTTGACTGCAATGAAATAAGGAGAAATCTTTTCACTTTTAACTTTTCACTTTTCACTCCCATGTCTCACACAAAAACCCTATCCCTACCCGAACGCCTTGGCCTGGTCAGTTATCGAAATCAGGCTAAATCGGAGATTAAACCTCATATTATCGTAAATACAGACATATGTAACACTGTATGTCCGCATAAGTGCACAACCTATGTATGTCCGGCCAATTGCTATACCATGGATGATAAGGGAATGGTTCATTTTCAGGTTGAGGATTGTATTGAGTGCGGTACATGTATGTATGCATGTGATCAGGGAGCTGTAGACTGGAACTTCCCCGATCCGGAGATTGGCCGCGGTGTTACCTGGAATTTTGGATGATCCTACAATGAAGTTTATTTAATATGTGGCATGCAATTTTGGGTGAGCCATCATCGAAAAATTCTAAGGAAATCTACGGGAACAGAATCATTTTTTTCTTAGAAATGATTACGTAAAAACTTCTGTTTCTTTCATATCTCACTACAATTGTTTTGAAGAATCATTATCTTTGGAAGCGCTACCAATATTTATCAGAGAATTAAAAAATAATCTAAATAATGAATTTGAATTTGCTTGAACGAACCGGATCCATATCCTTTGAATTAACTGAAGATCACCAAATGATACGCGACAGTGTTCGTGACTTTGTTGAACGCCATGTGGCACCCACTGTTATCGAAAGAGATGCCAAAAAAGAGTTCCCCCATGAAATTGTAAAAATGCTTGCCGACCAGGGGTTACTTGGGATTTATCATGAAGAAAAATATGGAGGTGCCGGTTTTGACACCATCAGCTTCTGTCTTGCCCTTGAGGAGATTGCACGTTGGGATGCCTCTCTGGCACTCACAGTTGCTTCACATACATCACTGGGAACCGGTCATATCGCATTAGCCGGTAATCACGACCTTAAAATGAAGTATATGCCGGATCTGACATCCGGGAATAAGCTGGCAGCATGGTGTCTTACAGAGCCCGGATCCGGCAGTGATTCATCCGGTTTAAAGACGACGGCGGTCAAAGATGGTGATAATTGGGTTTTGAATGGAACTAAAACCTTTATCACCCAAGGCTCTGTCGGGCATGTTTATGTCGTGTTGGCTAAAACTGATCCCACATTGGGGACAAAGGGAATCAGCGCCTTTGTTGTGGAACGTGAATGGCATGGTGTAAAACCCAGTGCCCCCATGCATAAAATGGGTATGAACACATCGGATACATCAGAAGTGGTTTTAGAAAATGTTGAAGTACCGGGTGAAAATCTTCTCGGTGAACTTGGTATGGGTTTTGTAGATACGATGAAAGTGCTGGATGGCGGACGTATCGGCATCGGTGCCCTATCTGTTGGCCTTGCCCGTGGTGCACTGGAAGAATCCATGAAATATGCCAAGGAACGGAAGCAGTTTGGTAATCCAATTGGAGATTTTCAGGCGATTGAACATAAGATGGTAAATATGGCCGTCGAGATTGATGCGGCACGTCTCCTTGTTCATCGAGCAGCCTGGCTCAAGGATCAGGGGAAACCATTTACCAAAGAAGCCTCCATGGCAAAGTTATTTGCCTCAGAGATGTGTGAACGTGCAACCCTGGATGCAGTTCAGATACATGGAGGATACGGTTATACCAAAGAGTATCATGTAGAACGATTCATGCGCGATATGAAACTGCTTACAATCGGAGAAGGCACTTCGGAAATTCAGCGCCTCATCCTGGCCAGAGAACTGAAAAAGGAATTAGGATATAACTGAATTTATTGGAAACCTTCAGAATTCGTATAAAGTCTACGAAGATGAAAATTTTGAAATTCATTGTCGCATACTGTCTAGAAAATTGATTAAGGAGTTAGGCTATAACTGTTAGAAACCTTCAGATTCACAATTGAACAACTCAGTTTCTAATTTATATATCCCAGACACCGAGTTTAAATCTCAGGCTCTACTTTGAATGTCTCAGACACTAAATGGAAAACCATAGACTCTAAATTGAAAACCTCAGACTCCGGACAGAGTCTGAGGTTTTCCCACCTATTCTTAATCGATTAGCCCTTCAACCCTTTTTTTCACATACTCCAAATGGGTTTCTGTATATCGATCGGTATTCCGGTTGAGAGCCGCTTCCACATCTGAATGCAAACTTTTAAGTTGCTCCAGTACAAGTGGTCGAATATCAGATTGTTGTATATGAAAATCTGTACGTAAATCTTCAAAGCCGATATCCGGCCGGTAGTCTTCCGGAGGGTTCGGCGCATCTGCAGAGGCTTCTTTAAGAAGATACTCCATCCTGTCAATGTATGCCCGCTGTAGATTTCTACGAAATGTGTTCACATTATCACGAGAATCCAGTTCTTTCCAGATCGCAGTACGTAAATCATCCAGCATTTCGGCCGGACCATATGCAGCATCTCCCAACATCGCATGTTGTTCTACAAGTCGTTCTAACCTGTGTGGCGCCAGAAGAGAATTTAATCCGGTGACCTGATACCACCTCACCCTCTCAACACTACCTACATGCTCAAAAGTGCGAAGCAGCTCTTTATCCAATAACCAAGCAGGGGTAGCAAATAGATGCTCATCCAGAAAAGCCATGGATCGCTTCTGGTCTTCACGTGTAAGTGAAGTGTAAACAGGTCCATCCTGACCAAATCTCTTATGCTCTTCCCTGGAACCGCCAATTGCAGTAATCACCCGGCTTGTCATTCGGCCCCAGTGAACAAATAGCTGCATATACCTCATTTTGATTTCATAGTATGGTTCTCCCTCTTCTCCCATCCAATTAAACAGGTTGGGTACCACTCGATGGAGATTTTTCATGCCCAATTCACTGGCAAGAACCCAATCATTACCGATCGATTCGGTGGTCTGTGTCGGGTCATAATCACCCCGGCCATAACCAAACTGCATCGCCGGATTATCTGCACGTTCCAATATCCAATCGTTTAAAATAGAGAACTCATCTTCCGCTGTTTCAACCTGAGGAAGAGGTGTGTATGCCCACTTAATGGACCAAATGTCATACTCTCCGACACTTCTGTGCACGCGCACATCCCCATCCTCAGGTTGCGCAACGTAGTTGAAACGGGTTCGTCCAACCACCGATGATGAGTTCCCAAACTCGTTTGTAAACTCCGGTGAACGCAAATCATCAATCGAATAAGCCGTATTTCCACGCTGATTATGTGGATAACCGAGAGCGTGTGCCAACTCGTGTGAAACCACATATCGCAGGTATTCACCCATTTCCTCTGTTGAGAGCTGATGTTGCTGTATTTCCGGGTTTCTTGGTCCTGTCTGACTCATCGACCACCAGTGCAGCCTCTTCATCACATTGTGATACATATTCATGTGTGCACGAATCGTTTCTCCAGATCTGGGATCAATTACATCCGGCCCTGCATTTGCAGAGTGGATCGGATTTGCCACATACCGGATCACAGAATAACGTGCATCAAGCATGCTGAAATCGGGATCATCAACCGGTGCCATCTTCGCTGCTATTGCATTTTTGAATCCGGCCGCCTCAAAAGCCACATTCCATTCCTCTACTCCGGCAATAAAATAAGGTCTCCACTGCTCGGGTGTGGCCGGATCGATATAGAAAATGATCTGCTTTTTGGGCTCTACCAATTCACCGCGATTGAATGCTTCCATATCAGAAGGTTCAAGCCGAAAGCGCGTGACGTACCGTTTGGTTTTACTGAATTGGGCATCATCACCATAATCGGTTTGAGAAATGGAGATCATGGCTACCCTTTCATCAAAAAGACGCGGACGCATCGGTTCTTCCGGGAGCAGTATCATACTATGATTTACTTCTAAAGTGATCGAACCGGTGCGCTGTTGTGACGGTGGGTTATCGGCATTATAAGTGAGGACCGTTCTCACTTCGATATTTTCAGGAAAGCTCTTCACAAACTCCATGAATGAACGATTTCGATCAAGGTTTCGGACCGTATACTGCTGGCGTTGACGATTCTGAAGCCCAAACTGTCGGGAATCCTTTAAATATAGATCACTCACATCAACTACTACCGATTCGTCACGATCTTCAAGTATGTCAAAGGATTCAATAATTGTCGGGAAATTAGAATTTTGAACGGCTTGATAGATCGGCAGATTATCGTTGGCCGTATTGCTGTAAGTCACCCCTCTGAGGAGAATTTTATCGCCTCTGCGCTCCCACTGAACAATCTGTTGCGGCGCTAATCGGTCACCACCCCATCCGAGTCCCTCAGCAGTTTTTGCGATTCGGCTCATGATCGCCATATCGCGCCCCATAAGCGAATCGGGGATTTCGTAATAGATGTTTTCGCCCGATTGATAAACGGTAAAAAGCCCGCTATCTGTAGAAGCGTTTGCCGGTATACTACTAGTGGAGGCAGTTCGTGAATCTGATTCGGTTACAGGCTCGGTTGTTTGGCAAGCCAACATTAGAATAAATATTGAAATCAGCAGTATGCATTGTAGCAGTCGAAAAGAAGAGTTTTTCATGGTATGGTCTAAGTATTGGTTAATTAAAAACTGAGTGTAGATAAAAAGATCGCAAGCGAGACGCAACAGAATTTGACAGAAATGAGTGTCTGTTGTTTCGAGACATATTCAGTAAGTAACATTGGGTCGTGGATGGATTCACGCTCAATAATCAGCCGTTCTCACATGAATATGCGAGATCAAGTGTTTATTATATCTATTTGTTATTATTATACTTAAATACCTTTTTATGATTTGAAACTACACCCCTCTTTGGTCGTTTAGTATATATAACTAACTGAAACGAACCTGTTGAGGTCCCTATGAAAAATCTAATCAAACGTTTAACTCTCTTTATTCTACTCACTCTTTTTATAGCTTCCTGCAGTGGCAGGGGTCCGGTAGGGCCTGAAGGACCTCCAGGGGAGCCCGGACCTGAAATACTTCCTACTTCTTTTGAATTTAATGCCACACTGATGCCATCAAACGGGTACGAATTCTTTCAAAGCATTCCAGATCAAATTGATATTATTGATTCAGATGTCATGCTTGCATTTATACTTGAAGATTATATACCGGAAGATGATCTGGAAGTATGGAGGAAACTTCCAATTACAGAGTTTAATTCAAGAGGTACATTATTAATCGATTATGACTTCACACTGATCGACATTCGTATCTTTTTGGATGCCAACTATAATTTAAATATTACGGATGGGCTCGAAGACGTCCTGATTAGAGCAGTTCATATTCCATCTAATTTTGTTGGTAAAACCAAAGGAAATCAATCTCTGGAACAAATTGAAACCTATCAGGAACTTCAAGTATTTCTGGGAATGAACATTGTTAAAATCAACTAAACCTAAGTAAGCATGGGCTTGGTTCTCTTCTTTGTAAAATTTGAGAAGAGAACTAACCCTTTTTTTTATCTTCTACAGATCGATCTCTATCAGCTGTCCCAAGATTTACTCCTTCATCGATCTCTTTAATTGATACCGATCAGAGAACAACATTTATCTACCTACCATCTTATATCTTAACACACTTTATTATTAATTTTATCCACCTTCATTCACTATTTGAATCAGAACTTTTCGTCTTTTTTTAGTAACATGTCTAAATAAATATTAACAAGACTATAATTAAGATGAATCGATTTCTACTACTGTTTATCGCTCTATTACTACCCCTATCTCTTTTCGCTCAAGATCAAGACACAGAATTAGATTCTGATGAAGATCAGGAACAAACTTCTGATGAAAAATGGGATGTAACTCAACACCGTGCAGATTTTACTGAGATCAGTTTTGAAACCAATGAGGGTACCTGGATGAATCTGGATGTCAGCCCTGATGGCAGTGAGATTGTGTTTGATTTGCTTGGAAATCTTTACATCATGCCTGTCACAGGTGGCGAAGCAACTGTACTTCGGGAAAGCCTCGCATATGAAATACAGCCTCGTTTCAGTCCTGACGGCTCAAAAATCTCTTTTACCAGTGATGCCGGCGGAGGTGATAATATCTGGGTGATGAATCGTGACGGTTCTGATGCCCGTCAGGTCACCAATGAAAGTTTTCGTCTGCTAAACAATGCATTCTGGACACCGGATGGCAACTATCTGGTCGCTAAAAAACATTTTACCTCCGGCCGTTCGCTGGGTGCCGGTGAAATCTGGATGTACCACATTACCGGAGGATCTGGGATTCAACTGACAGAACGGCCAAACGATCAGCAGGATGTGGGGCAGCCGTTTGTTTCGCCGGACGGTCGCTATGTGTACTATAGCCAGGATGTCTATCCGGGCGGATTTTTTCAGTACAATAAAGATCCAAACAGCCAGATCTATGTCATAAACCGATATGACCGTCAAGAAGGAAATATTGAACGCATTACCGGTGGACCGGGCGGAGCCATCTCCCCTACCGTATCACCCGATGGAAATCTTTTAGCCTTTGTAAAACGAGTCCGTACTAAATCAGTTCTATACATCAGGGATATGGAGACCGGCATTGAGCGGCCTGTTTTTGATGGATTAAGTATTGACCAACAACAGGCCTGGGCAATTTTTGGGCCCTACACCAATTTTAATTGGACTCCGGATGGGAATCATCTCATCTTTTGGGCGCAAGGAGGGTTCCATAAGCTGAATGTTAACAATTATGCTGTTGAGGAAATCCCATTTTCTGTGACGGTCAACCATCAACTTGCAGATGTGGTTCACTTCGAGTTTGATCCGGCACCCGATACATTCACGGCTAAAGCAGTACGTCATGCCATCACATCACCTGATGGTAATACTCTCGTCTTCAATGCTGCTGGATACCTTTGGAAAAAAGATCTTCCAAATGGAACACCTACACGCCTTACTAACGAGACCCATCTGGAATTTGAACCGGCCTTTTCACCGGATGGAAACAGTTTAGCTTATGTCAGTTGGAGTGATACCGAATTAGGAGCAATTAAAACACTTCGATTGGATCGCAGAAATGCGACTCCACAAACTATCACCGGCGAAAAAGGAATTTTCAGGACACCTTCGTTTTCTCCTGACGGACAAACAATCCTCTTCCGTCGTGAATCAGGGAATAATCATCAGGGACATGCTTACACCCAAAATCCGGGTATTTATACGATTCCAGCGGCCGGTGGGGATACTAAACTAATCACTACAAGCGGAAGTGAACCGATTTTTAATTCAAACGGTGATCGGATTTTTTATCAGCAAGGAACAAATTTTAGAAGTGTTGATCTGAATGGTCAGGATGAAAAACATCATTTTCGATCTGAATATGCCCTCGGGTTCACTCCAAGTCCGGATAATCAATGGATTGCTTTCCATGAACTGTACAAAGTGTATATCGCACCAATGCCGCAAACCGGTTCTGATCTGAATTTAAATGCGAATACAAAAGCCATTCCGGTTACACACGTCGCAAAAGATGCCGGATATAATCTTCACTGGTCTTCAGACGGACAAAAACTGCACTGGACACTGGGTGAAGAGTATTTTACGGTAGAATTATCTGAAGCTTTTGAATTTCTAAGTGGCAATATGAACGAAGATCTGCCTTTAGGTAACAATGACGGAATTTCTATTGGACTTGAACTGAATTCAGACAAACCTTCAGGGATTGTTGCTTTCACCAATGCACATATCATATCAATGAATGATTATGAAGTCATAGATAATGGAACTGTTGTTGTTCGGGATAACCGAATCGAGGCCATCGGGTCATCAGAAGATATAACTATTCCGGAAAATGCTTTTATAATGGACCTGGAAGGTAAAACGTTGATGCCGGGACTGGTTGATGCACATGCCCACATCGGGAATTTCCGATCCGGACTCAGCCCAAATCAGCAGTGGGAGTATTTTGCAAACCTGGCGTATGGCGTGACTACAGCTCATGATCCATCCTCCAATACCGAAATGATTTTTTCACAGGCGGAAATGGTCAGATCCGGGAATATGATCGGTCCCAGAATATTTTCTACCGGCCGTATTCTCTATGGCGCTGAAAATGTTCAGAAGACCGTAATCAACAGTCTGGAAGATGCCTGTTCTGCGATCCGAAGAACACAGGCTTTTGGCGCGACTTCAGTCAAAAGCTACAATCAGCCCAGAAGAGATCAAAGGCAACAGGTTCTTCAGGCTGCGCGCGAACTTGGGGTAAATGTTGTACCGGAGGGCGGCTCCACCTTTACACATAATATGAGTATGATTTTGGACGGACATACCGGAATCGAGCACAATGTACCTATATATCCTCTATATGAAGATGTATTGACACTTTGGGGATCCTCGGATGTAGGTTATACTCCTACCCTTGTCGTAAATTACGGAAGTATGAGTGGTGAATATTATTGGTATCAGCATACCAATGTGTGGGAAAAAGAGCCTCTGTTGTCGTTTACACCCAGAGGTGTTGTTGATTCCAGATCAAGACATAGAATTATGGTCCCTGAAGAAGAGTACGAAATCGGCCACTTTCAAAGTGCCGCCGCGGCAAAAGAGTTATACGATCGGGGAGTAACGGTGAATATAGGTGCTCATGGCCAACTACAGGGTCTTGCAGCACATTGGGAAACATGGATGTTTACACAAGGTGGTATGAGTAACCACGACGCACTGCGTGTAGCAACCATAAATGGTGCAAATTATATTGGAATGGGACAACATATCGGATCACTTGAAACCGGGAAACTGGCTGATATGATCGTTGTAGATGGAAATCCGCTTCATGATATTTATGAAACCGAAAATGTCGTCTATACGATGATCAACGGTCGGCTTTATGATTCATCCACGATGAATGAAATTGGAAATCATCCCTCGGAACGACTGCCTTTCTGGTGGGAACAAGAAGGCTATAGTGAACAGTTTGACTGGCATTCCATCATTCAATCGGCAGGTGCTACCCAATGTTCCTGCGGGACGGTCCATTAGAGTGAAGAAGTGAAAAGCGGAAGGCAGAAGTGGAGACAAATGGTTGGAAAAGTGTTGAGATCCTGAAATAAATTCAGGATGACAATGATTAGGGTTTGGATAACGAAGTAAAGTCATTCTGCCTTTTGCCTTCTGCCTTCTGCCTTTTCACTTTTCACTTTTCACTTTTCAATCCCATGGTTCCCAAATCGAAATTTATTACATTTCATAAAACGTTATAAACATTCATCACCCGAAGTAAAATTTACCGACATGGCTAAAACACAATTCAACATTGACGACGCATATTTCTTTGAGTCAGAGCTATCCGAAGATGACAAAATGATCATGGAAACGGCTCGTGAATATGCACAATCCCGACTGGAACCTCGGGCGCTGGCAGGGAATCAGGATGAAATTTTTGATATGGATATCGCTAAGGAGATGGGTGACCTGGGATTACTTGGCGCTACGATCGATCCAAAGTATGGAGGCGTTGGTGCAAGTGAAACGGCTTACGGTTTAGTCGCCAGAGAAGTTGAACGTGTCGATTCAGGGTATCGATCATTTATGTCTGTACAATCCTCTCTGGTGATGTACCCGATCTCTGTATTCGGAACTGAGGATCAAAAAATGAAATATTTGCCAAAACTAGCATCCGGTGAAATGATCGGCTGTTTTGGTCTCACAGAACCCAATCATGGGTCTGATCCCGGATCCATGGAGTCTATTGCCGTAAAAACAGATGGAGGCTGGATTTTAAATGGAGCCAAAATGTGGATTACAAATTCTCCGATTTCTGATCTTGCCGTGGTTTGGGCTAAAGCGAAAGAAAATAAAGAAGATAAGCCGGTTATAAGAGGGTTTCTTCTTGAAAAAGGAATGAAAGGGTTTTCGGCACCCGAAACAAAGCACAAAATGAGTCTTCGAGCTTCATCAACCGGTGAATTGGTTTTTGATGATGTATTTGTCCCTGACGAGAATGTTTTTCCTGAAATCCGTGGACTTAAAGGACCTTTTATGTGCCTCAACAGTGCACGTTACGGAATTGCCTGGGGAGCCATTGGTGCTGCAGAGTTCTGCTATCAAAAAGCACGGCAATATGTACTTGATAGAAAACAGTTTGGAAAACCTATAGCTGCAAATCAGCTTCCACAAACTAAATTGGCTGATATGCTTACCGATATAACCTCAATGCAAATGCTTGCGTGGCGTTTAGGTCAGCTGAAAGATCAGGGACGATTGCACCCAAGTATGGTTTCACTTGCAAAGCGAAATAATGTCTCAAAAGCGCTCAATATTGCTCGTGTTTCCAGAGATATGCATGGAGGAAATGGGGTCTCGGGCGAATACAGGGTCATTCATCATGTAATGAACCTGGAATCTGTGAATACCTATGAAGGGACATACGACATTCACGGGTTAATTCTTGGCAGAGAAATCACCGGAATTCAGGCTTTTACTCCATTAGGAAATGATTAATTGAAAAAGTAGAACGAAGAAGACTGAGGTACTTTTATACGATTTACCAATCCTCTAAAAGTCATCCTGAATTTATTTCAGGATCTCAGGCCAATGATCTTGCATAAGCTATTGATTATATTGAACTAATAAATCTTGAGATCCTGACCTTCGTCAGGATAACGAATTGCTGAAAGCTTCTCACTTTTCACTTTTCCCTGCTCAACGAAGCTTTAGCGTAGTAGACACTTCTCACTTCTCACTTCTCACTTAATAATTTCCGCACTTAACACCACATCTCCAATCTGAATACGGTCTACTACATCCATTCCATGAATTACTTCGCCAAAAATCGTATAAAGACCGTCTAAATGGGGAGTCCATGTATGTGTAATAAAAAATTGACTTCCTTCAGTATCCTGGCCGGAACTTGCTATTCCTGCAGCACCCCTTTTAAATGTGTATTGAGCCGGCTCAGTTGGAATTCTATAGCCCGGCCCCCCCAGGCCATCTCTCCGATCAAAATCCCCTCCTTGTATCACAAAATTTCTTACAACACGATGAAAATTCACACCATCGTACAATCCTGCTCTTGTTAATGAGTCGATCGATGATACTGTAAATGGTGCTGTCCGGGGATCAAGTTGGATCACGATTTCACCTCTGTCAGTATTCAAGACCCAATGAGGGGCATCTCCCAATTCTAATATGCGTTGCCAATCCGGGTTTTGAAAATCATTTAATCGAAAATCCGGATTGAAATCATCTTCTATAAGACTCAATTCAGTCATAACACCAAAAAGCAGCTGGGCAACCGAAAAATTTTGATTTTCATAAGCTTGGGTATACCCTTCCATAAATAAATTTCTGTCATTCTCATCAAAATAATACCTGTTCGTCAAAAGTTGGCCGGACGCTGTAATGACGGATCTGTTTTGACTGAGTATAGCATCTGACAATGAGATTCGAATTCTATCTCTTATTTCTGATGGTGTGGAGAAGTTATTCGCAAATTCAGATAATGCAACAGCAGCATGCTGCGCCTCAATCCCTTCACGATCCAAATTATCGAGAATTTTTGCCAGATACGTTTCAGAGTCTAATCGCTCTTTAAATAGCCCCAATGTCCGGTTTTTAAGGTATGGGTGGTTTTGATCGATCTCATCAAGAATGGCATCCATTCCCGGTATTTCTACATCATTCATTTGTAGTAACTCGAGGGTTGTGATTGATACTTCTGCATTCTCCGGAAAATGTACCAGTAATTCAGAAAAGCCGGTCAACCAGGATGGATCGTGATTATCCAGCTCTTTCAAAGACTCTAAAGTCATTACAGATACATGAGGATTTGTATGATTCAGCAGTCTCAAAATCTCATTTTTATCTAAATTCTCACCTTCCAAAAACCTCACAGCCCTGGCCAATTCTACAGAAAGTTGAACATGTTCAGTCAGATCGATCCCTGATCGGTTATTCATCACAAAGTTAAATCCCTGCGCTCCGGTCAATCTAATTAAAAACTCATCAACGAGGGCCGGCTGACTATTTTTCCTACTCTCCAGTAACTGTACAAGTTTTTCATATGAATCTGTCCCTTGATTTGGCCTGTTCAATGCTGAGCGCCAAAAACCATAGAGTAGATATGACTTTATTTCGGAGTCAACCGTTTCGCTTAACAGTTCCAATACTCTTTGAATATACTCCTCACTCACTTTGATACGAGTCAACATCCCTCCCACTGCCATGGCGCATTTTCGATTGTCCAGAACGATTTCACTATTCTTTAAAAGCATCTCCAGTGTCCAATCATCGCCTTTTGAAAAGAAGAACGAACAAATGGGGCCACGTTTTGCATCACTTGTGAAGAAATGTGTACTGATCACTTCAATTTCCAATTCAGAAAGATTTTGAAAACGTAATACATACCACGCTTCCGCTTGATCTTTATCAATAGCAAGATTAATTAAATCTCGAAGATCATCAATTTGCGTGATCGCAAGCGCTCTCCAGGCAGACCCTGAGATTCTTTCATTCGAACTATCTTTTAGATCCCACAACAATTCAACGTTTCGCTCAGTAACCGCATCAGAAAGTATATTGAGATTTTGATCTATCTCAATCTCTTCTATGAGATACGGTTCATTTGTTGCACAAGAACTGTATGCCATCATTATGAAGGATAAAGCAATCAGATGAAAAAATAATTTAAATGGATATCTCATTGAATTGTTTTTAACAAAAGGTTTTCGTTTATTACACATATATCATACATAAACAAATATTACTTATGGATAACGGACAATTAACCAGAAAACAGAAAGAGTTTTTTGATTTTATTATTGATTATAAGAAAGAATATGATGTTTGGCCTACTTACCGTGAAATAGCGGATGCATTCAATTATAAGTCACCAAATAGTGTAACACAAAATATTCAAGCACTTTTGAAGAAAGGATACCTGATTCGAACGAATGATGAAGAGTATGATATTCATCCCAACTTTGAAGGGAATTTGGGACTTAAAAAGAGTTCAGGTATTCCGGTACGTGGATTAATTGCTGCCGGATATCTTCAGGAGGCTGTAGAAGCAGATTTAGGTCAGATTACGCTCGACATGTTATTTCCCAGAATGGATGACATGTTTGCGCTCAGAGTATCCGGGTTAAGTATGAAAGATGCCGGTATTTATGATGGGGATTTTGTTCTGTTGATGGATAGTGATGTACAGGATGGAGATATCGGTGCCGTATTATATAATGGTGAAACCAGTCTTAAAAGGATTTACCATGATAGAGATGGGCTCCGTTTAGAACCTGCAAATAAAGAGTACAATGATATTATGATATCCCCTGACATTTTTGAAGAGGTTCGAATTATTGGAAAGTATATCGGACATGTAAATCGCTCGGGAATTCATAAAGCAATCCCCAAAAAGAAGGCGAGTTGAGAATATGCTGTAATCTTACAGGCCGTTTCAGATCAATTATTGTTTCCTATTAACTCTGAAAACTTAAATTAATAATCAGTTTTGAAACAAATCAGTTGATTATTTTGATTCATTCGTTACTGTTTTCAACCGACCATTGGCATCTTTTCTGGATTCAAAAAGTTGTGAATCTTTTATCCAGGCACGTCCACCATCGTGTTGTAGACGTTTCGTATTTTTATATTTGAATGCTTGTTTGTGGAGATCAGGTAGTTTTTTCAATTCCATAGCGAAAATTTTTATTTGAAATATACAGCTTCTCAAAGAACCAATAAAATCTACATTTATGAAATGTCCGGTTTTAGAAATAAATCAACTATTAGGATTTTAAATTATTTCAAAAAAGGTTATATTTGGTGTCTGTAAAGAAATTTGAAATTAATGAATCCTAGAAATTATGTACGCTATCGTTAAAATTGGCGGGCATCAGTACAAAGTTACTGAAGATCAAAACATATTTGTCAACCGGCTAACGTCAGATGATGAGTCTGTGACATTTGATGAAGTATTGCTTGTAAAAGATGCTAAAGGCAAAATCAAAGTTGGCAAACCTACTGTCAAGGGAGCTAAAGTTGAAGCTAAAATTATTGAAAACCTTAAAGCTGACAAAGTGATTGTCTTCAAAAAGAAGAGAAGAAAAGGCTATAGAGTCAAAAATGGCCACAGGCAAGCAATCACGCAGCTTCAAATTGAAAAAATTTCTTAATAAAGAGGTAAATTATGGCACATAAGAAAGGACAAGGCTCTACCAGAAACGGACGTGATTCAGAATCAAAACGTCTGGGTGTTAAAAAATTCGGCGGCGAAGTTGTAAAAGCGGGCAATATTATCATCCGCCAGAGAGGCACAAAATTTCATCCCGGTGAAAATGTCGGAAGAGGCAGTGATGACACTCTTTTCGCGCTATCTGCAGGTACGGTTACGTTTCGCAGACGTGGTAACGGAAGGAAATTTGTATCTGTAGATCCAGCATAAGAAAATATTTTATACCATTTTCTAGCCACGGTAATTTTATTATCGTGGCTTTTTTTATTTTGTCCCTATGACATATAAAATAGAGGAATATCCCCACTTACAATTTGGTACGATCTACTGCATTGGCCGTAATTATGCCAAACATATTGAAGAGATGAAGAGTGAAAAAACCATTGATCCGGTTGTTTTTCTTAAACCACGCTCTTCAATCATTCGTAATAATGAAAAAGTGATATTGCCGGCCATCTCTTCAAATGTTCATCATGAAGTTGAACTTGTGGCACTGATTGGCAAAGATACGTTAAATGTAACTGAAGATGATGCACTTCAATCAGTACTCGCTCTGGCAGTTGGGTTAGACCTTACCGCCAGAGATTTGCAGTCCAAAGCCAAAAAGGCCGGACTTCCATGGACACTTTCAAAAGGGCTTCACTCATTCGCACCCTTAGGGAATTTTATTGATTTCAATGAACGGGCGAACATCGATGTCCAAAACCTAAACATATCCGTTTCTGTAAATGGGGACATAAGACAATCAGGAAATACATCCGGTATGATCTTTAAACTGGCTGAAATAATCAGTTATCTATCATCACATTTCAAATTAAACTCCGGCGACCTCATTTTTACCGGAACACCTGAAGGAGTAAGTCAAATAAACAAGGGAGACAAGATTTTTGCAACACTTGGAGACAACCTTTCAACGTTAGAAGTAGATGTGGATTAATAAAACCTTTCTCATATTTTTCTTACAGTTACTCATTACACCATTTTCTGAGCTAAAATCGCAGTCCCTCTCTTTACCCGCAGATTCAGTGACTTACATTTGGCCTACAAATGCAAGCCAGCAATTATCATCCACATTTGCGGAAACACGTTCTGCTCATTTTCATGCCGGATTAGATATTCGAACGTGGGGACAAGAAGGATACCGTGTATTTGCAACCAGAGACGGTGAAATATTTCGATTAGGTATGAGTCCATATGGATATGGAAATGTCATTTACATGAAACATGAAGATGATACCTACTCTGTTTACGCTCATCTAAATAGATTTGAACCCGGTTTACAGGCATATGCAGACTCTTTGAGACTTCTTGATTATAGTGCTGATTTAAATCTGTTGCATATGGATCGATCATTTAAATTTAGCCAGGGTGACACAATCGGATTCTCAGGATCTACCGGTGTAGGCCCCCCACATTTGCATTTTGAATTACGCGATACCTACTTCAGGCCCTTTAATCCACTATTAACTAATTTATCTATCAGCGATGATTTACCCCCCGTATTTCGTCAACTTGGAGTTGAATACCTTGACACCAACTCTCTAAAACCCATAGGTTTCAATATTTTTGAAGCTAATAGAACAAATCAGGATTTTCATTTTGGTGAAATCTCAGTATCCGGACCGGTTGGGCTATCTGTAAATGTACACGACCGTGCCAACCAAACACCCAATATTTATGCTGTTCATTCATTAATTGTAGTCCATGAGTCCGATACACTGTTTCACGAATCAAAAGATTTTTTCTCATACCAACAAGCCAGTCAATTATTTCTGGATAGATCTTATCCTATTCTTGCCCAAACCAGACGTGGATTTCAAAGACTATTTGTAGTTGAAGGCAATGAATTGCCATTTTACAAAGTCAATAAAAACAGAGGGGTTATTGATTTTGAAGATGGCAAATACCCCTTGAAAATCATAGCATCTGATATCTATGGAAACAAATCAACAGCAACTCTGACTCTTCAGGTTACAGGTAATAATAAACGTAATCATGAGATTACTTATGTGCCAACGTATCCTGAAATACCGAAAAGAGAAACTTCCATTCCGGCTATTTATCTCTCCGATGTATCTTTAAAAACTTCTGGTCCACAAATCAATCCGTCTGAGCAAACTTATATCTCCTATCAGCGAATTAAACATCTTTTCCCTTTCCGTTCAGGCCAATCTGTTCGGAAAAAAATCTCTCCAAACAGTTCTTCTGTTCTTACAACACCCGATCGGAATATTTGGGTCCAGTTTCCTGAAGATGCCGTCTATGATACTCTGGATATTCAACTTTCAACGACCGTAGTTGATGGTGAAATCTTTTTTCACTTTGAGCCGGACAGATTGCCTCTTAAAAATCCGATCACATTTAATTTTTTTCTACCTGACCATTTAAAAGGAAATTCTCAATTAGCGCTCTTTTCTGTGGATCGTTTCAGAAATAGATTATTTGCTCTGAATACCTATAACAATGGAAGGGTAATTAGCACGACATTGAATGAAATAAGTACACTTGTTCTGAAGGAGGACAATTTGAGCCCATGGATTGGCAAAAGCAGGATTGATCGTAATAATGCAGGCCAGCATATCGTGATAGTTCCTGCCCGGGATGGTTTAACCGGCATTGATTACAGACGATCATCCATAACTGTAAATGGGTTAAAAGGTATTGTTGAATACGACCCGGAAAAGAACTTCCTGGTTTATTATCATCCTGAATTCAGACCCACTCCAACCAATAAAGTTATTATTGAAGTTTATGATGGTGTTGGAAACAGATCAAACAGTGAAGATTCACTTTCTTACTAATCATTGATAAGCTATACAGCTAATCTCAACCTTAACATCTTTTGGAAGCCCTTTAACCGCTACTGTTTCCCGGGCCGGCGGATCTGATTTAAAATAGGTTGAATATACCTCGTTTAAAGCGGCAAAATCAGACATATCATTCAAATAAATCGTACATTTCAGAATCTTCTCCATATCACTGTTAGCAGCCATAAGGACTGATTTAAGATTTTTCATCACCTGATCCGCCTGTTCAGTGATCCCCCCTTCTACTATCGTATTTTTATTTGGATCGATTGCAATTTGTCCGGAACAATAAACGATACCTTGATGTATAATTGCTTGACTATATGGACCGAGCGCATCAGGAGCTGATTTTGTTTCTACTTTTATTTTACTCATATAATTAAATATTTATTAACATTCTTAACTTAAATAAATCAATTTAAATGTAAGATATAGCAGAGATTAGTTCACAGTTAATTTTATGATCGATCACTATCTATATTGCGGAATCCTCTATATATGGTTACTTTACAGAGATCAATTCAACCAAAATGAACGATATTATATAAAAATGAAAAGTTATAAATTATTTTTACCGATCATCGCACTAGCGGCAATGTTATTGGCATGTGAAACTACCGACCCATTAGTCGATGACGTTACACTAAGTATATTTACAGGAGATTTTGATACTGCACTTCAACTTACTGAAGATGCCATAACTGAGAATCCTGACAACTACATTGCTCATTACTATAAAGGAGTAGTTCTGGCAGCTTTGGCAGAAACCTTTGAAAATCCGACGGAGAGAAAGCCTTATTATGAGAGATCCAAAGCATCAATGGATACGGCTAAGGAATTAATGCAAAACCAGGAAGAGACCCCGTCAGAACTGCAAGAACTCAATGATACAGTCGTTGGTTATTGGGCTGATGAGTATAATACGGGGGTCAATATTCAAACAGATGACAGTTTGTTTAATGCAACGCCGGATCCCTACCGAACATCAATGGCTCATTTCGAAAATGCAGCAACCATAAATCCTGACAGTGCAATGACATATCAGGTAATGGCATCCACTTATTTCCAAATGGATGAGATAGAGAACGCAATCGAAGTATATGAAACAGCGATGTCACTATTAGATCCGCCACAGATTGATGACTATGAATTTCTAATCAGTCTCTATCTTTTTGAAAACCAATATGAGCCTGCTATTCGTTATTCTGAAGAAGCACTTGAATTATATCCGGATGAGACAAGTTTTGTTCAATTCCTGGCTGATGCATACATCCAATCCGGTGAAAGAGATAGAGCGGTAGAACTTATCGAAGATCTTATTGCTCAAGAGCCAAATAATCCTCAATACAGAAGAGTATTAGGTACACAAATTTATCAAAGTGTGGATCGTAACACTACTGAAGTTACTGAGCTCTATAGAGAAATGTTTGATCTGGGTATAGAGTTACGCGGACAAAGTGGTGCAGAGAGAGCAGAAACAGAGGAGGAAATTGCAGAATTGCAACAAGAAATCGATCGTCTTGAGGCAGAAATTGATGAGTTTACAGCGATCTCTATAGAACAGATGGAAAAAGTTGTAGAACTTGAACCGGAAAGTGAATCAGCTAATTTTATTCTGGCTATCATCTATCAAAATAAAGCTGCTAATCTTTTTGAACGAAGAAACAACGTTGTGGATGATTCAGAGTTAGTTGCAGAATTGGATCAACGCGCACGTGAAAACCTTCAGCAAGCAAGAATTTACTACGAGGCCGCAGCTGAAATCAATCCGGATAATACAGATAACTGGCAATCATTATTTCAGGTCTATACTCAGTTAGGCATGGAAGAAGAGGCTCTTGAAGCTATGGAAAAAGCCGGTTTCGAGGATTAATCAATTTTTAAATATAAACTATGATTTATTTATCAACCCGAATGGCAAGTATTTTACTTGCCTTCGGGATTTTTTTTGCTGTTTCATGTTCCCTATTTGAAACAACTGAAGCACCCGCAGAACGATCACAGCTTCAACAATTGAATGATCAGATTAACCAAATCAATCAGGATTTGGAAGAAGATCCCGACAATCAAATTCTGAAAATTCAAAAAGCGACACTTTTGAGTGAATATGCCTCTCAACAATCAAATCCATCCGATCGGTATCCGATTTATCAAAATCTTTATTCATTAAGTGAGGCGGAAGAGACAACTGATAATAGTAATATCTCCGAAATCACAGATCTACTTGTAAAAGCCTGGTCAGCTGAACAGTCTAGTGGTATTCGATTATTGCAATTGAGCAGAAATAGTGGATCAAATCAACATTTCTATGAAATATTGGCTCATTTTGACAATGCTATTGTATTGCAACCGGATAGCCTGGTCACTTACAATTTAATGTCTACAACTTTCTATGAGAATGGTTCAATAAATAACGCTATTGAAACACTCGAAAATGGCATTAATCGAACCCAAGAACCGAACCCTGAATTATTGGAAAGGTTAGCCTATCTATATCTGGAAACAGGCAATACTGAAGAGTCCATTGTTATCTATGAAAATCTGGTTTCAAAAAATGAAAATGACAATCGTCTTCTTCACGGCCTTATAAATGCATACATGATCAGCCAGCGTCACAGTGACGCGATTACTCAATTAGAAATTCTTGCAGATAAATTTCCGGCAAGATATTATTACAAAGAAGAATTGGCCGCTCAACTATATTTTCTATTTGTTTCCAAAGCTGAAGAACTTAACAATGATTTTGAGACAACTGAGACGCAAGATGAAAAAATTGAAGAGTTGCTTGAGATATTAACGGATGCTCACACTATATATGAGTCTCTGAGTACGACTATTCCAGCGAATGAAGAGAGTTTATTTAGGATGGGATCATTTTACATTAGTAGTGTCAACAATCTTACTTCCATCCAATCTTCCTTTACTCTATCCACTGAAATTGAATCAATGATTCAACAAATAATTCAAAACTACAGTGACAATTCTATCGAATTATTCGAAAAACTTACAGAGATGAACCCTGATAACATGGAGCATGTTTATACTCTTCACAATCTCTATATAGAAGCCGGGATGAATGAAAAAGCTGATTCTATAGAACGATCATATAATTTTTGATTTATGAAATTTAATACAAAAGCAATACATGCAGGTCAAAAACCGGAAGAAACGAGTGGTGCCGTAATGCCCCCAATCTTCCACACTTCAACCTATGCACAAAAAGCTCCAAATGATCACCAAGGATATGATTATGCAAGAGTAGGCAATCCAACCAGAACAGCATTGGAAAAATTGATCGCCGGATTAGAGGAAGCCGATGAATGTGCATGCTTTTCAAGTGGCGTTGCTGCAATAGATGCCATTTTAAAAACGCTGAAACCGGGAGATCATGTCATTTCTACAAATGACCTTTATGGGGGTTCTTACAGATTATTTACCAAAGTGTTCGAACCCTACGGTATTGATTTTTCATTTGTAGATATGACAAATATTGAAGAAGTAGGTCAGGCTATTCAAAATAATACGAAGCTGGTCTGGATTGAAACTCCAACAAATCCACTTCTCCGGATTATTGATATCGATGCTGTTACTAACCTTATTAAAAACAAAGACATTCTATCTGTAGTAGATAACACATTTGCATCCCCTTATCTCCAGCAGCCTCTTCTTTTAGGCGCTGATGTAGTCATGCACTCTACTACTAAATACCTTGGCGGACATTCTGATGTAATTGGCGGTGCTGTTGCCAGCTCTAATAAAGAATTTATGGAGAAGGTTAAATTTCAGGTTAAAACAACAGGAGCAGTTCCGGGGCCGACAGACTGCTATCTGATTCTCAGAGGAATCAAAACATTGCATGTTCGTGTGGAAAGGTCCGTTGAAAACGCCAAAAAAATTGCCAATTTTCTTATTAACCACCCGCGCGTAGGAACCGTCTATTATCCGGGGCTCAAAAGTCATGCACAACATCAATTGGCCAGCCGACAGATGAAGGACTTCGGAGCGATGCTCTCCTTCACGATGACAGAAGATTCGATTGAAACTGCATTCGAAGTTATGAAAAAAACGAAAATTTTCACCCTTGCTGAAAGCCTGGGCGGAGTTGAATCATTGATAAGTCATCCGACTTCGATGACTCACGGTTCGATACCAAAGAATGTAAGAGAAGCTGCCGGATTGATGGATTCATTGATTCGATTGTCTATTGGAATTGAAGATGTGGATGATCTTATTGAAGATTTAAACCAGGCTTTTGAATAATTAATTAGAAATTTAAAACGTAGTAGAATTATGAGAAATGTTGTTATTGTTGCTGCAAAACGCACGCCCATCGGATCATTTGGTGGTTCTTTATCTTCTTATACGGCACCGGAATTAGGAGCTGCAGTGATTTATGAAGTCATAAAAACTGCCGGAATAAAAATGGATCAGGTTGATGAAGTTGTAATGGGGAATGTATTGAGTGCCGGAATTGGACAAGCTCCGGCTCGCCAGGCAGCATTAAATGCAGGGCTTTCTGAAAAAATTCCGGCAACTACCGTCAATAAAGTATGTGCATCTGGCATGAAAGCAATCATGATCGCAGCGGATCAAATTTCACTCGGCCAAAATGATATTATGGTTGCTGGCGGAATGGAAAGTATGAGTAATGTCCCCTTTTATCTCAAGAAAGAGCGGTTTGGAGCCAAATTGGGTCATAGTGAAGCGCTGGATGGCATAATTACTGATGGATTATGGGACGTATACAATGATTTTCATATGGGTTCAGCCGGTGAATTGTGTGCTAAGGAGTGTAATATCAGTCGTGAAGAGCAGGATCAATTTGCAACTGAATCTTATAAAAGAGCTATCAATGCTCATGAAAAGGGATTTTTCAAAGATGAAATCGTTTCAATAAAAGTTAAAGACCGAAAAGGGAATGTCACAATGGTGACAATGGACGAAGAATTGGAAAGAGTTAATTTTGAAAAAATACCTCAACTTCGGCCTGTATTTTCAAAGGAAGGAACCATAACAGCTGCCAATGCAAGCAGTATAAATGATGGTGCAGCAGCAGTTTTATTGATGAGTGAGGAAAAAGCAAAAGAATTAAATATTAAACCTTTAGCTATCATCAAAGGACATGCTAGCGCAGCTAAACGACCTGAATGGTTTACAACAGCCCCTTCTGAAGCCATTCCCCTTGCACTTAAAAGAGCAAATGTAAAAAGTGAAGATGTTGACCTCTATGAGATCAATGAAGCTTTTTCAGTAGTTTCAATTGCAAATAATCAATTACTTAAACTGGACAGCAAAAAAGTGAATATTCATGGTGGAGCTGTGAGCATAGGTCATCCGCTGGGATGCTCCGGTGCAAGAATAGTGGTTACCCTTATTCATGCTCTAATTAAAAGTGACGGGAAAATAGGTTGTTCCGGCATCTGCAATGGCGGCGGCGGTGCATCTGCATTGGTTATTGAACGTAATTAGTACGCTATATTTTAATTCTTTAATATAATCCTATTTATTTGACTTTTTTAACGGTCGGATGTATCATATTTAATGTTAGAATTTGTTCGTTATTTTCCGATTGCATAAATTTGCTCTTGTTGTCCATTCATTAAACAATTACTATTCGATTAATAGCTACAGCTTAGTTAAGCAACTTTACTAAATTGATATATTACATGTTCACATAAATAAATCAATATTTAAATTGATTCATTAGACATGTTCATCAACAATAAAACGGGTCATAATCTGTTTAAAATATAGGACAAATCATTTTTATTACTGTCTATGAAAAAAATATTCTCACTTACCTTAGTGCTCCTATTTCTATCCTATGGAGCGGCATACTCCCAGGTGGGTATTACAGCGGTACCTTTCTTGCAAATTGAACCTGATTCGAGATCCACAGGAATGGGAAATACCGGTGTCGCAATAGCAGACAATGCCTCTGCCATATTTTGGAATCCGGCCGGCTTGGCATTTCAAAACCAAAACCAGGTAAGCCTTACACATGCTAACTGGTTACCGGCTTTTAATGCTGACCTTTTTTACGATTATCTTGTAGGCACCTATTATATTGATGGAATCGGAACCATTGGCGGGCATCTTACTTTTCTAAATCTTGGCGAACAAACCCGAACTGACGAGACAGGATTGGAATTAGGCAGATTTAATAGTTTTGAAATATCTGCAGGGCTTTCGTATGGATTGAAATTATCAGAAACTTTCGCTTTGGGTACCGGAATCAGATATATCTACAGTTCATTAGCAGATGGCAGTGTAAGCGGCCAGGATATCAGCCCCGGGTCGAGTGTGGGCGTTGATTTGGCAGCACTATACAAATCAAATTCTTTCCAATTAGGAAACAGAGAAGCAAAATTTAATGCCGGATTAAATATCTCAAATATCGGTCCCGGTATTCAATATACCGATAATGCTCAACGAGATCCGCTTCCTACAATGTTTAGAGCCGGATGGGCCTATACGATGGATTTGGATGCAAATGGCATGAATACACTTACATTTTCAAATGATGTTTCAAAAATCATGGCTCGAAGCCAAAGAGTCAGTTCAGATCCCGATAGTCCTGAGTTTGAAACGATGGGCGTTTTTGAAGCATTAATCAATTCATGGAGTTCTTTTGAGAGATTTAATGGTACTGAAAATGTGAGCGTAAGTCTTGCACAACAGTTAATGCTCGGTTTTGGATTAGAATATTGGTACGATAATCTCTTCGCCCTCCGAGGTGGTTATTACTATGAAAATCCTGAAAACGGTAACAGAGAGTTTGTAACACTTGGTGCCGGACTCCGATATAATATTTTCGGTGTAGATTTCAGCTACTTGTATACACTCGAAGAAGATCATCCTTTGGCAAATACAATACGCCTTAGTTTGCTCATAAACTTCAGATAAGAACTGTGGATGTTATCCCAATCAGTTTTAAGCAGTGGTAAATTTTTTTTATCACTGCTTTTTATTTTTATCCCCCTTTACACTGACGGTTTAGCACAAAACTTGTCAACTTTAACTCATCACTCCCTTTTAAATATCGGGCAATCAGATAATGCTCGTTCGATACTGGATATTGAACCAACGGATAACCTGAGAATCATTGCTGTAATGGTAGAATTTCAGCCGGATGATAACCGATTCACCTCCGGCAATGGTACATTTGAGAGCGGAAGCATTCCATATTTAGAGGATCCCGGTACAAATGTTGATGCGTTGCCACATAATCAAGCATATTTTGAAGCTCATCTATCATTTGTAAAAAACTATTTCGAAAAAAATTCTAACAACCAATTTGGCATCTCATTTCAAGTATTGCCAAATGTTTACCGTTTAGATAATAAAATGGAGAAATACTCTCCTATTGGTCAAAATCCAGACTTCCACCCTTTAGCTGAATTGGCAAAAGATGTATGGAATCTGGTTGGAAATGATTCCTCGGTTCAATTCGAAAAAAATCAAAATGAAAAAATTGCGTTTGTAATTTTCCATGCAGGAATTGGTCGGGATGTTGAACTTACCGGAACCACATTGGATAAAACTCCTCAAGACATTCCATCTGTTTATTTGAGTAAAAATGCTTTTAAAGAGTTATTTAATGACCCCTCATTTAGCGGTTTTGAAATTGGTAACACTAATCTACTGGTTGATCATTCTTTAATTCTGCCCAGAACCCTAAGCAGATCCGGTGTAGATTTTTCCGATAATCGTTTTGTGATTCCTCTATCAATAAATGGGTTGCTAACAGCGCTTATAGGAAGACATATAGGCCTTCCTGAGCTTTTCAACACTGAAACCGGGAATTCCGGAATTGGCAGATTTGGCCTGATGGATGGAGCGGGTATATTTGCTTATAATGGACTCTTCCCCCCTGAGCTCTCTGCCTGGGAAAAAATTCAACTCGGTTGGCAAGAGCCGTTTGAAGTTAACTATGACCAGCAGGAACCCATTGAATTACCGGCTTCATCCCTTAGAAAACAAAGCAGTATTGCAAAAATTTCTTTATCAAACAGTGAATATTTTTTGATCGAAAATCGCCACAGAGATCCTGAAAATAGTGGTATCGTATTAACCATTCAGCGACCGGATGGCTCAATTGTTGAACAGTCGTTTTCAAATCGGGATTCCGATTTTGTCAATCAAACAAATGATTTTGATAAATTACTGGAGCCCGGCGTTATTATTGATGTTTCTAATTATGACTTTGCGCTTCCGGGCGGTCTGGTCAATGAAGGGTCAGAAAAGCGTGATCTAAATGGCGGTATTCTAATCTGGCATATAGATGAAACCGTTATTCGAAAGCAGATTAATACTATTGGTGTTAACAGATTTCCGGACCGTAAAGGAGTGGAATTAAAAGAAGCTGATGGCGCTCAGGATATTGGCCGGCCTACAAACATCGGAATTGCCCAAAATGATCCCAATGGATCAGCATTTGATTTTTGGTGGTCCGGGAATAACTCCTCTGTCATTTTTCAGTCGGATACTCTTTCACTCTATCAAAATCGATTCGGTCCGGATACTTTTCCGGATAACCGGAGTCATACCGGTGCCCTCTCCCCTTTTGAAATTTTTGATTTTTCCAACAATCTCCCAATAGCCTCATTTAAAATTCGGGAAACAACCCCGGAGAATACATTCTTCGATTTAAAGATACGTAAAACTCTTACATCTATCACGACTGCCACGTCGTCAGCTGATCCATACTGGAGCCGATATCCTCTTGCTATACAATCCATTTCAGCTGCTGATTCGCAAGACAATATTATCATACCGGGAATGGATGGATTGATACTGTATAATTTGGAGACAAATCGTTCGAGTCCATTCAATAGAAATGATGATTACATACAACAACCCCTAAGTGGCTTTAATGATGCCGGTTTTTTGGCGGTTTCATCCAATCCACTCCGTTCTGTGGATGAGATGAAAGTATCTATTTATAATGTAAGTGATGAAATTCCGACACTCATTGGCGACTATACAACCGTTGCAAACACCGGTTTTTTGAGTACTTCAGAACCTGACATAATAGATTTGGATGGAACAAGTGTACGAATTGACATCAATTCCAAAACGCTGCTTCTAAATTCTTCAAATCAACAATCATCAGAAATAATCGGGCGAACTCAATCCCTTATTAAGGATAATCAACTCGTGATAAGATCTGCCCAGGGTACTGTTACTCACCCAATATCTCCATCAAATACATTTACGAGAGCTCATACCGGGTTGGTTCAAAGCGGAGATGGAATGATTTTCGTATATCTCCTTCTTGATGATAAATTAAGCCTCTTCTCTCCCGCGAATCAATATTCGAATGAAATTATCCTTGAAAACAGAGATCGGTTAGAATGGCCTGCAATCGTTGATCTTAATGATGATGGAAATCCCGATTTTTTGTATGTCAACCAAACGGGTAACAAATTGATTGGCAAGAATGTAAATGGTGCGATGCTGGATGGATTCCCCATCACCCCCCTTCCGGGAAATCATTTTACCGGTACACCGCTAGTTGCCGATTTAGATGGTGATGAATATCCTGACCTTCTAATACCGACAGATGATACCATTTCCTTATTTATCACCGCATATAGGTCAGACACAAAACTTATGGAAGGTTTTCCTCTGTTGGTGGGAGGTTTACCCTCTGCTGATCATCAACTTATTCATCCGATGTTAAAGAATCGACAGTTGATTGCTGTCAGTCCGGAAAATGATCTTAAAATTTGGAATTTTCCAAAAATGGGAAAAATACAATGGGCATCGAAGTATGGAAACAGTACCGATAATAAAGTGACTGGACTTATTGAACCGGGAGAAACAAAAACATCCCCGTTCACACTTTTAAATAGTTCAGAAACCTATAACTGGCCCAATCCGGCAATTGATGAAACATTTATCCGATATCAAACTGAGTCGGCGGCCATTATACGAATACGCATTACCACAATGAGCGGCCGACTCATCTCTGATCGCAGAATGCAAAGTGTTGGAGGATTACCTGAAGAGTTGCGCATCGACACTTCTTCGTGGGCCAGCGGTGCCTATTATGCCTTGTTAGAAGCAACATCCGGCAACACAACTGAAAGAAAATTGATTAAAATAGCCATTGTTCGTTAGCCGTTGAGAATAAAATTTATATATCGAATACTATTTACCTCCGTCATTGGGCTGGCATTGGTACAAATATCATATGCTCAGTTAAATCCTTTGCTCTATGATTATCCGCATAATCACCTGGATTGGTACACGATCGAGGGAGATCATTTCATGGTTCATTATCAGGAAGGAAATAGCCATTCAGCTCAAATTAGCATCGCTATTGCAGATGATATTTATGAGACTATTACCAATCTTTATTCATACGAACCCCAAAAAAAGGTAAGTATTGTATTAAGAGATCGACAAGATTACTCAAACGGTGCCGCCTATTTTTTTGATGATAAAATTGAGATCTGGCTACCCTCATTAGACACCCCTTTCAGAGGCTCTCACAACTGGCTCAAAAATGTAATCACTCATGAATTTGTTCATATCGTTCAACTCGGGGCTTCCATGAGGAGAACACAGAGAATTCCTGCATTCTACTTGCAATGGCTCAGTTATGAAGATGTCAGACGCCCCGATGTTCTTTATGGCTTCCCAAATGGCATTATAACCTTCCCATTTGCCACTGTAAGCATGCCGGGATGGTTTGTAGAGGGTAGTGCTCAATATCAAACAGATACGCTTCAACACGATTTTTGGGACAATCACAGGGATATGATGCTCAGAACACGAATTTTAGCCGATAAAGCCTTAACACTGACTGAAATGAGCCATTTTAGTTCAAAAAACAGCTTGGAGAGAGAATTGGTTTATAATCAGGGTTTTGATTTTGTGAATTACCTGACACATCAGTTTGGTGAACAGATATTAGCGGATCTGACTCATTATTCTGCAAAGAATAAAAAGAACAATTTTAATACTGTAATGAGTGAGGTTACCGGAATCCACGCGGATAGTCTATATAACAGTTGGTTCAAATCTCGAAAAGAAAGTTATCAACAGGTTCATTCAACAATTACTGAGACTGAAGTTAATAATATCGTCGGTGAGGGTTTTTTAAATTTCTACCCTATCCGACATTCAGTTACCGGAAATTTTGCCTTTTTAACTAATTATGATAGAGACTACAGTCGAACTTCTCTTGTGATTCAAACAGATAGCAGTGACATCATCGTTGAAGATATGGGTGGACATTATATATTGGATAGTGATAGCAACTTTCACTCACTTCTAAGTACAGAATCCAATATTTCTGTTGATTATATCAGGTTTCGATTCTCTTTTTCCCCCGAAGGTAATCAAGTCGTATATAGTAGGACCGGCCTCAATAAATTTGGTGAAAATTATAACGATCTCTATCTATTGGATCTTGAATCTGAAGAGAAGAAAAAAATTACTAAAAATTCAAGAATTCATGATCCGGATTGGCATCCATTCGAGTCAGAAATTGTAGCTGTTCAATTCAGCTCCGGAACCCAAAATTTGGTTCAGATCTCATTGGATAGCGGTGAAATAGAGCAACTCACTAATTTCAAAAATGGAGAAACCGTGTACACTCCGGTTTGGTCACCGGATGGAAAAATGATCTATTTCTCCAAAGCAGATCATTCCGGCAGACAAATTTATCAGTTGGACACTTCAACAAATGATTGGTCTGCCCTGTTACATGATCCAAATATTGATTTCAGAGACCCCTGGCCCCACTCAAACAATGAAGAACTCTATTTTGCATCCGATTTGAACGGCATTTTTAACATATATAGCTACCACCTGGATAGTCAGGCGATTAAACAAATTACAAACCTTTTAGGAGGTGCATTTATGCCCTCCATAACAGATTCGACTCTTTACTTTTCAGATTATCGATATGACGGATATAAAATTTCATCTATCGATTTAAAAACGAATCAACCAATTCTTGTTCAAAAAAATAGGTTTAACGAAAACATTGCCAAGAATGAAGATATCCATCAAAAAATCTATTCATATGCTACCGATCTTCCTTTTGATGAGGCACTTCAGACTGAAGAACAATCTATTGAAGTCGATGGCAGTAAAAAAATCTGGAGACCTTATACTGAAACAACAACCGGACTCTCTGTCCTGCCGGTTGTCAGATTTGATAATTACTCCAAATTAAGGGGCAGTAACTCGACGTTGATTCGAAACAGGCAAGTAGGTAAGCTTGCTGAAAATCTATGGCGAGATATAAAATTTGGCGCCTATTTTTCAACGCGGGATGTCACTGAAAAACTCTCTTTATATGGCGGGATTTTGATAGGCCCGGGATCTATAGAAATCGAAGAAGCAACAGATTTTATCTCTCCCACGCGATTAAATAATCTGGATCGCGATGTATTCTTTGTAGCGGAATATAGAGGGATACCATTTATAAAAAGAAGTTGGTCACCAACAATCGTTGTAGAACTTTATAACTTAAAGAGAAACGTGAATGATGGACTTACTATTGAAGAATTTGCATGCACATCTTGTCTGCCTTCAGATCGAAGTATAGACATCCGATATTCTATGTGGGAAGCGAATTTGTTTTTGAGAAGTAAATTGAATCGATGGAGCTTGTTAGAATTAGGGATTGGTTACTCTCCATACAGTGTATCAACCGATAGTTTCTTTTCAGAGGAGTTTCAGGAGCAGATACCAGGGGCAACATCAGAATACTTTAAAGGGAGCAAATATTCGATCTCCTATGTGGCGGATTTAACGTTGCCTACCCGTCATGCAGATATCGCACCAACGGGAGTCCTCACATCATTCGCCTATCGGTTTGAACCCGGCCGTTTACTTCAAAATTTTGAAGTTAATGATGGAATCTTATCGCCGTTATATTCAAGAGATTTAAATCACTCAATTGAATTCAATAATCGAGTGGGTTTTAGTTTGCATGAAGAGACCACAGCCGTTTTAACAACCCGGGGATTTAGCTTTTTGAATAGACCGGACGACTTCTTTTATATGGATTATACCGGCGGACTCGTCGGAATGCGTTCTTATCCATTTTTTGCATTGGGTGGTAGACAGACATTTTTCACCAGAATTTCTCTTTTTCATCCTCTATTTACGGACATAAACAAACAATTTAATTCCGCTACATTTGATAAAATTTTCGCTCATCTATTTTTTGAAACGGGTAACGGCTGGGGCGGACCCCTGAACATTGGGGATAATATGAAGTCCGGATTAGGAGCTGAGTTGAGATTTGCCTTGAATACCTATTACTTATTCCCAATGAAATTTTTCGTGAATACTACCTACGGCCTGAATCGTTATAATGTAAATTTACCGGGCGAATTTATCACATCAAGTGGCATTCAGTCAGTAGAATACGGAAGAGAGGTCCTCTTCTATTTCGGCCTAACATTCGATTTTGATTTTCGATGATCAGATATCTATTACTCTTAATTTTATTCATAACCCCAAAGGATGTAACATCTCAGTACCTTGATACAACAAGAGGCCTGGATCGTGGTATTGTTGCAGACAATAAAAATCGATCCGCAGACAACTATCATGTTGTCACACCGATCCTCTTAAGAAATAATAGTATATCTCAATTCAGTACTGACTCAGGGTTCTCAGGTTTTAGACAGCCTGGGTATCTTTTTGCAAGTTCACTGATTTTACCCGGAAGCGGGCAACTGATCAATCGAAACCCGATACGAGCCGCATTATATGCCGCACTGGAAATTACGTCAATCTATATGGTTGTAGAGATGCAAAAAAGAGGACAGCGTGGAGAACGAAATTATAAACGATTTGCAAATCAGAATTGGAGTGTCGTTCAATATGCAGAGTGGTTAATTGATTATCACGATTTTCACTCTATCTCCAATCCTTATTTACCACAACTGCGGGATATGCTAAACGGTGTAGAATCATCGTTTGATACCTCCATTGAGTGGAATCAGATCGACTTGACTCTTCTTCGTTCAGTAGAAAAAAATACTCCATATCTGACTACTGATAATTTGGGAGCCAATAATTTTTCACATATGCTGCCCGCTTATGGGTCACAACAGTATTATGAATTGATCTCGAAATACTATCAGTATCAGGCCGGATGGAGGGATTATCATAGCTATCATGATCAATTAGGCCATATTGGTGATCTATTCAATGAAAGATATTTTGTAGATAGAAACGGTTTATATGCAAGTCCTTTCTTTTATGATGGTGTTCAAATGTCACGAGAGTTTAATGATGATTTTAGAACTAGAAGAACATTTATATCTTTGTTAATTGTAAACCATTTTATTTCCGCTTTTGATGCGTATTTTACGATATCTTTGAAACAAAACAGATTAAATGCCACTTCAACGGCTATACCGGGAAAACAGCTGATTCTCGAGTACAAATTTTAATCAAATTTAATTACATGGAGTATTTTAAATCACTATCCCTGAATAAAAAAATTGCAGCCATCTTAGGTTCACTATTAGTGGCAGGGATCACATTTATACTCATCCTCGATTTTCTGGTGATGCCGTATTACACAAATTATAATGAAGGTGTGACGGTACCTGATGTCACTAAAATTTCCCTCGAAGAAGCAGAGGAGCAACTTGAGCGGATTGGATTACGACACGAGGTCCTGGATCGCAGGGCAAATTCTGTATATCCTGCAAATTATATCATTGACCAATCCCCATCTGCAAAACAGATTGTCAAACCTAATCGTAAGATCTATCTTACTGTTAATACCGCAGTTACACCTCAAACAGTTGTACCCGACGTAGTGAATATGTCGTTGAGAAATGCAGAAATCCAATTGGAGAACCATGGACTTGAGGTTGGGACCCGAAGTTACGAGTCATCTCGTTTTAGAAATACGATCTTGCGTCAGTCAGTAGCCGCCGGTGATACTGTAAGTCGTGGTACGGTAATTAATTTAGCAGTAAGCGATGGGCTCGGTTCCCGATTAGTTACTGTGCCGGATATTCAGGGTATGAGGCTTACTGAAGCCGAACGAGCTCTAACGGGTGTCGGTTTACGGGTAGGAGAAATTCGATTTCAACCCAGTTTAGAGTACGAACCGAATCGGGTTATTAACTTCACACCGAATGAGAACGAACTCAATGAAGGCCAATCACTCCTCCTCATCGTTTCGGAACGGGTAGATGCTCGTGAAGAGGTAGAGTCGGGAGCAATTATTGATGATAGTACAACAACATCCAATAATAATAGAAATTTCCAAAATGAGGACAATTAATGAATATTGATTTACCTGTTCTGGCGCCATCAATTCTTGCAGCAGATTTTTCAAAACTGGGGGAACAGATTCATGAATGTCTGGATTCCGGCATTACATGGATCCATTGTGACATCATGGATGGTCATTTTGTGCCTAATATCAGTTACGGCCCATCTATTGTGAAATCTGTAAGAAATGTGGCTCCCGACGCTTTTTTGGACGTTCATTTAATGATTGAAAATCCTGATTTTTATATTGAAGACTTTGCAGATGCCGGTGCAGACTTAATCTCCGTTCATTATGAGGCATGTCCGCATCTTCATCGAACACTTCAAAATATCAGTCAGAATGGATGCATGACCGGTGTAGTAATTAATCCTGCCACAAGTGTAGATGTTATTCAGCCCGTTTTGCCTATTGTTGACCTTGTTTTGGTAATGAGTGTAAATCCCGGATTCGGGGGACAAGCATTTATTGAGTCCAGTTATCAGAAAATTGAACAGCTTCGCAAAATTAAAATTGAGAAAGAATTAAATTTTCTGATTGAGATTGATGGCGGTGTAAGTCTGAAAAACATCGGGAAACTTGCAAAATCCGGTACTGAAATATTAGTCGCCGGAAGCAGTGTGTTTAAAACAGATGATATTCCTGCGCGAATAAAGGAATTGACGGATAAAGCCGAAAAAGGGCACGCTCAGATTATATAATTTGTTCATTATTTACATGAGAAGATAAACACCTAAACACCTAAACACCTAAACACCTAAACACCTAAATTTATCGAAACACCACAACAACTAACAGAAGAATCATTTTTAATCGAGGAAATAGAACCGGTTGTTATTCTCGGGTTCAGTGATGAACATTTGAATCAGCTCGACAGGGCATTTCCTGCTTCTAAGATAACAGCGCGTGGAAATAGAATTAAAATAATGGGACCACTTAATGAAGTGGAGGTCATAAGAGATATCATTCAAGAGATGATTCAAATGGCAAAACGGAATAAATCACTTCACAAAAGTGACATTTCCACACTGCTTGCATTAGCAAACAGATCAGAAAAAATTGAATCTAAAGACGGTTCACCATCATTTCAGCAAAATACAGGTGATATTATTTTGCACACCCATGCCGGTGAAGCTGTTTCAGCCAAAACACCCGGGCAGCGGAATCTTGTAAAAGCATCTGAGAATAATGACATTCTATTTGCAATCGGTCCTGCAGGAACCGGTAAAACCTATACCTCTGTAGCACTTGCGGTAAGAGCACTTAAAGAGCGTAAAGTAAAGAAAATTATTCTTGCCAGACCGGCAGTAGAAGCGGGAGAGAATCTTGGTTTTTTACCGGGAGATCTAAAAGAAAAAATTGATCCATATCTGCGTCCCCTCTATGATGCATTAGAGGAAATGATTGAATTCGAAAAACTCGATTATTATCTCTCCAAAAATATCATTGAAATTGCACCATTGGCCTATATGCGAGGCCGAACATTGAACAATGCGTTTGTGATTCTTGATGAAGCGCAGAACGCAACCAATATACAGATGAAAATGTTTCTGACACGTATTGGATTTAGTAGCAGGGCAATCATTACCGGTGATATCACACAAACAGATTTACCCAAAAAACAAGAATCCGGTTTGATCTCCATTCAGACCATTCTTCAAAATATCGATGGGATCTCATTTGTGTATCTGGATCAGAGGGATGTGGTTCGGCACAAATTGGTTCGTGATATAATCGATGCCTACGAAAAATTTGAGAACAAAAAAAAGTAAGAGTATTTGGATCTACAGAGATCCTCGTTGACTTCAAATGATGAAAGATATTACTGTTTCCGCCTTATATGAAGGAACTTATTCTGTTGGTATAGACAAAATATTCAATAAGATTGACCGGGGTGATCCCCCTGCCAAAGGGGCGCTTAAATTATCGATCAATCCATTTTTAATTCAAGATCGGGACCATACAATTCTGTTTGATGTTGGCATAGGTGACCTGTTAAGTGAGGATTCCTCCATAGACACTATTCTGGATAACTTATCAAAACACTCACTAACAGAATACGATGTTTCTGATATTTTCCTCAGTCATCTTCATTTTGATCATTTCGCCGGTCTTGCCAATCGAAAAGCCGGATATTGGGATCTTACCTTTCCGGATGCTACAATTTGGGTATCGGAAGATGGATGGAAGGATTTGAACGATACATTAGAAGGCAAACCGGATGATTATCAGGAACTGATCCATTTTTTGAATTTACGTGCCGAGGTAAAATTTTTAAATGACGGATCTAATCCAATTCCGCCGGTAACAGTAGAAGAAATCGGTGGCCATACTGAGCATCATTTAGCACTCTTTTACAGAAATGGAGATCACCGGTATTTAATGGCCGGAGACGTATTGGGACGCAGAGTTGCCGTAAATAAAACCTTTCTTGCAAAATTTGATTATGATCCCAAACAGAGTATGGAAGCAAGAAATCGATTAAAGAAATTAGCATACAATGAAAAGTTTACGATAATGGCTTATCATGAAACTGATAATCCACTCTTCAAATTGGTCGATGACTTAGGCAAAGAGGGCTACACAATTGAAAATGTATGACAAATATGACTGAGGAGATTGATGAAATCAGGTCTTATTTAGTTCAAAATGGAGTTCCTAAAAAGGTTGGAGCCGTTATTATTTTGGGTTCCGGATTAGGTTCATTTGCGGAATTAATCCAATATCCTGTAAGATTATCCTACCACCAAATCCCCCATTTCCCTGCTACATCTGTTCAGGGACACAGTGGAGAATTGGTATCGGGAGAAGTTGCCGGTGAAAAAGTGATTGCATTTTCGGGCAGATTCCATTTTTATGAAGGCCATACTTTTTCAAAAACCGTACTTCCGGTCAGGATTGCCAAAGCTTTTGATGCAGATAAACTGATTATTTCCAATGCTGCCGGTGCCATCAATACCGGATTCCAAATCGGTGATTTGATGGTTATAAATGACCTCATCAGACCTTTTCATCCTGCCTCTGCGGAATCAGCTGAATTATTCAGATATAATTTATATCCCATAGCTGAAAAAGTACAAGAAATTGCCGGCGAAATTGGTCTGAGTCTGCAAAAAGGATCCTACGTCTATGTGAAGGGGCCAAACTATGAGACAAAAGCAGAAATCCGGGCATTTCGTGTCTTGGGCGGGGATGTAGTCGGAATGAGCACACTTCCGGAATTGATTGAAGCATCCAGACTAAATGTTCCATCTGCAGCCATATCATTGGTAACGAATATGGCAGCCGGAGTCCATAAAGGAAAACTGGATCATTCTGAAGTGAAGGAAGCAGCTGAATCCCGAAAAGAAGATTTTGCAAAATTGGTAACGGAACTGATCAAAAAACTGTAATCAAAGCAAGCTTTTCTGACTGCCAAATTTATTTAAATAGTGCTTCAGCTTTACCTTTTTTCTTGTACTATCACTGGTCATATATCTTATTTTTCCAAAAATCTCTCTCTCCTGCCAGGCTCTGTCGAAACGGCCAAAACACCAAAAAATGCCGGAATAACTATTCGGATCGCGGCCATCTATGGCATACGTGTTATTCAGATTTATCAGGTGCTGGAGAGCTGTTTCGGGATCAGGAGTCCATTCAATTACTTTTTTACCCCAAAGCATACGTAAATAATTGTGGATCATCCCCTCTTCCCTAAGTTGTGTCTGTGCAGCATTCCATATCTCATCATGCGTTTCTGATGCAGCTAACTGTTCATAGGAGTAGATCCACTCTCTGGGATCATTCCTATGATCATTCAACGTTTGCAATGCCCAATCAGGTAAACTCTCAAAGCGATCGTAGTCTGGCCGATGATGTGCAAAATGAAATCCAACTTCCCGCCATGTAATTACTTCATCCAAATATCCATCAATATTAGGGTCCCCATTAAAAAACCCGCCAGTTGACCCATTATTGTAGGATATTTTATTGAGATCCCATCCCTTTGGCTGGTAATTCAATACAGTTTTTACAACTTCATACTCTGAAATTTTACCAAAATGGAGCCAGGCACTCAGTTGACTTGTTTTCTTTTCATCTGGATGATTTCTTTTCTCACCGTACTCTAATAAAGAATTTTGAACAAATTGCCCTAACATACCCAACCCTGCTGATCTGCCACCATGCCAATCAATCGGCTTTACAGAATGATTAATGTCCAGTTTTGAAATAAACGATTTCATATCATTGAAAGCATCTTGTGCCACTGGCAGATGTTTTACGATATCTTGATCTATCTCAATAGGTTCTCTGTCATTTAGTTCTTCGAGCGGATCTTTTACCGGTGGATTGGTAAACGCCTCTACAAAATTCTTCTGCATAATTTTTCTGAAAAGATATGCACTGTAAGGGTCTTTTTTAGTGAGCCCAAGGGGAATAAGTCCGTTACTATCTACGGTGATATATGGGATAGTTAATTCTTTTGAATACGTTTCATTCCGATTTCGCATGATAAAAACCGGATATTCATCTGTGATTAAAAGAGATGCTTTAGAAGAGAGATCAAACAGTAACTTTTTATACTGCCCTGCTTCCTGCTCTACAAATGGAAAATAGTTTATATTTTTTGAAAGGGCATAATCAGTGTGTTCTGCCATTCCTTGCATCATAAAAGTATGAGTACGATCTGTTGCCCAGGGATAATCACATGAAAATGCTTCAAGTATCAGTAGTGGTTTATCCAATTTATTGGCCCAGTTTACCGCATATTCCAAAGCAAAATTGTAGTGGAAACGGCGGTTGATCTGCATCCAATAGAGAACATACTCACCATCCGGATTCGGTTTATGACTGTTCCGCTTAAAGACTCGGTGGCTATTGAAATTTTTCATACCAAAAGAACCGAGTTTTTATAAAATGCATTCCATGCATTGCGTAGAGAAGTGAGACCCTTCTGCCTTCTGCCTTCTGCCTTCTGCCTAAAAAACTAAGCCATCTCCTTCTGTTTTTGAGCTCTTTTTCTATCATTAGGATCCAAATAGAGTTTTCGAATCCGTAAGCTTTTTGGAGTTACTTCAAGGAGTTCATCCGTATCCAAAAATTCAATACACTGCTCCAGGCTCATTTTTTTTGCTTGTGAGATTTTTACAGAGTCAGATGTCTGAGTCGCACGATGGTTTGTCAGATTTTTCCTTTTAACAACGTTTACGACCATATCATCAGAGCGTTTGTTAATCCCCACAACTTGTCCCATATAGACAGGATCGCCCGGCTCGCTAATGAACTGCCCACGATCTTGCAATCCTTCAAGAGCATACGGTGTTACATCCCCCTGTTCCAATGCGATCAGCGCGCCCCTGGTTCGTCCTGCAATCTCACCGGCATAGGGTTCATATGCAAAAAACTGCTGGTGCATAATTCCTGTCCCGCGTGTTTCAGTCATCATCTCGCCTCTAAACCCAATCAATCCGCGTGATGGTACCTTAAACTCAATACGGTTGTTCTCCCCTTCGCTCACCATAGAAGTCATAATCCCCTTTCTTTTCTGAAGATTATCAATCACTTTGTTACTGTAGTCGGTATGAACATCGACCACAACTTCCTCGTAAGGTTCATGAATTTTTCCATCAACCTCTCTCAAAAGTACTTCAGGACGGGATACTGAAAATTCAAATCCTTCTCTTCTCATCGTCTCAATTAAAATAGACAACTGTAATTCACCTCTGCCGGCAACTTTAAAAATGTCCGGGTTGTCTGTTGCACTAACTTTGATAGAAACGTTGGTTCGAATCTCCTTATTAAGACGGTCTTTAATCATATTTGATGTCACATAATCGCCCTCTTTTCCTGCAAATGGAGAGTTATTTACTCTGAAATACATAGCCATTGTCGGCTGATCAATATCGTAATACTCAATTGGAGTAGGATCGGAGATATCTGTTAACGTATCGCCTATCTCGACGGCATCATACCCGGCCAGTGCAAAAATATCTCCTGCCAATGCTTTATCAACCGGTTCCCTGTTCAATCCATTAAAAGTAAAAAGTTTAGTCGCTTTCCCTTTCATTTTTTGTTTCCCTTTCCGGTCTACCAATACAATCTCCTGATTGGTGACGATAGTACCCTGCTCTACACGGCCTACAGCGATTCTCCCAACATAATCATTCCAATCTACATTACTGACGAGCATCTTAAAGGATGCATCCGGATTTTGTTCCGGAGAAGGTATATGTTCGATAATTTTTTTGAAAAGTGGTTTCAAACTGTCACTTTCATCACTTAGATGATCTTTAGCAATCCCTTGAATACCAATTGCATAGAGAACCGGAAAATCAAGCTGGTCATCATCTGCGTCCAAAGTCACAAAAAGATCAAATATCTCATTCAGAACTGCATCAGGCCGTGCATCTCCCCTATCAATTTTATTAATGAGAACAATGGGCCTGTAACCCAATTCCAAGGATTTTCTCAACACAAATTTCGTTTGAGGCAAAGGGCCTTCGGCAGCATCAACCAGAAGAATAACGCCATTCACCATTTTTAGAATACGCTCTACTTCACCCCCAAAATCGGCGTGACCAGGAGTGTCAACAATATTTATTTTAGTTCCTTCCCATAAAACTGCTGTATTTTTTGAACTGATTGTAATTCCTTTCTCTTTTTCAAGATCACCGGAATCCATAACTCTTTCAGCAACTTGTTGATTCTCTCTGAATGTACCGCTCTGTTTAAGCATTTGGTCGACCAACGTAGTTTTTCCGTGATCAACATGGGCAATAATTGCGATATTTCTTATATCTTGTGTCATAATTTATTGTAAAGTGAGTTCATCAAATGAATGTGAACCATTTAATAGATTAAAAATCGAAAAATGGACAGCCTTAAATATACAGTTTATTTCAATTAGTTATAAGACTATTGAACATATTTATGAAATATCAGACTACAGAAAAGAGTGCAAACTCAGACTACAAAACGTATTAAAACATGGAGTCGTATTTATTCGTCTGTCCCATCAAATAATAAACGTATGGGTATACTTTATCATAAAGGTACGAAACCGGCTGCGGGGCATTTCAGGTAACATATAAGGCCGGGTATTCGTATTTAGATCTTCGTTATATACAATCCATAGATCATTTCCTTCACGGAAGTTATATCGAAATCTTGCATTCGTAGAGAATGAGTCCGTAACACTATTGTATTGAAGAAATAGATTCGTAGATACCTGAGTGTTAAATGGTATTCCCAATCTCAAACGCGCCAGATGAGAAGTGAATTGTTGATTTCGGTCTGCGAAATCTACATATACAAAATTATATGAACCTCCGAGTTCCAGGTGTGGTGAGACATTCCAGCTAGGCTGAAGCGAAATTGAAGCACCCTCACCGTCATAAAATTCTCCAATTTCTGCATTTGCGGACATTCGAAATAGTCCGGCCCTCGACATTGAGTAGGATCCTCTTAATTGATAAAACGTATAATCGCCTGCTGATATGACTGTTTCCTGATCGAGATTAAAAGAAAAAAGCAGGTTTTCTTGTGTCATACGTAAACCCAGTGAGCCTTGGTTTCCTGACTTAAGAAGAAAGCCCCAATCAGATTCAACCTGAACTGTTTCAATATCCCACCCGATATTTCTATAAAAAAGTTCTGCCTCAAGAGATACACCATTTGATATAAACCGTGATTCCTCACCATGTCGATACGTATAAGACAACTCCTGGCTAAATTGGGTAAAATCTGTTCGTTGGATAAAACCCATACCCGGATTATAGTCCGGGCCTGACCAAACGAAACCGGTTTCATATCCAAAACCGTCCTGCAGCCGTCTTTCAAACGCTGCTGAGATTCTGCCGCTTTCGGATGGACTGGAACTGCGTTGAAATCCTTCCGTTTCATCAAAGGTATGAGCCCACTGAAATGTCAGATAATCATCCCCATAGAGACGAAAAGAGCCATCCACACCATACGCCATATTATATTGCCCATCTACACCAATTCGGCTGGTTGCAATCAGTCCTGCGTAAGAATATGGATTAAAAACCTGACGCCGGAGCCGAATCGCACCAAAGTTCTCTGCAGCCTGATTTCCCTGCCTGTCGGTTTGCATATTCAGTAAGCCCACATCCCACTCCCCCACTTTCCCTACGACTCTTGCTCCGCCCAAAATGCGCACCATTTCCCCATCACCCGTTAAACCGATTCTTCTACTGTGAAACAGTCGGCTTTGTCCACCGGTTCGAAATTCAAATAAACCGGCTCTCTCCTGGAAAAACTGTCTTTTTTCCGGAAAAAATAGTGAAAAACGGCTCAGATTTACTTGCTGATCGTCTGCCTCAACCTGAGCAAAATCTGTATTTACAGTGAGATCTAATGTGAGATTATTTGTTAATCCATATTTTACATCCAATCCTGCTTCAGTCATTCTGCTATTCTTGAATGTATACCCAGAGTCGTCCGGAAGTATCTCACTTAATCTCTCGATTCCGCCTAAAACATAGGGTCTAATGTACACCGGACGCTGACTCTCAACTCCTTCCAGCACGATCTTTTGCATTCGGGAAGGTTTTAAATATGCAAAATTTGTGTTGGGCTCAATCGCCGGGAAGATGGCTCTTTCAGTCTTTCTCACGATAATTCGATGCATTGATAAGCCCATAACAACCCTTCCATTATCGTCCTGAAATCTTAAACTTGAAAATGGAATTCTAACCTCTGCAAACCATCCCTCTTGATTCCTCGTTACTGCTGTATCCCAAAAAGTGTTGAAATCCGGATTTAACCATGAACCAACAGGACCGGTCGCATCATTGGATATCGCGACATCCCTTCGGATACCATTGGGGTTTGTAGTGAAAATCATTGCATTTTCATTGTCATTGAACGTATCAATCATCACTTCAAAATAATCATCACTGCCAAATCGATCTCTGATCAATACATTTCCACGTATCCTCTCCGGATTTGAATCATAACCACGCATTGCAAAATAGATGTATTCGTCATCATACGCAGCCAGCATTTCGGTTCTCTCCGTAGGTTCCGCTCCAAAAATGGGTTCATGTATAACCATTGGAAAAGATTCCACATCTTCCCATGCCAATTCAGTACTCAAACCATCCAAAGTTATAGGTTCGGTAATTCTTGTGATGGGAATGGCCTCTTGGGTTTGCGAAATTGCTGTCTGAGGTATAATCAGTATAAAGAGTCCAAGTGCTATCAAAATTTTCATAACATCAGATAAAAATATATTTAAACAGTTGCAAGAGAACCGATCCGGATCAGTGAAGGTAGTCAGTTGCGAAATGAGTAATAAATATATCACTTAAATTCTTGTTTTATCAGTTATTTAACAATCTTACTAATCCAGTGTAAATTTGGACTGTATATATTATTTTACATTTAATCAGATGGGATTTATTCAAACAGAAGCATTCGTATATTCCCTGTGTTATCATTTTATGGGTTTAAATCATTAAAGAAGAGAATTTTAAACAAGAAGGTTACACGAATAACTCATTCAAATCATGGATTTAAAAATATCTAATCAACGTTTTATCATTTGTGGGGCAAGCAGCGGGTTTGGTCATGCGATTGCAAAACAACTTCTAATTGAAGGAGCCTCTGTCGTAATCGTTGCCCGAAGAGGTGAACAACTAAGAGAACAGTTTCATCACTTCGGTGAGAAGGCAGAAATTATCGAAGGCAGTCTAATCTATCGTGAAACTTTGGATCAAATTGAAAAAAGTGCTAAAAACAGTCCCCTTCACGGGATCGTTTTTAATGCAGGCGGACCGCCTACCGGAACACCCCTTCAGACAGATATGAAAGATTGGGATTCTGCCTGGCAATTGGTAATGCGCTGGAAAATAGATCTCGCATTACGGATCGCCCCCATTCTGAAGGAATCAAGATATGGACGAATGGTATTTATCGAGAGCCAGACCGTAAAACAGCCTCTGCCTGCATTAGTATTGAGTAACGCCTTTCGGGCGGGAATAGCAGGATTTGCCAAATCCCTTGCACTTGAAATCGCAGATAGTGGGGTAACCGTGAATCTGTTAGCCCCCGGTTCTCATGAAACCCCTGCTATTGAGCGAGTTATTAAAAACAATAGCAGTACAAAAGGGATTCCGTTTGACCAGGCAAAGTCTGAGCTCATTTCAAATATACCGGTCGGAAGGATGGGAACTGCAGAAGAGTTTGCCTCATTGGCTGCATGGTTGCTTTCACCGCATAGTGGGTATGTCACAGGACAGACTATAAGTCATGATGGTGGAATTGTAGCAGGCCTGTTTGGGTAATTTATTCGATATTTAAACAATGAGAAGCAACCATACACTCAGAAGTCAAGCTGAACGAATCAACATCAAAACTAAACCAATCCGTATTCAGTCTGTCTTAGTCAGAATCTAAACCGTATGAGTCAGAAATCAAGCTGAAATAATCCAAATTTTAACAGAATCACAATTTATGGCCTGGATACAGAAAGAAATTCAACTCCCCGTCAAACCCCGCGGATTTCATCTTATCACATCAGAAATATTGAACCGGATTCCGGAATTAGCGTCTATAAAAACCGGTTTGGCACATATTCATATAAAGCACACCAGCGCTGGATTAACCATCAATGAAAATGCAGATCCAACCGTACGTCATGACTTTGAAACACACTTTAACCGAATGGTGCCTGAAGATCCGTCGCTCTTTGAACACAACTACGAAGGGAATGATGATATGACCTCTCACTTGAAGAGCTCAATCCTTGGTCATTCAGTCACAATACCTATAACCAAAGGACAGTTCAATCTGGGTACATGGCAGGGAATATACCTGTGTGAACACCGTAATCATGCCCGCCCCAGAAATCTTGTAGTAACACTAATGGGTGATTAAGGCTTCAGAAACTTATAATATAAAATCACAATAGTTTTATATCACTGATTATGATAACTGTAGCATGTTTCGATTCAGAATGATTCTCTTGTTGCATGATTTTGATTTAAGAGATTGAACCGATTACTTTGTTATGAACTGATCCCTTGAATGGACTCTAATCTGATTGAATATTATTCTGTAAAATCATCCCAAATATGAAAAATTTGAAAATTGCCACTGTTCAGTTTGAACATCGGAGTATGGACAAGAAGTACAATTTGTCTGAAATAAGGCGTATATGTGGCAAATCAGCAGAAGATGGCGCAAATGTTGTTGTTTTTCATGAGTGTTGTATAAGCGGGTATACCATTGCGAAATCCCTTTCCAAAAACGAACTGCTTGAACTTGCTGAATTTGTTCCGGATGGCCCTTCTGTAGAGACTCTAAGGGATATTGCGGATGAATTTGATATTACCATTCTGGCAGGCCTTTTTGAAAAGGATCATAACGACCGCGTTTACAACTCCTATATAGCAGTAAATAGAGATGGAGTGTTGGCAAAACATCGAAAATTACATCCATTTATAAGCCAATATTTATCAGCCGGCGATCAATACACACTTTTTGAACTGTATGGATGGACTTGCGGGATTTTGATCTGTTATGATAATAATATTATTGAGAATGTCAGGGCAACCAATCTGTTGGGTGCAGATATCATATTTATGCCACATGTTACAATGTGCACACCCTCCACCAGACCGGGGGCCGGATTTGTGGACCCGGAATTATGGGAAAGGCGCCATAAAGACCCGACCTCCCTGCGAATTGAATTCGATGGACTCAAAGGACGCCAGTGGCTGATGAAATGGCTGCCTGCGCGTGCTTATGACAATGCTTGTTACGTTGTCTTCGCAAATCCGATTGGAATGGATGCCGATCAACTCAAAAACGGATGCTCCATGATTCTTGATCCATTTGGTGATATCATCACTGAGTGCCGGAAACTGGATAATGACTATTCAATTGCTACTATTACTGCATCTAAATTAAAAGATGCCGGTGGTCACCGGTATAAAAATGCTCGACGAAGTGAACTCTATAGCAAAATCCTTGTAGAGAAGCATGAAGCAAATCTTTCCGTTTCATGGCTGAATCAAAAAAGTGACTAGAGTGAAAAGTGAAAAGTTAGAAGTGAAAAGTATTTAGGTTAAACAGCATATTTTTAATACAGTCTAATTACTTCTTCGGGTCAAATCTTTTCCCTTTTCACTTTTCACGCCTATTAAATGCTTTTCTTCAGCTTAAGCATTCTGGTCATTATATCATCTTTTTGGGAATAAGGCACTTCATCAATTTGAGATACATGTTTTACATCTTCCACTGAGTAAAAGGCATTGGGTGCATACTTATTTACAATGTCAGAAAGTTCTGACCATCGTTTTCGTTTTGCAACCGTAAAAATGACTTTCACCGGGCCATAAACACCTTCACCATTGACCGAAGTGATGCGAAAGTCATTCCCTCGAAGAGCATCTATGAGATCTGCACTACCCTCTCCAACAATGATCCTGAATATTTGGACACCCATTTTCATGCGCTCTTCGATGGTCATACCTATAAAATTTCCGGTTGCAAATCCACCCGCATAGGCAACATAGTTCATCCAATTGTCCAAATTCGAAAATATTTGAGCCACAATCACGATCCATATCAAAACTTCCACGAAACCCAGCAGCGTTGCTTTGCCCCGAAATCCTTTAGAGATAAACATGATGCGGAGCGTACCCATGCTTACATCCAATATTCGTGCGAAATAAATAAACACGGGAATGAAGGCAGCAGGAATGAATTCTAATAATAAAAAGTATATAAAACCGGGTTCTATCATCTCAATGATTAGTGTTTATATCGACTCCATTATTCCTGACCAATTTACTTCGCTTTTCTAACCGTTTTTTCAATAATTCGTTTATAAACATGATCTAAAAAATTGGGTAACAACCGGAGTAATAAATACGGACTCACTCCAGCCCTAAACAAACTATTCTTAAAGAAATTATTCAGTGTTAAAATAATGAGTCGATTCTAATAAATAAAAAAAGCCGATTATCCCTCTTTAAGAGCAATAATCGGCAGTTCTGTGCGGAGAGAGAGGGATTCGAACCCTCGATACCCTTTTGAAGTATACTCCCTTAGCAGGGGAGCGCTTTCGACCACTCAGCCATCTCTCCATGTGGTGAAATCAAAAAAATTCGATAGTCTTAAATATAGCAACCTTTCAAAGGCCTTTGCAACCTTGAATTGATAAATATTTAATTGATAGTTCCTGCAAAATATCTACTCTTCCAGAATATAAATTTGAGCCAAATTCCGGCCTTCCTGTGCATAGTCCAAACCATAACCCAGCACAAATAAATTTGGTATTTTGAATCCTACATAATCAATTTGAACCTCATGTTTTGTAGCTTCTGTTTTGTGTAGCATGGTTGCAACAGAGAGTGATGCAGGTTCCAAACGTTTCAATTTTTCAACAAGATACTTCATAGAAAGGCCGGTATCAATGATGTCCTCTACCAGAATCACATGCCTCCCTTTTATCTGAGCATTGATCTCTTTCAAGTCTTGCACTTGACCGGATGAGACTTTCTCATCTCCATAACTGCTCAATTTGAGAAAATCGACCTCACAGGGAATAGATACATATCGCATTAAATCAGCCAGAAAGATATAAGCCCCGTTCAAAACACCAATAAATATCGGACGCTTATCTTTTAGATCTATACTAATCTGATTTCCTAACTGTTTAATTCGCTGCTGGATCTCTTCGTGAGTCAAATATACTCTGAATTTCTCCCCATTTACATGAATGGTCTCCGGTTGATACAGATCCATAAATTAAATTATTGCTATTGTTAACGTTTTAAATGTCTCTTCGCTACAACGAACTTTCTCAGATATTACCCCAAACTGCCCGTTTTTAAATCCGTCGGGGAATATAACTGCATAAACGGTTCCATCAAAAGACTCCACCACTTTTGCCTGTTTTTTCGATTTTGCAGATACTTTATAATTTGTGAGAAGATCCGAAACATTCTGCCGTCCTTTCATCCCTAAAGGTTGAATTTGATCTCCTGCCTTCCAATATCTTACAGTTAATGGAAAGAGTAATTCCTGATAATCAAGTTGAATTTTGGATCGATCCAATGAACTGAATTCATTGTCGATATACCAATCGAAACCAAAAAGTGAGAGTCCATTATCTAAATCCTGATCCTCAATTACAACATCTGATTCTTTCGATTCACTCTCTTTATAGAGAATAAAATGATCTCTTTCACGCAGCAGAAAGATCGATTCTGTAATTTGAATTCTTTTTCCGGTTTGCAGGTTTTTAAGACCTTCAAGATTAGACAAAAACCCCGTACTCACTTCCACGGGATGTCTGCTGATTTGTATAAATCGATGCATTAAAACCGGTTTCAGCCGCTCTTTTAATGACAGGAATTTTTCCCGGTTCAGATGACCCGGACGATCCAATAATTGAGTGAGAATCATATCAGACATCTCCCTGTACTCCTCTGCACGTTCAGGCAATTGCAACATGTTTGATTTCCAACCCGGAAACAGGCGATTAACTTCCGGAAACCACTGATTTCGTATAAAATTCCTTGCATATGTTGACTCTTCGTTCGACCCGTCAATTCGATAGGGAATATTAAACTCCTGTACGAACGACATAATATCACTGCGTGAAACTTCCAATAAAGGCCGCATCAATACACCTTCCAGCAGTCTCATCCCCTTCCATGAAGTTAATCCTGCACCCCTTAATATTTTTTGAAAAATGGTCTCTATCTGATCATCTTCATGATGAGCAGTTAAGATGTAGGCAGCTTTATACTCATTTTGGATATCCTGAAATATTCGATACCGCTCATTTCGAGCCCAATCCTGAAAATTTCCAGCATTTGCAGTATCAGATTCCAATCGGACGGATACGCACTCCAACCCCCAAAGAGTGCAAACATCTTCAACCAAGGCCTGATCCAAATCTGATGATTTGTCCCTCAATTGATAATTACAGTGAACAACAATTGTATTAACAGAATTTCTGTGCAGCAGATAGAGAAGAGACATGGAATCCGGTCCGCCACTGACACCAACAACGACTCTCTCAGTATCCAGTTCCGGATAAGCTTCTTTACACTTTTTGAAGTGTTGATTTAATAGGGACGATTCGAACTTGCTCATAAGAGAATTTATCAACATCTAACTGCTCATTCAACATTAATAACTCACCTTTTTCATTCACCCCTAAGCATTTATATGTATACGGAAGTAGCTCATCATAAACTTGTAGTTTTACCCACTCGCCATATCCAATCAGCCTGGAATGAATAGATTTTATCATGACCGGATTCAACTGTACCCAATGATCATATATAATTTCGATCTCTGTAAGGCACTCACTCAAGAGTCCCTCTCTGGTAAACTTCATCTGTGATAGATCAGCCAATGAACACGAATTGTAAGAGTTTAACTGTTTTATTTCAGTTTGATTGATGTTGATCCCAATTCCAATCAGTACCCGTTCAATTCGATTCCCCATAAATACAGACTCTGTGAGAATACCTCCCATCTTCTTTTCTCCTGCAAAAATATCATTTGGCCATTTAATCTGAATGGGCTTTTGGCAGTATCTCTGCAAAACGTCTGAAATTGCAGAAGCACAAGCCAACGTAAGAAGAGTAAGGCTTGAATTAATCTTAGGCTTTAATGCAATTGTAAATGTTAGATTTTTAAATGGATCTGAGACCCATTTTTTTTCATACTGTCCGCGTCCGGAAGTCTGGTTATCTGTTAATAATACAGTCCCATGACTCAATTGGTCGGCCGGTAACCTCTTCAAAAAACTATTTGTAGATTCAATCTCATCCAGGTAAATAAATTCTCTCCCAAGCCATTCAGTGAGTGAGTTGTTTTTGAATTCATCTACATGAAAAGGGATTGGCATAATTTATTTTCCGATTTGAAGGACACTATCTTCTGAACCAAAATTATTAGTGATGTATGAATCTGCTGCGTCATCATTTTCCCATCTTTTTTGGTCGATCAAATATTTAAAACGGTACGTAGTTTGAGGTTTTAATCGCAGAGTTTTCACCCACTTTCCCTTTTTAAGTTCCATAGAGTCGGAATGTTCATTCCAATCATTAAAATCACCGACAATATGAACTTTTTTTTCTGCCCACTCTTTCGGAATTGAAAATGTAACCTTACAAACCGTTCTTTTTGGCGTAAATTCTTTCTTTAACATAATTTATATTCTTTAAAATTGGTAAATTGAATAATCCTAAAAGATACTTAATTAATTTATGACAATAAATCATTTTATGCAGTTTACATTTAATAAAAGGCGATATTTAGTTAACATTATTAACAAAATATTAAATAATAATTAAATGATTGATGCATGGTAGCGTTTCCCTTCTTAGCATTCAAAGCAAACTAAAGAAATGGTTTAAGTATTCTCTTTTTTTAGTCCTTAATTTTCCATTTAGAAAAAAGGTTATGGATTCCTTTTAATTCATCCTCTTCTAATACCCGGTCAGAAAGTTCAATTAATTCCTTCATCGTATGGCTGCATAAAACAGCTTTCACATTTGGTATCGCACTTGTGTTCATACTCAGATCATTTATACCCATCCCCATCAAACAGGCAGCGGCTTCCGGCTTGGAAGCCATTTCTCCACAAACAGAAATGGGGATATTGTGATTGTCAGCCGCCTCTTTTGTCATTTTAATCATTCTCCATATGGCCGGGTGATAACTGTCAAAAAGGGCAGAGATCTTCTCATTCCCTCTATCAACTGCCAGCGTATATTGAGTTAAATCGTTCGTGCCGATACTGAAAAAGTCGACATATTCTGCAATTTTATTTGCCATCATCACAACGCTTGGTACTTCTACCATGATCCCTATAGGTATTGATGGATCAAACTTAACATTCTTCGCTTTCAATTCAGCTCTTACTTCTTTGGCAACTTTCTTCAGTGCACGAATCTCCTCTAATCGGGATACCATCGGAACCAGGATTTTTAATCTCCCTTTATAATCTTCCGAAACTCTATAGAGGGCTTCCAGCTGCTTTTTAAGAAGCTGAGGCTCATCCAGTAGCATCCGAACTCCCCGCCAACCTAAAAAGGGGTTCGCTTCACTGTTTTTATCATTAATCAGCTTATCACCACCTGCATCAAAAAGCCGGATAGTAACAGATTCCTGCTCAGTAGTTTTGAGCACATTTGAGTAGAATTCAACCTGTTCCTTTACATCAAATTCTGTTGTTTCAAACAAAACCGTTTCCGTGCGGAGAAGTCCGATCCCTTTTGCACCATGAGTTGCTATTTTTGGCAACTCTTCTAAAAATTCAACATTTGCCCGCAGAAAATAGGGTTTTCCGCATTTAGTCAAGTGCTCTTTTTTTGCCCACTTCAGTGACTCCTTTACCCTTGAAAGATCCTGCTCTCTTCTCTTTTTATATTTGGTTAATTGTTGATCGTCCGGATTGATGATTACATGTCCATCCAAGCCATCAACGATCACCAACATCCCCTCTTTTACCTGATATCGATTCCAATGAGTGTTAATCACACACGGTATCCCCAATGATTGTGACAAGATCACGGCATGTGATGTGTCTCCTCCTTTTTCCATCACAATAGCCGCCACTTTAATCCGGCTGATCTTTACCATCAAAGCCGGCGGAATCTCTTCTGCAAAGATGACATCTCCTTTGCTCATAGAGAATTCTCTTCTATTCTCTGATACAACATCGATCCATTCATCCCTTATTGCAACGATATCCACTGCACGATCATTAGCCCACTGCACTCCTGATGATTCTAGCAATTGAATATATTCATTTAGTGTACTGAATATTGCATATCCAACAGAAAGCCTCTCCGATTCAATTTTATACTGTACTCTCTTTTTTACCTCAGGATCTTTTAGCGTCTGGATTTGAGCTTCAAGAATATCCTTCGCGCTTTGAAGGTGCGATTCGTCTCTTAATATTTCATATTCACTTAATAGTAAATTGCGTGAATCTCTTAGCTTCTGAAGGTGTGTTTTTACTTCATCCGGATCAATTTTATCCGGCCTTACAGTTGTCGATTTAGTATTAATAATAGTTACCGGCCCGATCCCTATCCCACTCGATACGGCTTTTCCTGTCAGGTCGATGGAATTACTTCCCGGATTCATCTAATTCTCCTCCTTGAATTTCGATTCGAATAGTTCGACAATTGTATCAAGTGCTTTTTCTTCATCGGAACCCTCTAAAATAAGCTCCATTTCGGAACCAAACTCTGCAGCTAAAGTCATGACACCCAGTATACTTTTCCCATTCACATGATACCCATACATCTTAATTGTGAATTCAGACTCAAATCCTGATGCTACTTTAACCAGAACGGAGGCGGGGCGGGCATGCAGCCCGCTTTCATTTTTAACAACTACTTTTTTTCTAACCATCCTTAAAATGCTTTCTTCGTTAATCAGTTGCAATATACGCACTGTCGCTAACTATCTAAACGAATGAAACCATTTCACTCTCTATTATTTTTATTCTAAAGATATGCTTCAGATAACCCTAAAATATCCAGAACAAGACCGTATTAGCTATTGAAATGAAGATACTAAAGAGAACTGCCCACCAAAAACCTTTGATTTTAAATCCATCTACCAGTTTGTCGATCAGCATTAATATCCCCGCATTAATTACAAGAACAAATAATCCCAATGTTAAAATGGTTAGCGGAAGTGTAATGAGCAGGATGAGAGGTTTGATAAACATATTAATCAAACCCAGTAATATGGCAACCCCAACGGCCGTCCAGAAACTTTTAATCGAAACACCTTCCAACAGGTATGCGCCTATAAAAATTATTATGCTATTGATCAGTAGGATTTTTAACATATGACCTCATTTAATTGCAGTTTCTCTTCTCTACGGAAGAAAATCAAAAAAGTTTATCGAATGAACTGGAAAATTATACATGAATTTGATCAATTCGAGGCAATTGATCTTTATTGGGCCTTAAAGCTACGCCAAGACGTGTTTATTATTGAACAAGATTGTATTTATGATGATATCGACGCTTTAGATCCGGTCTCCCGACATTTACTTCTTTATGACAATGATTCTCTTGCAGCATATTGCAGAATTGTACCCGGAGGAAAAAAATTTGACGCACCCTCTATTGGCCGGGTGATTGTAAATCCCAAATACCGCAGTTTGGGTTTAGGAAAAAAATTAATGGGAAAAGCACTTGACATTCTTAGTGATGAGAAAGAATCGAAGGTAGTGATTGAAGCGCAGGAATATCTGGAGAACTTTTATCACTCCATGGGCTTTCATAAAAGAAGCGAACCTTATGATGTCGATGGGATTAATCATATCCTCATGGACATCGATATTGAGCATTAGTTATAATAAACGACTACCCTGTAAATGCAACAATGATGATGACCACCACCACTGCGATTTTGAAGAGCAATTTTTTCCAATTTTTCATTTTGAGCAAGAAATTAAAAGAGATCTATCCACGATGCCCATAGGTATGAAAAAAAATGATTAAGATCAAGTTATCCACATCAAATAAATCAGATTTCTTAATTACATGTTTATTAAAATTTACTAATAAACGTATAAAATTAAGCTGATTTATAGATTCAATGAATTTTATTGATTATAAATAGAGTATGAGTTATGCACATTATTATAATTTTTTATCAGACAATCTTTTTGAGTTACCCACAACATTGATCGAACTTAATGCCATTGCAATTTCTGCCAATACGGGGTGCATCAACCCTATAACAGCAACCGGAATCATAACAACATTATAGAAAAACGCCCAGAATAGATTTTGCCGAATCTTTTTAAAGGTTTGCCGGCTTAATTCAACTGCTTTTAACACAGCCAGTGGATTTCCATCTACAAGTATAATAGCGCCGGCTTCAATGGCGATATCCGTCCCGCTTCCGATTGCAATTCCAACATCAGCTCTTGTCAGTGCCGGGGCATCATTGATTCCATCCCCAACCATTACAACTACCTCACCCCCCGATTGAAGTTCTTCAATTTTTTGAGATTTCTGGTCCGGTTTGACCCCCGCAATTACTGAATGGATATTTAGTTTTCCGGCAATCATTTTTGCAGAAGTCTCATGGTCACCGGTTAGCATAACCGTCTTAAAGCCCGATGATTGCAGACTCTCAATCAACTCATATGCCCCCTCCTTTATTGTATCTCTCAATCCGGCAACGGCTTGCACATCTCCATCGACTGAAATAAAGATCGTAGTCAGTCCATTTTTCATCATCTCTTCGGCACTGTATTTCACATTCTCATCGATATCTATAGACTCTTTTGCCATTAAATCCATGTTCCCGGCTATGATTGTTTTTCCATCAACCACGCCTTTCACTCCCAAACCGGTAAATGACTCAAATGAATCTACATCACCGTACGGCCTGTTTTGAACAACATGAGTCAAAGCACGACTAATCGGGTGCTCAGATTGATTTTCCAAAGAAGCAGTCAGCCATTCAGTGCTCTCTTTTTTACCTCTAATCTGAGACCAATCTACAACTTCCGGCTCTCCTTTTGTCAACGTTCCGGTCTTATCAAAGACAAAACATGTAGCCTCTTGTAATATCTGAATCGCTTCACCTCGCCGAATTAAAATGCCATTTTCAGCCCCCAAACCTGACCCGGCCATCAACGCCGTAGGTGTTGCCAGGCCCAATGCACATGGACAAGCAATCACCAGAACAGCTAATGCTGCAAAGAAAGCCTGACTCAATGGCTCTAAATCTGTTATAATCCAGGGGATAAAAGTTTCCGCCCACAATAACATTGGGTTCAGGAGATCCGGAAAAATCCACCAAAAAAGAAATGTAGCTAAAGCCAATAATAAAATAATGGGGACAAAAATCGCTGTTACCCGATCAGCAAACGTTTGAATCGGAATTTTGGAGACCTGAGCCTCTTCTACGAGTCGTACCACCTGGTTCAGAAAAGTATCTTCCCCCAGTTTTTTAACTTCCACTCTGATAGTGCCTTCGGTGTTAATCGTCCCGCCAATTACTTGTTCCCCCTCACCTCTGACAACCGGCATAGACTCCCCTGTAACCATCGATTCATCAATTGAACTTTTCCCATTCACAATCTCTCCGTCGGTGGGTATTTTCTCTCCAGGCCGCACGATCATAATATCATTTAACCTCAACTCCTTTAACGGAACCTCTTTCTCATCCCCATTTCTTAGTACATTTGCGGATGCAGCCTCAAGTGTGAGCAGGCGGGTGATCGCTTCTGAAGCTCTACCCCTCGCTTTTGTTTCGACATACCTGCCGGTTAAATGAAATGCCATTATCATTGCTGCAATTCCGGCAAAACTGTAAAACTGTGCATCAATCCATTCCAACTGAAAGCCTATTGCTACAAACCCTGTAATGACGGATGCAACCGTACCCAGTGCAATCAACACGTCCATATTTGGCGATAGGTTTTTTGCGGACTTAAACGCACTGATCAAAGTACTGCGGCCCGGACCGGAAATCACATACCCGGCTCCCAAGACCATAGCCATATCCATCACCAAATGGGATGTAATATGAACACCAAGCACCATATCCAAAAACATCCAGGTCATCAATGGTAATGTCACGATCCAACTTCTCACCATTTTCTGCTTCGAAGCGTTTAGCTCAGCCTGATCTCTCTTTTTTTTTGCTTCCAGCTGATCTTCTTTAACATCACTTGCTTGTGAGATTTCATATCCGGAATCTTTAACAGATTTAATAATCTCTTGAATGGTCTCCCGATTCAAATCCCCTTCAACAAATACTTTACCGGTAGAAAGATTTACACCCGCTCCTGTGACCCCTTCAATTTTCTTGATCGCTTTTTCAACGGTTCCAACACATGCAGAGCAGTGCATACCGTCCACTCTGAATATTTTTTTACCCTCTTCCGGCTCAATCAATTTAAATCCAATGTCATCAACCGTCTTCGATAGTTTTTCAAAAGAGACTTCAGAATCTTCAAACGTGACCACCGCTTTTTCAGTCAGGAGTTCAACATCAACCTCCCTTACCCCTTCAACACTCTCCAATGAATTCTTCACTGATGAAGTGCAACCGGCTCAGTGCATCCCTCTTATTTCATATGTTTTTTTCATTTTTTTCCTTTAAATCAACTGCAGCTAAGTATTTAATTGATTTAAAAATAGCAGGAAACCAATGAGAAATTATTACAGTCAAACTCACTTAATGTGTAAAACTTTTGGTTATAGAAAAATTCAGGGATGGTTAGATTTGATCCCGTACTTTTCTTTTGATGTTTTTTCCCCTGAGATATTGAGTCACCGTACTTCCGGTCACTTTTTTGAATTGATTGGAGAGATACTGAACACTACTGTATTTGAGGCGCCAGGCAATTTCACTGAGTGTATACTTTTTAAATCCCAGAAGTTCTTTTACCCGCTCGATTTTTAATTCGATCAGATAGTTCTCAATAGTACTGCCCTTCTGTTCTGAAAACACTTTACTCAGATATGAATAGTTATAATTTGACTGTTCAGAGACAAACTGAGAGAGTTTTGGAGGATTTTTTTCTTTCTCAATCGTTTCCAGATACTTGATGAGGGTACTTTTAACCATGCTTACCAGCTCTGCATCTCTGTCAAAGATCAAATCAAAGCCTTTTTGCTCCAGTTTGGATTGAAAAGTTTGAATCTCCTTTTCAGAAAATTTCTTCTCCAGCTCCGCAATACCCAACTCAACATCGGCGTCCGGGCGATCCATCTCTCTTAGAATACCTTTTACAGCATCAATGCATCTTGGGCAAACCATATTACCGATACTTAATTTCATTATCTCTGATTTTTTTGTTGAAAGCGTTTACTCGACAGTTACACTCTTCGCTAAATTTCTGGGTTGATCCACATTACAACCTCTGTTTACTGCAATATAGTAAGACAGTAGCTGTAGAGGGATCACAGTCAATAGGGGTGAAAAACAGTCTATCGTATTGGGTATTGATACAGAGAAATCTGCCAAATCCTTAACTTCAGAATTTTCATCATTCATGATTGCGATCAATCTTCCTTTTCGTGCTTTCACCTCTTCAATATTTGACACCATTTTATCATTGGTATGATCTGTTGCCGCTATCACGACAACGGGCATCATCTCGTCTATCAACGCAATAGGGCCGTGCTTCATCTCTGCAGCCGGATATCCCTCAGCATGGATATATGAGATCTCTTTTAGTTTCAGAGCCCCCTCAAGTGCGACCGGGAAACTGTAACTTCTTCCCAAATAGAGAAAATTTGGTGCATATGTGAACATTGAGGCCATTTTTTTGATAGAATCATCACTATGCTCTAAAATATGTTCCACCTTGCCGGGGATTCTGGAGAGTTCGGTTATATATTTCTTCATCTCAGCAGACGAGATCAATCCTTTTCTTTGTCCAAGCTCAAGAGCCATCATAATCAAAACAACTACCTGTGCTGTGAATGCTTTTGTGGAAGCAACACCTATTTCAGGTCCTGCATGGGTAAATACGCCCGCGTCGGTCTCTCTGGATATCGTTGAACCAACGACATTGCAAATTCCCAACACCAATGCTCCCTTCTCTTTTGCTTCCCGAAGGGCAGCCAGTGTATCAGCAGTTTCTCCGCTTTGTGAAATCACCAAGAGTACATCACCTTTGCCGATCAGAGGGTCCCTATATCTGAATTCAGATGCATATTCCACCTCAACGGGTGTTTTCGCTAACTGTTCAAAAAGATACTCTCCAACGAGTGCAGAATGCCAGCTCGTACCACATGCTGCAATGACGATTCGTTTTGCATTGACCAAATCATCGATCACATCTTCAATTCCACCCAAAATGATAGATCCCTTTTCAACATCAATTCGACCTCTCATACAATCTGCTATTGATCGAGGCTGCTCAAAAATCTCCTTCAACATAAAATGAGGATATCCCGCTTTCTCGATAGCATCCAAACTAATGGCCAATTCATGCACCTCTTTTGTCAGAGGATAATCATCAATTGTTTTTACTTCATAATGACTTCGGGTTACGATGGCCATTTCGCCATCATCCAGATAAACCACTTTATTGGTATACTCTACGATTGGTGATGCGTCAGAAGCGATAAACATTTCATCCTCTCCTACACCTAACAAAAGTGGAGAACCTTTTCTTGCTATATAAATTTTATCAGGTGTCTCTATATTTAGAATTGCCAATCCATATGTGCCTACAATTTGCTTTAAAGCTAACCGTATAGCCTGTTCAAAAGTCACTCCTTTCGATTTTGTATAGATCTCTTCAATGAGTTGGGCAATGATTTCGGTATCAGTCTGACTTTGAAAATTACGCCCCCTCTCAATTAGCTGTTTCTTAAGCGTATTGTAATTCTCTATGATACCGTTGTGAACAACCGCGATTTTTCCACTTTCGCTCAGATGGGGATGAGAATTTACATCATTGGGTTCACCGTGAGTTGCCCAGCGGGTATGGCCTATCCCCAATTTTCCGGATAGATTATTTTTTTTAGAACTTTTTTCGAGATTGATGACTTTCCCTTTTCCCTTTTGTACAATTAGTTTACCATCAATCAAGGCAATCCCTGCAGAGTCGTACCCCCTGTACTCTAACCGTTTTAATCCTTTTATTAATACTTCCGTTGCATCTCTATCTCCTACATATCCTACAATTCCACACATAACTATTTATATTATTGTCTAACTTATTCCGTAGTTCTCTTTTCATTCATTTAATTATCAACAAAATACAAAAATGAATACTGTTTCCTGCTTTTTTGAAGACCATTTTCTGGAAAACTTTCATCCACTTACATTAACCCGGCCCCTTTTTGATCTGCGAGTGGGAATATTAACACTCGGAGAAAAATGGATGCATGCTCTTGGCAAGTCGCAAGAAAACACAAAAGGAGTGCTCAGGGGGCATCTGAAGGGGGTTTTTGAAGAGGTGCCCATCCCCGATTCAAATCAGGCGGTATTGTGGATCAACCCCAGATTTATTCCAAATCCTGATCTGATCAATAAAATTAATGAACTGAATCCTTCAGAGGGAATTTTTGTAGATAAGCAACTTGCTGTGGCTTTGGTACAATCAGACACACATAAAAAATGGATTGAATCCGGGTATAAAAAAGAAGATTTAAAAACGATTCAACATTTTGATGGAGAAGTTTTAGTTATAAAAAATAGTTGGGAATTATTTCAATTGAATAGCTCGGAGATTAAAAAAGATATTAAACTATTAAAAGTTTCAGCAGTTAACGATTCTGAAAAATATCCAAATGCCCTTCTCATCAATAAAGAACAAATTTTTATTGAACAGGGAGCTATTATTGAACCGGGGGCACTGTTATATGCCGAGAAAGGCCCCATCTACATCGGCAAAAATGCACGCATAATGGCCAATTCAGTGGTTCGCGGGCCCTCTGCTATATGTGATGGTTCAGTCGTAAAAATGGGAGCAAAAATTTATGAAGAGACGACGATTGGACCTGTGTGTAAAGTAGGCGGGGAAATTTCAAATGTAATTTTTCACTCCTATTCAAACAAAGCTCATGATGGATATGTTGGCAATTCAGTTTTTGGCCAGTGGTGTAATTTAGGTGCAGATACAAATACATCCAATCTGAAAAACAACTACAGTAATGTAAAAGTGATCGAGTGGAAAACAAAAAAGGAGTACGATACGGGTCAGCAGTTTATCGGTACAATCATGGGGGATCACAGTAAAACAGGGATTAATTCAATGCTCAATACGGGTACTATATGCGGGACATGTTGCAATCTGTTTTCAGACAGTTATCCTCCCAAATTTGTCCCCTCATTCAGCTGGGTGAGCGGGAATAACATCGTCCCCTATCACTTCGAAAAAGCGATTGAAGCAATGGAAAAAATGATGCAGCGTCGAGATATACCTTTGACTCCGGCTTACAAACGTATGATGAAGGCAATATTTCAGTCAACGAGTTTTTAGGTCCATCTGATTAAAATAATCCAAAATAGTGAGTAGGGGTGCCCTGCTATTGCTTTGTCTACTATTCATGGTGAACCAAAAATTAAATAAAAGTTATGCAATTTAGGTTTTTGAATTCTTCTCAGCTTGGCCTGTTCACCGGAATCATATTTTTTATTATAATTTTAATCCTGCCTGCCCCGGAAGGTTTAGAAGAAGTAGCATGGAAAACAGCAGCTGTTGCCGTTCTAATGGCCGTGCTTTGGATAACAGAATCAATACCAATAGCCGCAACAGCCCTTTTACCCATTGTATTATTCCCCGTAATGGGCATAGCACCCATTGGAAACACAACTGCCCCTTATGCAAACCCACTGATTTTTCTTTTTATGGGTGGCTTCATCATCGCTATAGCCATGCAGACCTGGGATCTGCATAAGAGAATTGCACTTAACATTGTTAATTTTGTTGGTGTAAAACCTTCATCCATAATCATTGGGTTTATTATAGCATCTGCATTTTTAAGCATGTGGGTAAGTAATACAGCTACTGCACTCATGATGCTGCCCATTGCAGTCTCAGTTCTTCATATCGTTAACAAAGAACGTGACACTTCAATCGTTCCGGTTACTAATTTTGAGATCGTTTTGGTCCTGGCCATTGCCTATGCTTGTAATATTGGTGGGATAGGTACTTTGATTGGAACTCCTCCAAACGCATTAATGGCTGCTTTTATGCTTGAAAGTTTCAATATTGAAATCGGTTTTGCGGAGTGGATGCTGGTTGGGGTTCCACTTGTAATTATCCTGCTGCCTATCATGTACCTGCTGCTTGCAAAATTTATCTTTCCCATTAAATTGAAAGAGTTGCCGGGAGGAAAATCAGTTATTACTAGCCAACTGAATGCCCTCGGGAATATGAGTAAAGCTGAATTCAGGGTCGCCCTGGTATTTGGCTTCACCGCACTATTATGGATTATTCGACCTCTTTTATCTGAAACAATCCCCGGTCTGTCTGATGCAGGCATTGCTATTTCGGCAGGTGTGCTTCTGTTTCTTATCCCAAGTGGTGAAAGAAAGAGCGAAAGAATATTAATGTGGGAAAACTTAAAGGAGCTGCCATGGGGAATACTCATCCTTTTTGGAGGTGGCTTAAGCTTAGCAATGGCCATTACATCTTCCGGATTAGCCACATGGATCGGAGAAGCTGTTAGCGGTTTAGACGCCCTCCCACTTGTTATATTGGTGCTTCTGGTCATTGCAATCATTGTTTTTTTGACAGAAATCACAAGTAATACCGCCACGGCTGCTGCTTTTTTACCCATTTTGGCATCATCAGCAATAGGTATTGGCCAAAATCCAATGCTCTTTGTTATTCCTGCCGCAATTGCTGCCAGCTGTGCGTTTATGCTGCCGGTTGCGACTCCGCCCAATGCAATCATCTATGGAAGCGGAAAAGTTACCATTCCACAAATGGCTAAAGCGGGGGTATGGCTAAATATCATTGTCTCTATAGTACTAACATTGGCCAGCTACACCCTATTTGCAACCGTTTTCGGCATAGAACCGGGCGTTATACCGGATTGGGTTAATTAAATAGATATAATCCATTGCATTTTATTTTTTTCGTTGTTTCGACTTTTTTGATGTTTACAGGCAGTAACTCCTCAACTGATCCTATTTATAACCCCCAAAGAATAACAGCTGCTATTACAATAGACGGGTTCCCGGATGAGCCCGTTTGGCAACAAATGGACCCTCTCCCTCTAACTATGTACCAGCCGGTTTACCGGGGTGAAATGTCAGAATCCTCTGAAATAAAGGTGGCTTACGATAATGAATACTTCTACATATCCGGAAAATTGTATGACTCAGAACCGGACAAAATCATTGCCAACTCAATGTATCGTGACAGATATAGTGGGGATGATACCTTTGCCATTATTCTGGATACTTTTAATGATAATGAAAATGCACGATGGTTCTTTGTAACTCCTACCGGAGTTCGTGTAGATCAATTGATTTCAAAAGATTCAGAGGGCAATGGGTCGATCAATCGCAATTGGGTGACTTACTGGGATGCTGCCACTCAGATTACGGATGAAGGCTGGTTTGTTGAAATAAGAATTCCATTCTCAAGTCTTGGATTTCAAGTAATCGATGATGAAGTCATAATGGGTCTGATCACCTATCGCTGGATGGCACGTCAATCCGAAAGACATATTTTTCCGGATATCGCACCAAACTGGTCGAGAGGTTTCACAAAGCCTTCTCAGGCTCAAAAAATCAGGCTTTCAGAGGTTCAATATGACAAACCCATTTATATCACACCTTATGTTTTGGGTGGATTTGAACGGTTTAATAATTTAATTCAGGATACTCAAAATTATGTTCAGGATACCCGTTATACCACAGAAGCGGGCCTGGATATAAAGTACCCGGTTTCAAATAACATGAACCTCGACTTGACTCTTAATACTGATTTCGCTCAAGTTGAAGCGGATGAAGCTCAGGTCAATCTTTCGCGATCACCACTTTTTTTCCCGGAAAAAAGACAATTTTTCCAGGAGCGATCAGGAATTTTTGATTTCAATTTAGGTGGAAATAACACTCTTTTTTACAGTCGTAGAATAGGCCTTCAACAAGGCCGTCCGGTTCGAATATATGGGGGCGCAAGGCTCGCCGGCAGAACCGGAAAATGGGAAGTAGGGGCGTTAAACATGCAAACAGAAGCACTATCCGAACTACAGCTGCCGGGTGAGAACTTTGGTGTTTACAGAGCACGACGGGATCTGATTAATGATAATTCGTACCTGGGCGGAATCGTTACTACCAGACTGGGAATGGATGGCTCCTACAACATAGGTGCCGGAGCTGATTTTATTTATAATTATTCAGGAAGTCACTACATCGACCTGAAATATGCAGCTACATTTGATGATCAATTCACTGAATCGGCTAATCCACTTTCTAATTCGATCATCAGGCTTTTCCTTCAAAAACAATCCTCAAGAGGATTGTTTTATCGATTTACTGCAAAACGAGCCGGTGAAAGATATATGCCTGCTATGGGTTTTGAATCCCGTTTTAATTATTCAATGATGGATGCACGCCTTTCATATGGATACTTTAATGAATCAGAATCCCCGATTCGAACGGTAACTCCAACCATACGTTATTTTGTAACCACCAGAAATGAAGATTCGAGTGTTGAATCAATGCTCATCGAAAATGATTGGAATATTAATTTTAAAAATAACTCAGATTTTACAATAACGGCCAACTGGTGGTTTGAAAACCTCCAGAATCCTCTTTTTTTTAGTGATGATGTCTTTGTTGAGCCCGGCGATTATTCATTTTACGGAGTAAGATTCGATTATGGTATGAGTAATGCAAAACGTCTCAGGGCAGAGTTTTCAGGTGGAATAAACACATTTTACGACGGGAATCAGATCTCATTCGGTATTTCACCCACTTGGAATCAATCTAAATTTTTTGAAATCAGCGGTGGAGTAGAGTTCAACCTTGTGGATTTCCCTGACAGGAATCAAAAAGAGTTTTTAAATATATTCCGGCTGCGATCACTCATTGCATTAAATACGAAAGTCTCTCTGCAATTACTCTCTCAATACAATTATTTGGCACGCAGACTGGGAACCAATGCACGATTTCGATATAACTTCCGGGAAGGGAATGATTTTTGGATTGTATTTAGCGAAACATCAAATACACACTTAGATAGAACTATTCCTTCGCTTCCACGCTTTAATAATCGTGTTTTATTGATAAAGTATACACATACATTCCATTAATCGGTCTCTCATTACTTTTTTAGCAATACGAAAGTTCAATAAAAAATTTATTACGATTTATAATCTGATAGAAACCTTATACTTTGTATTTTTCAGCATCAGCGCTAAAAGTTATTGACAATCATAAATTCAAAATGCAAGATCTAAAAGAAAATTTATCCTATCCCAAAGAGAATATTAAAATATTACTGCTTGAAGGAATACACCCTGCTGCAATTGAAAATTTTACAAATCACAATTTTACCAATATTGAAACTCACGATGAAGCGTGGAGTGAAGAGCAGTTACTTCAAAGTATAGAAGATGCACACGTTATTGGGATTCGTTCCAAAACACAAATTACCCGGCGTGTATTAGAAAAAGCAAACAAATTGAAAGCAATTGGCTGTTTTTGCATCGGCACAAATCAAGTTGATTTGGACGCAGCTACCAAAACCGGAATCGCAGTCTTCAATTCACCCTATTCCAATACCCGATCCGTTGCTGAACTGGTGATTGCTGAATCGATCATGCTTTTGCGACGAATACCTCTCAGAGATAAGGAGGCACACAATGGAATTTGGCTTAAAGATGCTGATGAAAGTTATGAAGTTCGCGGGAAAAAAATAGGCATTATCGGGTATGGACATATCGGTTCACAAGTTTCCGTATTGGCTGAAAATATGGGGATGGATGTTCTTTACTACGATATTGAACCAAAATTGCCAATGGGCAATGCAACCAGAGTAGGATCACTGAATGAACTATTGGAAATTTCAGATATCATTACACTTCACGTACCCGCTACTTCCGAAACACGGATGATGATTGGTGAGAAACAATTCTCAAAAATGAAAAAGAAAAGTGTTCTTTTGAACCTATCACGTGGTTCGGTTGTAGATCTGGATGCTATGAAAAATGCCATCGAATCAGGACATTTATCCGGAGCTGCAATTGATGTTTATCCGGATGAGCCGGAATCAAAAGGGGATTCTTTTAAAACGGTACTGCAACAATTACCCAATGTGATTCTAACCCCCCATATCGGTGGCTCTACTCAGGAAGCCCAGTACAATATCGGACAAGATGTATCTAATAAACTAATCCAATTTATTGATGGAGGTACTACCGTGGGATCTCACTCTGTACCGCCACTCAATCTGCCTAAACAGATTGATGCTTACCGAATATTGCACATTCACGCAAATAAACCCGGGGTTTTATCTGAAATCAACAAGGTGCTTTCAGATATGAACATTAATATTTTAGGCCAATATCTGAAAACAAATGAGCAGATCGGGTATGTGGTACTTGATATCGATAAACAATATGATGAACGACTTTTTGATGGTTTAAATAGTGTAAATCATACCATCAAAACCCGAATGCTCTATTAACGTGAAAAGTGAAAAGGCAGACAAAACGCAGATTGCTGATAGCAGATAGCAGATAGCTGAATTTTGATAAAAAAACCTCACTCCCCATTAATTAACACAAGGCAATCCTTCTGTATTTGCCCGATGTTTTAATCTGTCAATGGTATAGGGCACGTTAAACACGTGAGTCCATCCAAAAATCCTCATCCCGTTTGAGAATGTCCATATTGGATTTCTGCCCCTGAATGAGGGGCCCTCTCCTGCTGATGGTAAATTACTTACCTCTTCCAATGCATCTCTTAGATCACCCTGAGAATTGTATTCAAAAATTGGCATGGGTAATTCATTCACCAGTAAATATGAAGAGCGTTCACACGCTTCGATAAAGAATTTATCCTCACCGGTAAGGTCATATCCAACCAACAATGGGTGAATACTGGACAAAAACGACTCCATATCATGATCTCTGGGCCCTACGTTGTAAAGACTGTGTGCATTGTCAATCAATGCCTCTCGCACTTCAGGACGATCAAACATCTGTTGATACTTACTCAATCCATGAGAAATATAGTTTTGAGAATACCCATAACGATCGATTGCTATACGGCCGCCCTGACTTTTTTGAAGCCGTAACATTTGATCAACACGATCATTCAGTTCATCCAGATACACCTGATCTTTTGTGGCATCATACAGTTCAGATAAACTCCAAACCGAAAGATAGAGTCTGCGTCCGGTAAGCCCATGCTCTCCAAAAATTCTTCGAACATAATAGTCTCCGGTTAACCGGGCAACATCTAATCCTCTGTGGTACCCATCTAAATAGTAAGATGCAATCCATCCCTGAACCCAAACATGAGCAGATAACATGGATGTCCATTGCTGCATAGAGTGGCGTCTGCCCATACCCACATATGGAGAAATTTCATCCTGCATTTCATGGTCAAATGCATCGAGTGATCGGTTTGTATCCCCGCGATACCAGTTGGGGCGCGGCCAGTGAGTATTATCAACATCCATGGAGTGACGGCTCATTGCCCTGGCCATATGATAATAGTCCGAATTGCCACTCCTCATAAAATTCAACCACCATTGATAATCCATTGCAGGCTCATTATTTGCCCATTGGACCCAATTGTAATTAAAGTAGTAATTCATCACATCACCATAGTCAAACATCCCATACCACGGTTCCCATTTCTGATTAAAAAGCATCCAGTTCAACTTATATTGAATGCTTCTTTCGAGTTCCTGAAATTCATGATCTACGCCTGCAAATTGTCCGTAAACCCCGGATCTACTGTACCAATCAGCCCCGGCATGGGCTACAGGTGGGTTCATTATGTGATAAAGTTCTTTTCTAATTTCTTCATTCGACTCATCACCCTTATGGAAATTTAAGACGATTTCAGAGGTTTTGGTTATCCCGCGCGCAAAATTACCGACCATTCCGGCTTCACTATTTGAGTTTGCCCTTGCAAAACTCATTGGCTCTTCATTCGGGGACCATGTATAAGCATGAATCTGATTATTTTCTAAATCTACAACGAACTCATTCGGATACTCTTCAAGCATATTTCTGATGCCTACACTGACTCCCCACTTCTCATCTGATAGAGAGAACCATCCTTCCGCTTTTTCACTTTCTCTTAGTATTTCATCTGATCGAATGACGGCAGAAAAACCATCCATTCTATTGTCGCGGTCAGAAAATTCTACAGGTGGCGTCCGTGAAGGTTCCGGGCCGGTTTGAAAAACAGATATCTGAGTTTCACGATCTAAATTCAGTTCAAAAATATCTGTATCACCATCCTCCCACCATCTACCGGTTTCCAAACCAGATTTAAAGATTTTATCACCATCTATGTGATAATTTAGTCCAAATCCCATACTTGCAATTCGATCGTTTGGCTCCGTTAACCCACTATCCTGACTCCTAACCTGTTCATCTATAATGAGTTCAGTTTGAGTGGCAATGTCGGGGTGTTGACGGCCATCATAAGGTTCACTCTTATCAGGATGACCTGTATATGTGATTGTGTGTAAGACTTTTACATAAGACTTCCCGGCATATGCATGAACGTACGTAACAAATGGCGCGTTTTCATGATCTTCATCATTATACTCATACTCTCCTTCCACACGTACTATAGCGTGCATTGGACCCGATCCCCTTTCAATAAAATGTTGATGTACAACAGCACTTGAAGTATCAATACCCGCATCATCCATTAAATCTAAAAAAGATCCCCTGGAATTAATTCCGGTTGCAATAATATGTTCATCACCAAATCCACTCATCTCATTGTTGTATTGCACACGATCGATGAAACCTGAACCGCCTTTATTAATCCTTAACATTAGTGGCCCCGTGTTTATCTCTGCAAATCCATTATCCCGCTGATTATTCTTAAATATGATTGGATTTTCTGTAAAAACTTCCTGACGCACGTCATCGCCATACTCAACTATATACTCATTGGATTCATCAGCAAAGAAAAATACCCATAACCATTTGATGCTTTCATCCACAGGTTCCCAGGATGTAACTTTTGTTTTTTGTGAGGGGATCTCTTCTCCTGCTGCATTCAAAACCCTTACATGATCTGTAGAAAAAAGTTCACCTTTCGGAAATGGAATCCCAAACTTAACAGGAGCTCCCTTTTCGGCATTTTGAACGGTTATCGTTACACTTTTCACTGGGCCGGCCTGATTAGAACAGGCTGTAAAACCAACTAAAAGTAGCGTTAAAGTAATAAGCAGAAGTTTTTTCATTATTTCTTAGTCTTTACATTTACAAAAGTTGTGAAAAAAAAGCCGGCCAGCTACCATGCCGACCGGCTATTGCACTATTGAGTAAATCATTAATTTCCTAACATAGGAAAGATCATTCTTATCTCTTCGTCTGATGGGTATCTGCCATATTCGGCTATTTCGAAAGATTCCGCATGGCTATACTGTGCAGCTTGATCAGCACTATACCAACGCTCAAGACCGGCTCGTTGCTCTGCAGACATTTCACGCCCGATCCATCTGCTACGCATCCAATCTAATCTTTCATCGGGATCTTCAGGAACATTTTCTAATTGACCGGATGTCCACGGTAACCACTCATACATTTGAGATGTATGTGCATCCAAGCCTGCTATTTTAACTTCAACATAATCATCAATCCCAACGACTATGTCATGGCTAAACGGATTTGGCTTACTGAACCTGTCTTGCATGTAAAGAAATACCGGATTATTGGGGACCGGCTCGGTGTCAGGTGCTACATTGGGTACAATAACCATATATGAAGCGTCAATTACCAACTGACCGGCATTTCTGTGATCGGGATGATAATCATTCGGACGAAGTCCTAAAACGACATCAGCATTCCATTCACGTATTGCCCGAATTACATTTAAACGGATATGAAGATCCGGTAATAGTTCTGAATCGTGATTGTCAAACACTTCATACTCACTGATTCCCAATCGTTTTGCCGACTCTTGAGCTTCAGCTCTTCGAATTCTGGCCAATGCACCGCCACCTTTTTCATGATGTCCCGCATCGCCATTTGTAAGCGATAAAAATTTAACTTCATGTCCCATTTCTGCCATCATGGCTGCGGTTGCACCCATTTTTGATTCAGCATCATCCGGGTGAGCAAATATTGCAATCACGCGTAACGGAGTATCCGCTGAAGTATTGATCTGAGCATGAGATTTCATTGACATTGCAACTGCAAATATTAAAAATAATAGAGTGTACTTCATGATTGACCCTTTAGTTATGTGTTGAAGTAAATAAAACTCGAAATCTTTTTACAGATTTCGAGTTTTAACAAATACAGTTTAAAGTGGATTTTGAGAGAGTTGTCCGGGTGCAGAATCTAATTCTCGCTGTGGGATCGGATACAGAAGTCGAATATCACTTTGTGATTTACCCTCATTCGCAAGAAAATCAGCCATAACGGATTGTGCTACACCGAAACGTTTCAGATCAGGCCATCTCTTATTTTCACCTACAAATTCTCGTCTCCTTTCAAGAAGTAAAATTTCGCTATAACTTCCCGGAAGAGTTTCTGCGGCAGCTGTTAAACCGGCTCTTTGTCGCACCTGATTTATTAATCCCCAGCCTTGTGCACTTTCACCCACTGCTTCTGCGAGCATTAATAATACATCTGCATATCTGAATACAATGAAATTAGCATCAGAGTCGAATGGATTCGGTTGATTTGCATCATATTTACTCAGATACTCTGCACCCGCTTCTGTCAGTCCAAATGAACCACCCATTCCTCGTTGATCTTCATCATCAAAAATAACAAGGGTTTCATCGTTAACAGCCTGGGGAACATTACCACCACCAACACCGCCGGAATTACTCAAGTCCGGAGAGTAGTATTCTGTAAACCCGCTACCAGTTCCTGAACCTCCAGATTTATACTGAATTTCAAAGATTGATTCTGCGTTGTTTTCATTCGAAACACCCCAGATATCAGCGTAATTTGAAATCAGATTATATTGATTTGAGTTAATGACTCTTTGAAGTGCTGTTGCAGCCTGACTATTATTACCGGCTGTCAATTCAACCAATCCTAATAGTGTTGCAGCTGCTCCTTTGGTTGCACGTCCAATATTTTCACCTGAATATGACAACGGCAATAATCCTTCTGCAGTAGCCAGATCACCTGCTATCTGAGTATACACAACATCGGCAGAAACCTGAGTAATTGTTACATTTGGACTTGTTACTTCTTCAAGTTGTAATGGAATATTACCAAAAGTAATTGCAAGGTTGTAGTACATCAGCGAGCGAATAAAGAGGGCTTCACCTCTGATTCTTTCACCTAAAGCGGGATTATCAAGCTCTGCATTGCCAATTCTGTCAAGAATCGTATTTGTTCTTGCTATTGTGCTGTAAGCAGTTGCCCAAGTCCGTTCCAGTTCACCGGCAGAAGGTAATTCTTCGAATAGAGTGATTCGCTCCAAAGACTCAGCTAAACCGGTAGCACCCCCACCGTTACTTGTGTTATCTGAACGCATTTCATGTAGAAGCATATAATTTCTACCATATGCATTATTCGATGCCAAACCTGCATAAGCACCATTAATTGCTGTTAAAAAATCTGTATCTGTTCGATAAAAATTTTCAACGTTACGTTCCGATTGCGGAGCGAGGATTGTGAAATCTTCTCCACACGAAACTGCCATTATCAAAACCGGTATGACCAGTAGTAATGTTTTTAATTTTTTCATGTTTTTCATCATAGTTTCTTTTGTGGATTAAAAAGTGATATCAATTCCAACCTGGAATGCTCTGGACAATGGGTAGGCACCGTAATCTTCGCCCGGTGTTAACCCACTGCTTTGGGAAAGATTCACTTCCGGATTAAATCCGATATAATCAGTCCAAATTGCAACGTTCGTTACTGTGCCATAAAATCTTACATTTCTGGCGAAATTAGACACCAACTGCTGCGGTAGTGTATATCCCAAAGAGATGCTTTTCAGCTTAATATATGAACCATCTTCAACTTGATAGGATGATGGACGGTTATTATTTCCACCTGAAGCACGTTCTGCTTTTGGATCTATTCCATTTCCGGGTTCTGAAGCTGATTTCCAGCGATTGTTTAGAATTGCATATGCATTGAAGTTCGCCTCACCATTTCTTAAATGGCGGCTGGTCAGGTTCAGCACGTCACGGCCTTCAACACCTTGAATAAAGAAGCTGAAATCAACATTCTTATAATTAAACCGGTTTGTAATTCCCCAAGTGTAATCAGGATGATAGTCACCGATGACCGTTCTGTCATTGTTATCAATCACTCCGTCACCATTTACATCCTTAAACTGGAAGTCGCCCGGTGTCGGATTTCCTAAAAGATCTCTGGGTGCATTATCAATTTCCGCTTGAGTATTAAAAATACCCACTACCTGGTGACCATAATAACTACCAATCGGTGATCCGATTTGAGTTATGTGACGAACACCTGCGGCTCCCGGTATAAGGATCGCATCGCCTTCAGGACCTAAAGCCAATACTTCATTTTTATTGGTTGAGAAATTGAAATCTGTAGACCATTGGAAAGCACCTACCATATTTCTTGAAGTCACCTGGATTTCAAACCCTTTATTTTCTACTTCTCCTATGTTTGTAAGGGCACGGGTAAAACCGGTTACTGCCGGAATATTCACTTCAAGAAGTAAATCTGTGGTTTTACTGACGTAGTAGTCAAATGAACCATAGATACGATCTTCAAGTATTGCATAATCCAACCCTACATTGAACTGCTTGGTTGTTTCCCAGGTTAGGGCAGCATTCCCTAATGTGGAAGGTACGGCAGCAGATGCCAATTGATCCGAAAATACATATGATGAACTCGAAATCAATCCAATGGAGCCGTAGTTTGGTATCAAAAAGTTACCGGTAACACCATAACTTACCCTTGGTTTCAATTCATTGAACAGAGTTTGATCCTCCATAAATGATTCATTGGTCATAAGCCAGCCAAGAGAACCGGAAGGGAAGATCCCTGTCTGATTTTCGGGGCCAAAGCGGGACGAACGATCTGAGCGTATTGTTCCTGTAACTAAATATCTATCTTTAAATACATAGTTAACACGTGCCAGATAACTCACGAGTGACCACTCTTCGATCAGCTGATCACCGCCTGTAATTTGCCCGCCATTAACAGTTTTAACCTGGTCATCCGGGAAATTTTGAGCGATGACCCTATTACGCTCATCATTTTGTTTTTGAGCAGTGAATCCGGCTACGGCATTCAATCGATGGTCTTCACCAAAAGTAGTCTGATAGCTCAATGTATTTTCCCATAGCCAGTTAAATCCTTGAGCCGAAGATGACTCTGCATATGGCCTTGGAGCCCCACCTCTATAATAGAATTGGGTTCCCTGATAAAATGAACGCTGATAATTATCAATGTCATATCCCAAGAGAGATTTGAACTGAAGGTTATCCAAGAACTGATAGGTTCCGAAGAGATTACCAAACACTCTATTGTTATTTACTTTTTCATCAATAAAATCTCGGGTTGCCAATGGATGGTTTGTTGTAGTAGTTGCACCACCCAGTTGATTATGGCTGCCCTCTAACTGACGATAGGTACCATCTGCATTAAATGGGCTAACTACCGGGGATTGGGTCAGCGCTGAGTAAATAATACCCGGCGGGTTCCCAAAATATGGCGCATTAGCAGATTTTCTATCATGTGTAGTAAAAGCTGCATTTAATCCCAGTCCAACCTGAAATTTTTCAGATATATCTGCAGTAAGATTTGTATTCAGTGAGTAACGGTTAAATGCAGATCCATCGATGATTCCTGTCTGATCCATAAATCCGCCACCGACGAAATAGGTGAAATTTTCACCGCCGCCACTTACGTTCATATCGTAGTTTTGAAGGATCGATGTATCCAGTACAAGATCCAGCCAATCAGTATCCGTTCCATCCCAGTTCACATATTGTTCAGGTATCAAGTGGTTCCCTGTGGCTCCGGAAGCTTCCCGGCCGGCATTCGTATCTGGATTATACTGAGGGTTATAAAAAGCACTATTCGGATTTGTCGGATCTTGTTGTCTCAGATAAGTGGTATTTCTTGAGTCCTTTGTATAAGCGATCAATTCCTCAGCATTCATTAAATCGGGCGTATTAAATGCCGAATTTACGCCAACATATGATCGGAAATTAATCATGGGAGGACTATCTGTGCGCCCTCTTTTTGTTGTAATCAGAATCACACCGTTAGAACCTCTCGATCCATAAATAGCTGCTGCAGAGGCATCCTTTAAAACTTCAATGGATTCGATATCATTTGGGTTTAAAGTTGCCAGGGGATTCACCAATGTTGCCGCAAATGACGAATTCTGTGAACCGACATTCTGCTGCAAATTTGAATTTTGTGATATGGGCACGCCATCAATAACGTAGAGTGGCTCATTCCCTGCAGAAATGGATCCAACGCCACGAATTGTAATTTGAGGTGCTGCACCCGGCTCACCGGTAGATTCAGAAACGTTAACACCGGCAAGTCTTCCCTGCAACGCATTTTCGAAACTGGAAACCGGGGTTCCCTGTATGGCTTCTGCCCTGATTGATGAAACAGATCCGGTCACTTCAGTTCTTCTTTGAACTCCATATCCAACAACAATAATATCATCCAACAGCGCAATATCGGTACTTAATTGGATATTAAATTCGGTTTGATCACCAATGGCAACTTCCTGGCGAACATATCCAATAAAAGAGAATGCGAGTGTTTCACTATCATCCGGAATAGTTAATGTAAACCTTCCATTTTCATCTGTGGTCGTTCCTGTTTGTGTACCCAGAACAAATACTGTAACTCCCATAATAGGTTCGTTCGTTTCAGCATCGGTTACAATACCTGAAATATCGATATCCACATCTGCAACAGGTGCAGCTTCAGGCTGTTTTTCCTTCAATAGTATTTCGCCTCGTAATGTGATGACTGATTCAAAACCGGTATCAACCAGCACCATTTCAAGCGCATCACCAACACTGATAGCGTTGTTATCCAGAGAAACTAAATCGTCTTCCTGAAAACTATTTGAGTCAAATGCGATCTCCAGATCTGCTTTTTGAGCAATTTGGAAGAGGGCATTCGTAATCGGTACATTTACGAGTTTCAGCGAAATTGTATTCCTTAACTCCTGAATTGATTTGCTGTACTCCTTAACAGAATAATACGTTGCCATATCCGGCAAGGATGATTCTGAAGACTGTTTTTGGGTAAATCCCTGAGCAGGTGCTATCGACGACATGGCCATCAATATCACTATCAAAGGAAAAACCTTTATCAAAGTAACGGTTTTCATACGCGTAGGTGGTTTATTGTTGTTTTATTAAGAATTCTCATCATTTGTGTTATTATTGAAATAGACAAAAATCTGGTCTTCATCACGTATTTGGAAATCGATATCCATCGATAAACTTAATACTCCAAATACTTCACGGATGGATCGGGTTTTAAGATCTGCTGTAAATCTTTGCATCATCAAATCATTATTGGATTTATCATAATCAATCGAGACTGCATACCATCGTTCAAGATGATTAAATACATCCTCCAGTGGCGCATTTTTAAATATGATCCTCCCATCCATCCATCCAAAATAGAGGTCCGGATCTTCAAACATTTCTAAAGTCAACTGTCCCGTTGATTTTGAAATACTACCGATATACCCTTCATTGATGATCAAACTGCTGCCTATTTGATTCTGATGACTCAGTTCGACTGTCCCCTCACTGACTGCAACATAAATTTTGTCTTCATTTTCATACGATCTCACGTCAAATGATGTACCTAATACTTGAACCAGAGCAATATCAGTTTGAATGTTAAATGATCTATTTCGATCTGATTTCACATCAAAAAAAGCTTGGCCGTTTAGTGTTATTTCTCTTTTTTGAGCGCTAAAAGAGTCCGGTAAAATCAATTTACTGGCAGCATTAAGAATCACTTTTGATCCATCCCCTAACTCAACACTGGCTCGTTCACCTGGATTTGTAGCTATTTCATTAAATACCGGAACGGTAATAATTTGCTCCGGTTTATCAGCTATTTGAAGTGTAATCAAACCGGAACTGACGGCAACAACCAGAAGTACTGCAACTTTCAATAAATTTGAAAAGAGTTGTTGACGTTTTCTAAGTTTTCGGAAATGATAAATTCTCTCCCTCTTCTCTTTAAGATTTGAAGAGGTAATCTGTTTTTTAATCAGCTCCCAATCTTTCTCAAGGTTTAATTCATTCATTAAATAATCATGTGACATTCCTTCAGAGGATTTCCAAATTTTTTCAGCTGATTGCAGTATACGTCTGTTTTCTTCGCGCTGATCAAGCCATTTTTCGAGTTTTTTTGAATCGCTATCATCAAAGGTTTGATCCAGATGACGTACGATTATCGGCCAAATATTGTTTTCTTTTTTCATAGATAATTTTTCTTTGCTGTCTCTTAGACTCTTTTTAATGTCTCCCCCCCCATCTTTTAAAAAATTTTTTATTGAATAAAAAAAGGGTAAATGCTGAACATTTACCCTTTTGTGTCAGTAATACTGGTAACCGGTATATCTTTAATTAATTAAAATTTAATTTCAATTAATTTCCACCTAATGCCGGCCCGGATCCAGCTCCATCCGGAGCCCCTCTTCGGTACCTGAAACCTTCTGTTGTACCTGTACTGCTTCTGAAGCGCTCTATATATGCGGCTCTTTCTTCTGCAGGCAGATCATCCAGCGTCATGAAATAGTCGTCACTATCCCCGGGGTAATTGGTACTGCCCGTTGTTGAAAACTGACTTATATAAGACATTCTGGACTGTACCTTGTTTTCTACATATTCTGAGATATCTACAGTAACATTCTCACCCTCAGATCCCCAAAACATATACTCTGCGATACTCACCGGCTCTAAACCTTCCTGAATAACCTGCTCCGGAAATATTAAATGCCATTCCGCAGCACGTGCGGCATCAACAGCTGCATATGCTGCCATTCTATGATCCGTTTTATGCCATCTTTGATATCTGTAGCCCGGCTCAAATGCGATCAGGACATCAGGCTGAATTTTTCTATACCACCATACCAGTCGTCTGATAACTTCCTGATAATCAGCAAATTCAACCATCCCATCTGTATATCCAAAATTAATGTAATTTTCAGCCGGTATCCCGATGTGTGACATTGCTGTTAACTGTTCATGACGTCTGATTTTTTCCAGTCTTTGACGAGTCATTGTGCGGTCTTTGGTACCTACATTCCCAGCAGTTAACAGTAGGATATAGACATCATTTCCGTTTTCCTGAAGCATGGCCAGTGTTCCATGTCGGCCGGCATCATCATCAGGATGAGCTCCAACCAACAAAATTGTTTTACCAGTCCATTCTTCAATGGGAATTTCAGGTTGAGCCTCCAACTGCAGAGGTAGAATGAATATTGTTATAAGAAGTATAAACTGTTTCATAGCAGATTGTTTTGGTTAAATTGTATTTATAGTGAAGTTCATCTGTAACATACACATCTAAACTATAGGATCAGACAAGATATTATCGTTATACCCCCATGGATCTCCTCCTATTTGTCGGAATATCACATCTATTTACATTTCAAGCTCTTCTCTCAGAAATTTTAGCGACTTTCCCATCTGATTTTCAACGGTTTTTCTGGCGATATGCATTACTTCAGCAATTTCAGAATAGGACAGTCCATGTTTTCGGTATAGAATAAATATTGTACGTCTGCGCTCAGGTAATTTATCAACTAAGGTCCAAATTTTACGGGTTAACTCGTCCGTATCCGGATCTTCTTTTTTGATAGATGAGTTTAGCTCTTGTTGTTTAATTAATCTCATCTCTAACCTTTCGATCTGCTTTTTTTGCTGAATAAAATTAAGAGATTGATTCCTAACCGCAGTGTATAGATAGGCTTTTAAAGACTGATTGATATAGAAGTTCTCTCTATTATCCCAAATTTTAATAAGTACTTCCTGCACAACATCCCGGGCAAAATCTAAAGATTTCACATAACTGTTTGAAAAAACACAGAGCTGTGGATAGTACAAATGAAAAAGTTTCTCAAACGCACCATGATCCCCGGATCGAATCTTCTCTACCATTAATTCATACTCATCTGAACTATCTTTCATCAAGATCTAAGGAACAAATTGAAATTAATTTTGAAATATAAACAATTCGGATGCTGAAGCTATCTTATAAATGTAAAGATGTGAAAAGTTGGAGCGACAGCGACTATCCCGATCCCTCAGGATGAGAAGTCTCTACTACGCTGAAGCTTCGTAGAGCAGGGAGAAGTGAGATCTGAGAAGTGAAAAGCATGCCCTGAGCAAAGTCGAAGGGTGATACGAAGAGTAGACTGAAGACGAATAGCTGATAGCTGATAGCTGATAGTTAAAAGAGAATATCATTCAAAAGAACAAATGACACAATTTGAAAAAGTTCACTGCAACCACCGCCAAGGTGTCATCCTTCTATGTATAAAGT
>DEMS01000038.1 GCA_002359315.1 Bacteroidetes bacterium UBA2664 | reverse complement strand
TAATCTAAAAGAGCGCAACGCAGCGATAGCGGAGTGTAGTCGAAATGTCTTTGCCATGGCTAGAAGTTCTCGACTACGGTCTGTCGGAAATACACCGCCAGACCTGCGCTCGAACCGACGGGTGAGGGTTGTTTAAAAAAACAACCCGTAACATCACAAAGTCTCTAAAAACGCTCGCACCACCACTTTTAAATTATCGAAGTGTACCCTCTCTAAAGCCTGCCCGGCTTCTACCCACTCCAAGGCCGTGATCCCCTCTTTTTCCTGGGGTTCTATACCCAAAAAAGACCCTTCAGACTGTGGCTCCATCAGGTACCAATAGGTGGTTTTGCCGTAGTGCACAGGGCCCTCCTGATATTCGTGATAGGTATCACACAGATGCGAAACGATGGCCAGTGAGCGGGCGCCGACCTCCTCCTCCACTTCACGCACCGCACACTCTTCAATCGATTCACCCTCCTCCAACTTGCCCTTTGGAAGGTCCCAGACACCGTTCCGCCGGATCAACAGGATCTCATGAACGCCGCCCCTCTTTCGGAACAAAATGCCCCCGGCTGCTTTGATTGGGGTTATCTGTCCGGGGGCACCCATCTATTTACTCTCCTTTTTAGGACGATCCCCTTTTTTGGACTCGTCACTACTTTTAGAAGCCTCACCGGACTCAGGGCTTTTCTCCTTATTTGATCCAGCTGCCTTATCAGATGATTCCGACGTTTTAGCGCCTCCACCCTTTGAACTCCCGTCTTTTTTAGAAGCATCACCGGCATTAGAACTCTCCTCTTTTTTAGAACTGTCTGCCTTTTCAGGTTTCCCAGCTGGTTTCGCGCCTCCACCTTTTGAACTTTCATCATTTTTAGGGCTGCCACCGTTAGTCGGGGCTTCAGTAGTTTTAGGGCTCCCATCCGTTTTAGAACTTGACTCATGTTTGGTGGCACTTCCATCTTTAGTGCTTTCACCCGCTTTCGGAGCCCCCACTGACTCCTTTTTCTTCTCATCCGCAAAATTCATTCGCAAATTGTTCAACATTTGTGTCAAATAACCACTCAGCTCCTTTGAGAGGTTGCCGCTCGTGAACTTCTCAAGCATCACTAGGGTGTCAATCGCATACTTCGCCGATTTCAGGTCACGTTCCACTTTATCCGTCATCGGATTCTTTATTTTTCCCATTCCCATCATTGCAATCTGCTCATGCTGCTGAAGTAGCATCATAAACAGAAGTTGTTGCTGCTGATCACTATTTAGACTCTCACTCATCTGTTCATTTGTTAGATTATTGTTAACTTTGTATACGCTCAAAAGGTAAAGAGTTTGTATACTTAAGCACCAATTAAAATAACAAAAAGAGAACTTTAAATGGCAATTATTCACCCTTTCAGAGGATGGCTTCCAAAAACAGATCATGTTGATGAAGTCGCCTGCGTACCCTACGATGTAATCAGCACCGAAGAAGCCGCCGAAATGGCCGAGGGAAAACCCAACAGTTTTCTCCATGTGATCCGGCCCGAAATTGACCTGCCGGACGGAACCCCCTATAACGACGATTCGGTCTATGAAAAAGGAGCTGAAAACCTGAAAAATCTGCTGGATTCAGAGCTCTATCTCCAGGATGAGCGTCATGCCATCTACCTCTATCAGCTGGAATCGGACGGACATACCCAGACCGGTGTCTTTACCTGCGCATCCGTTGAGGATTATGACAAAGATGTGATATTGAAACACGAACTGACCCGCCCGGACAAAGAGGACGACCGTACCAAACATATTCTGACACAATCGGCCCATGCAGAGCCGGTGATGCTGACGTTCAAGGATACCAATGATATCGCTTTTCATATTGAAAAAATCACCCTCACCGTGCCGCCGATCATCGAACACGAAGGAGAAGGCGGGGTGACTCACCGAATCTGGAAAACCTTCTCGACGGTCGATTTTGTAGAAGGTTTTGCGGCGATCAAGAATTTTTATATTGCGGACGGACACCACCGCTGCAAAAGTGCCTCCAGGGTCGCTGAAATACTGCGGCATCAATCCGGCAACCATCCGGGTGAGTCCGAATTTGATTACTTCCCGGTTGTGCTATTTCCGATGGATCAGATGAGAATACTGCCCTATAACAGGGTCCTTAAAAATCTGTCTGATGAGGCCTTTGCAAGGCTGAAAAACGAGTTCGGCATGACCCAATCCGCCCTGAAAGCACCCGATCAAAAGGGATGGATTTCACTCTATTGCAAGGGGGAATGGTGGAACATCAAACTGCCTGAACCGAAAGATAAGAATATAGTATCCAAGTTGGATGTGGCCCGTTTGCAGAATGGTATTCTGAACCCCGTTTTTAGGATTGAGAACCCCCGAACGGATGCCAATATCTCCTTTGTGGGAGGAATCCGCGGAACCGACGAACTTGAAAAAGTAGTCGACAAAGGAGATTACGAACTGGCAATCAGCATGTTCCCGACCAGTATTGAAGAGCTGATTGAAGTCTCTGATCAGGGTGAGCTGATGCCTCCTAAATCCACCTGGTTCGAACCAAAAATTAAATCCGGCCTCATTGTCCACACATTTTAAAACATGTAACTCCCCCCTAACAAGGGGGCAACCAACAACTCCCCCCTAACAAGGGGGGCGCAGGGGGGTGTCAAAGTAGTGCCCAAAACCATCAAATTAAGACAAATCAAAAGACGAAAATTTAAACACAAAAACCAAACAAAGAGATGAAACGATTACACAACTTTAGCGCCGGACCTGCAACACTGCCCCTATCCGTTCTGCAAAAAGCAGCGGAAGAACTTGTCGATTACCGCAACAGAGGCGCCTCACTCCTCGAGATGAGTCACAGAGGTCCCGAATACACCGAGATCAACCAACAAGCCACAGATCGTCTTAAAAAGCTCACAGGAGCCGGAGATGACTGGGAGATCCTCTTCCTGCAAGGCGGTGCAAGTACACAGTTTCTGACTGTCCCACAAAACTTTTTAACAAAAGATAAAACCGCTGACTATATCGACACCGGAACATGGTCCGCAAAAGCGATCAAAGAGGCGAAGCACTTCGGAAATGTACATATCCCCTATTCAAGCAAAGAGTCCAACTACTCCAGAGTACCGACGAACAGTGATCTGAAATTGTCCGACAATCCGGTGTACACACATTTCACCAGTAACAACACCATTTTCGGAACACAATTCAGAAAAGAACCGGAATCCAACGGAACTCCGCTGGTCTGTGATGCATCCTCCGACTTTCTCTCCCGTCCACTCGACCTGGATAAATACGGGTTGATTTATGCGGGTGCACAGAAGAATTTGGGTCCGGCCGGCGTCACCGTAGTGATGATCAAACAATCCTTTTTGGAGCAGCAGAAAAAAGAGGCGATTCCAACGATGTTAGACTACCGAACCCATGTCCGGAAACTATTCAACACCCCTCCGGTCTTTGCGGTCTACATGGTAAACCTTGTATTGGATTGGATTGAAGCAAAAGGCGGCTTGAATTGGTTTGAGACATTCAATCGCGACAAAGCCAACCTGCTCTACAGCGAAATTGACAAAGATGATTTCTACAGAGGCACGGTCGAGAAAGAGTCCAGATCCCATATGAATGTCACCTATCGGCTTCCCAATGAAGAGTTGGAGAAAAAATTTATCACCGAAGCCGCCCAAAACGGCCTCGACGCCCTAAAAGGCCACCGCAGCGTAGGAGGCATCCGCGCCAGCATCTACAATGCGTGTAAGGTAGATAGTGTGAAAGCGCTGGTAAGTTTTATGGATGAATTTCGTAATAATAACGGTTAGTTTTATCATTACTTATTTTCTTGATTCCCAATATCCCGGTTTTCGTTTCATATGCTTGACAGCATTAATGGTTATTATATTTTCGGAAACATCATAAATAATCTCGTATGGGAATTTATCAAGCAAAATTCTTCGGTCATTTTTGGTGATTAAAGAACCGGATTTTGGATGTGCCAGTGCCTGAGCGATTGTTTCTTCAATTTCATCAAGAAATTCAGCTCCAAGCCCCATAGATTTTTCTTCATAATATTGAACCGAACTTAATAACTCTCTTGCTGCCTCGGGATGATATTGAAAAGTCATTTTTTGAGAAGTTCTCTAGCAGCTTCATGAACTTCAAGTCCTGAAACAGGCGTTACTACACCTGATTTAATTTCTGCTTTTCTTCGTTTGATTTCATCAATCCAAGCTTGTTCAATATCATCATCATACTGCTGATCAAGGCTATCAATAAGTTTTTTAGCTAGCTCAGCCCGGCGATTTTCATCCAACTCGAGAGCCGAATGTTGAATTTCTTTAAAATCTGTAATCATAGTCTTAAGATTTTGTTACTTCTATAATCTATTGAAAAACGAACAATTCTGACAATTAATTATTCATTACAAGAATCGCCCGAAACATCTGGCTGATTCCTTTCTTCCAGAAAATCCTCTGTAAATAGTTCTGTACTTCGTTTCAAAGACTCCCATGGAACAAATTCGCTATTAGGATCAGATAGGATTCGATTCGCCTCCTCTCCATCCATTTGATCTTCCATATCCTGAATGGTCTCAAGGTCTTCAATAGGAACCAATGCAGCTACTGCTTTTCCTTTACGTGTTACCACAATACGATGACCTCCAAACCCGCTTTCATTAAGCAGATCGGAGAAGTTTTTCCGGGCATTTGCGCTATTTATGGTTTTTACGTCCATAATATTTTTCTCATTTATTAGTTGTACTTATTGTACGTAACGTACCTAATGTACATAATCATAACGTTGAATAAAAAGATTTTAGTATCACTCTACCTCTCTTCTATTCCGGGAGTGCAGGAATCCATTATTGAAGGGCTGCAGACTCCTATCGAAGAAACCGAATATGAACTTGACTGGTGAGTAAATACGAGCCTCAACTAAACCTTCAACAACATCGGTACTTTCTCTATCAACTCTGTCAATGAAACCACATCAATATTCTCTTTAAAGTCATATCCTTTATCGGCCGGTATAACAACCAGAGTTTTCTTCGGTTTGATGTCTTCGATTGCTGAATATAATCCACTACTCAGATTTGGCGACAATGTAGATTTACACTCAACAGCTACTGTTGAAGTCCCATCTCTAATCACAAGGTCTATTTCGCTGCCATGATTCGTCCGGTAGAACGACAAATCAAGGTTTGGAAAATGTCCCGCAATATTCTCTATGACTACGCTTTCCCATAGCGAACCAAAAACAGGATGACCGGCTGCCTCTTCAAACGTGCGTAATCTAAGAAGTGCTGTTGTTAACCCACAGTCAGTAATATACACCTTTGGAGACTTCACAAGCCTCTTCTTCGTATTCCCCTTATACGGGCGAAGCTGCCTAACCATAAAAGTACCTTCAAGAAGATCTATATACTTCTTTACGGAAGTATGGCTGATACCTAATGAGCTTCCAAGAGCGCTGTAATTAGCCGTCTGACCATTAGTATGTGCAAGCATTTGCCATAACCGTCGCATTGAAACTGTACTAAACCCCGCAAACTGCAGCAGATCCCGCTCCAAAAACGTAGCAATAAAACTCTCTCTCCACTCCAGGCTCACACTCTCATCCTCTGCAAGGATACTCCGGGGAAATCCCCCTTTTATCAAATATTCTTCAGTATTGGAAGCATGACGAATCTCACTCCACAGAAAGGGAGTTAATTTGTTATAGTTGATGCGTCCTGCAAGAGACTCTGAACTTTGTCTGATTAAATCTCTGGATGCTGAACCCAGAATCAGGAATTGTCCACTTGCACCATCCTCGTCCACAATACTTCTTAAAACAGGAAACAGTTCCGGTTTACGCTGAATCTCATCCATACAGACCAGCTTTCCCTTCTGGTTAGAAAGAAACCACTCCGCATCCTCAAGCTTTAGGAGATCGGATGGACGCTCTAAATCCAGATAAACGGCTTCTTGATCACGTTCTGAGAATATATATTTGGCGAGCGTTGATTTACCACACTGCCTGGGTCCCAAAATAGCCGTAACCGGAAAGTGATTGAGGGAATGTCTCAGAGAACCTGTAAGATTTCGCTGTATCATATGTGTAATTTGAAAGTTTAAGTTTCAATTTACACATAATTAACGAATCCTCAAACAAAATCCTCCACCGTCAGTTCGGGCGGTGTTCCGGCATCTTTTCCGTCGGAACGTAGTCGAGAACTCCCCCTAAAACAAAAAAAGCCCGGGACCAAAATCCCGGGCTTCATTTGAAATATATAATAAACTACTACTCTAATTACCCACCGGAGTTGTGGCATGCAACTGTTATTGGATTTGCTGTTTGTACGACTGCGCGATTTACAGTTACTGTACTAACCTCAGTATTACCTCTTGTCAATGTAAGAGTTCTGGTCGCATTTCTTGCCTGAATAGTGACAATTCTATTTGGAACTGCTGCAACAGTAACCGGTTGGAATCGATTGGTTCTGAATCGTCTATAATCATTTCCAAAGACTTGAATTAAAATAGGAATTGTAACCCCAGGGATATCGTAGTTAACATTTAAAGCTTGACCGCATTGTGATGACAATAATCTAAAATCTGTAAAACCATCCGTTTCAGTCACCCGATAATTTGGAATAGTCACCCGATATTGCCGAAAAATTCTTATTGGCGATAATCCATTGAAGTTTGATGTCTGATCAAAACCATCTGAAGTTGACCGATCCGGGGTGATAGTCGCTACTAAATTACCACTTCCGTCTCTGCTTATAGGTATATTTCCGGGTTGCAGTACATACTCAGCATCTTCCAATCCTGCAATATCTCGAATTGGAATTGTGATCGTCACAGGATTGTTCAATTCAGCTTCAGGTGTTAATATAAGCGATTCTGCCACTAACCCTTCATCAGATTGCTGTGCTTCTGACGGTTTTGCACGTGTAACAGAAATATCCACTGTCCCATCTTCTTTTACAACATTTGCAGGAAATGTGTTAGCCGGGATCTGTAATGTTACAGCTTCATCCTCCTCTGCATCCTCTTCATCCGGTTGGCCCGTTTGCACGGTTGAATCTTCATTATTGGTAACCTGAACCGGTGGAGTTGTTGCACGCATTGATATCGTTGTCTCTGCATTGTAATCAGAGCTCACCTCTTCCGGTACTTCCAATTCTTCCGTTACTTGTGAATTCACAAATCCACTTCTTGAAACCGTAATTGTGTATTCACCACTAACCACATCGGATAGAGTAAACTGCGCTGTAGATACATTAGTTTCACTCGCTGTGACTGGCCCTTCAATTTCAATACTGAAGCCGGTCAGATCAGTTTCATCATCACGATTTATCACATTGATTGTTAATTCTTTGGTCCCAACCCGTTCAATCGGTTCCGGCTCAATCGGCGGCTCCGGATCCGGATCGGTAGATGTCTTACAGGCAGCCAGAAATGTAAGCATCGCCAATAAGAATAAAGTTAATGTCCGGGTAAAAAGAGCTCTTTTGTTAGTCATATCGTATTCAATTTTTTTATATATCGTGCAGGGGTTCCCCAACAAGTAATTGTAGCCTTTTAATTTGAATTATCAAAAATATTTTTAATAATATCACTGTTTTTTTTATTAATTATAAACATCTTAACCGCCCTAATAAACACCGCCTGACCCTGTTTTTCTAATTTATCAGAATTGTTAATTATTTCTAATCAAAAAAATACCCTCAGGCCCACTTCAAGCTGAACCAAAACACAAGAAAAGTAATCTTTAATAGCACTCCGGGATAAAACAAACAAAGCCCGGAATCAAAATCCCGGGCTTTATTTAAAAACTTAATTACCTGCTGTTCTGCTTACCCGCCACCGGAGTTGTGGCACTCAGCAGATCTGGATGTCATGGTCGCTGAGGTATTCCGGATAAATGTTTCCGTTACATCTCCGGATATCACTTCATACTCCAGAAAATTTGTAACAACAGACGCCGTAAATCTGAAATTTGAATCGTCATTCGTTAGCTGCGAAGAAGAGACAGAAAGCTCTTTCCCTCCTCCATAAACTCTCTGATAGGTTTTCAATGTTTTTCGGGCTTGATCCGGGATATCGTTACTTCCATCCTCCGCAATGATGATCGGTGTTGAATACTGAAATGTATGATTCGTGCCGCATGCGGACGGGTCGAGCGTTACGGAAGCATTTCCCCGAACTCTGTTCACCTGGACATCCGCCTCAATAGTGTAATTCTGAAATTGTTCAATGTCAACTGTAAAAAACTGAACCGATCGCTGATTGGCCGTAATATTTGATGCCATCAGTGATCCGCTACCAGGTGTTAACGGGATATTCCCAGGCTGAAGAACATATTGTACACCCGGTGTAGAATTAATAGGAATCGATATTTGCACCGGATTATTCAGAGTTACGCCGGTGGGCTCCATAGCGATCATATCCGATACTACTCCTCCCCCTGCCGCTTCGGTTAGCTGACTCGGAGCTGCGCGGGTAACACGAATTTGAACATTTCCATCCTCATCCTGAACATCCGCAGGGAAAGTATTCGCCGGAATGGACATGACCATTCTCTCATCCTCTGTTTCTTCCGGGTCATCCGATTCGGTCTCTACCTGACTCTCCTCACTATTACTGATCACCACAGGTGGCGCTTTTTTTGCAAGGCTGGCGATATCCTGAATAAAATACTCCTCAGTACGCTCTTCGGGAAGTTCCACTACCAATGTGAGTGTTGCATCAAGAAAATCATCGCGCGTCACTAAAATAGTATATTCACCGCTCTCCAGGTCCTCAAAACGGAAACTGGACTCGCTGACATTCGACTCAGAGGCCGAAGTAGGGCCAGAAATATCAATATTGTAGCCGGTCAGAGGCTCGGTATTTCTGTCGGTCACCTCAATCACCATTGCCCGATCTCCATCCGGAAGCTCAGGCGGTACAGGATCGGGAATCGGATCAGGGTCCGGTTCTGTGGATGTTGTACATGCAAAAAACATAGCCACAATAAGCAGCAGCATGATTGCTGTGAATTTATTCAAAAATGTTGTATCGGTTGTCATAATGTCTGGATTGATGTTAGCAGGTAAAGTCTACATCTTAAGGCAATTTAATTTAGAAATTCCAATATAGCAACTTCTTTTCAGCTTGATTTACATACGTTTAGGCGTATAAAACCACCTCTCCATCTCCTTCCTGAGATACGACGGATAAAACTCCATTAACGCCTCTCTCATTGTGATCCCTGTTTCGTGGGAGCGGGCGCGGTAGTCATTGCCCTGGTAGTGGTAGGTAACCGGAAAGTGAGTAGCCGTTCGGAATCTGACTGGCCCCGCTTTCACCGATTTGCGCTGAGGAAAAGGCAGGCTGAAACTAAAACCGTAATTATTCCCAAAACGGGTATCCATAAAGAAAAAACCGAAGAGGGCGTCACCAAAGTGCCGGTGGACATCCACCCGGAGCCCGGTATCTTCATACAGAAACTTTCCATACTGCGCCCGGATGTTGAGGTCGTATCGGCGCCATCGGTAATCGGCAGAAGCGGTGTAAAAATGAAAATCCCTCTCCTCAAAACTTCTTAAAAATGGATTTCCGGTGAGATCGGTGAAGAGAGTTTGTCCGCCCTCCAGGGTCACTGAAAAGACTTCTTCCCAGAGAAACGCCTTAAGCATCGAGTGCCACCCCTTGCGGTTTCGCGTGAAGATCCCGGTTGTGGCGCTTGCATAAACCCCGTCAACCAGCCTTCGCTCATAGGTTAGCGTGATGAGTGAGGGACGGATGAAATCGTTCTGATCAAAATTGTTATAAAGAGGAACCGCCATGCGAACATTGGCCGTTACTCCATACGGCAACGGCAGGCGCAGCTCCGGCTGCAGGTCGAATGCAAATCGATAGGGGTTGTTGTAGTTTCCCAGTTGATACCGCATGCCCAGTCCGGCCAGGATCTCCGGGCGAAACCGGGTTTTCTGAACCCTCTCCACACCGCGCAACTCCTCCAGTGATTGGCTGTGCTCAAGGGTAAACCGGCTTCCCTGCTGCCACTGTTGATAAGAAATCTCCCCGGCGATCATTGCCCTTAAATCCGCCAGTGACGTTGACAGCTGAGACATTGGCTGCTCCCGATAGAGCATCAGTATGTGGAGGGAGTCTGCCGTGACACCCGATTGAGCCACAGTTTTAAGCACCTCCGCCAGTGCCCGGTGCTGGGACCGGTAGACACGGTTTTCGTAAGCGATGGTCAGATCGGCCGCAGTTAAACGCACTGCAATATTTTCAAATCCGATGGATTTGAGTTTTGTGATAAGGGGGGCTGATTCGGGTTGATTGATTTGGAGTTGAGTGTTATTGGCTTGATTGGTCTCGGTTGGATCGGATTGGGCTTGAAGTGATACAGTTTGATTTTTTTCTGTTTGATTGAATTGGGGCTGATTTAGTTCAGTTTTATTGTTTTCGACTTGATTGGTTTCGGTTTGAACCCCTTGAGCTGTCGCGGCCTGTGAATGAATACCCACTAAAATCATAATCCCTATTAAAAGAACCCGCCATCTGAGGCTGCATACAATATCAGCATTCAACAAAAATATCGGGTTGATGTTTTCGCATCTCTGTTTATGATATGTATGCTTGAATATCATCATTTAGAACTGAAACCTGTAGCTGATTCCACCGGCGAATTTATCCAAATTGTATAGTCCGCCTAAAAGCTGGATTCGATCTAAAAGCAGGATTTTCACTGCCGTATTAAATTGAAAAGAGTCATATTCCAATATCAGCTGAAACCATTCAAATTGTTCATGCTCCAATGAAACTCCGCCAAACAATCCTCTGTACTCAATGCTTTGTTGAGAGCCGATATCAAAAGCATACCCTGAATGGATTCCATACCTAACATTCCCCGCTTCCAAATTTTTTGAAGCGACAAAATAGTTTGCAGAGTAATAGTTATTTGTTGAGAATCTATTTCTAGTTAACCCTCCTGATGAACCCGGGTCATGTAGCCCAAATACAACAGCAGGCAGTCGCTCACTTTCCCTGATCAGCAAAAAACGGGCAGCCACCATTCTGTCCATAAATATTTCAATATCCGGGCCTCTTGGAACATCCAATTCATAGGAGTAGCGGAACATCACTTCCAGCCTTGGAAGAAAAGATAATGTTACTGAGTTGGCAATATATCCTAATTGAGCATTATCTATATAACCTGCTCTTACCCACCCCGTCCGTCGATACACAGAATATTTTTGAGGAACTACATGGTGACTCAGTCGAACACTTTTGTCCGGCATCATCTCTGCCGTTGGGATCTGAAAGAGTCCGGTAACACCGGATAATGCCTGAGCATCTGCACTTGATTGCCCCAAACAAAGATATACAAGCATTAAGATGAGCAGGGAGCTTGGAATTTTTAGTTTCATCGGCTAAATGAGATCTTCTTAAATCAAAACAATTCTAAAAGAGTATAGCAAAGCAGGCAAACCTATAAAATCTTCTAATCAGAAACCTCATAACTGTGTATATCGCTCTCTATCAGTAGTTTGTCAGTGATATTAGAATTTATATGATCGTCACCATTTTTATGAGCAAGGATAATCGGTTTCCCATTTTCGTTCAATTCTGTATGACCGTCTTGAGTCTTAATGAGCTCTTTTTGGGGCCTCAAGGCAAGTAAACGCCGGTAGGAAGTAACTTTTCGTTTGAATCGATAGGTTGGAAGTGAAATAATGCACAGTAATATCACCGATAAAAAGAGTGTATTTATTGATAGAAATGGTGACATTAAAAGAACAAAACCGACAATCAAAAAATTAAGAAACACCAGGATTGATGTTGTTTGAGCGTGTGTAAATCCCTCTTCCAGAAAATGATGGTGAATATGATTCGCATCTGCAATAAACGGTGATTTACCTGATATTACTCGTAATATGATGGCTCTCGCAGTATCGTATATAGGTATTATGAGAATAGACATTAAAACAATAGGCATTGAACCTTGCCATCCTGCAATGGTTACACCGGTAATTCCTGAATTGAGAAAATGGACTGAAAGAAATGCAAGGTAAAAACCTGCAAAAAGTGCCCCTGTATCTCCCATAAACACTTTAGCGGGTGACCAGTTGTATAACAAAAAGAAACCATAACAGCCGGATAAAACAGCTGAAAATACAAATAAGGGTTCGTTTCCACTGATATAGAACCAATAACTGAAGAGAGCAGCCGCTAAAGCAGTAACAGATGCGGCCAAACCGTCAATCCCATCAATCAAATTCATCCCATTCATCAATCCAATGAACAGAAAATAAGTAAGCGCAATGGAGAGTGCATAGGGAATCTCATAAATACCAAATAGTCCTCCCAAACTCGGTATCTGCAATCCTATTCCAAAAATTACGATTGAAGATACCACCAACTCGCCTAAAAACTTTTTGATGGGAGCGATGATCAGTAAATCATCCTTAAGTCCAACAGCCAATAAGAGTACAGTTGATGCCATCAGGTACTCATAGCCAATCAGATCACCGGAAGCAGGATGAATGGAATAGGCGACGATAAATGTCATGATGATAACCAGACCACCGATATTTGGAATGTCAGTAATATGGATTTTTCGAATGTTTGTGTAATCATCAAAAAGCTGCTTGAGATTGGCAATCTCAATTACTTTTGGCACACCGTATAAGATAAGGGCTAAACTGGTGCATAGCGATACAAACAGCCAAACGAATAGATAAATGTCCATAAAATGATTACTCGTAATTCCCCTTCAAATCCATAATTGAATTGAATGATATAGGCACAATTAAACGATTCCGTTGCAAACTACAATTTTATCAATTTTAACAACTGCTCAAAAGTATAAATTAGGGTATAAAATTGTGTAAAATATATTCTTAGGGAATCTATAAAATTCAATGAGAAATAACACTTAGTATTTCTCATTGTAACTAAATTCAAGGAAAAATCTAATTATAAATTAAACGTTATTAACATTTTATGAATAAAATTAGATTTTTTTAATATTTTAAAATCCTATTAAGCTTTTTTTTATTTTTGGGGAAGTAATTTGCCAATTTTAGTCAGCATCTCATCAGCAAGCAGTTTACGGTCAAAATCCTGAGTCAGGGTTTTTGTATTCTCCTGATATGTTTTAAAAGCGATTGGATTCTGTTTCATCATTTGGACCGCGTTGATGAATGATTCCCTGTTTTCAGGCTCAAAACAGATCCCGACATTATATCCGTTTATAATCTCTTTGGCTAGCCCCTCCACACCCAGTAAAATGGGATTGCCCATCGCACAGGACTCAAATATTTTTGACGGGATTACCTTTTTAAAAGTATCTCTTTTTTTAAGTGAAACGAGTGAGCAGTCCACAATTGACAGATAATCCGGTACCAATTCTTTTGAAATGGAATCTAAAAAAGTAACATTGGAAAGATTCTTTTCTTTAGCTATTTGAACAACCTTTTCTTTTTCAGCGCCATCCCCGATGAATAAAAAATGAATCTCAAGATCAGTAATTTGATCCAGTGAATCCACAATGAAGGGTAGTGAATGAGCTAAGCCATGGGTGCCGATATATCCGATCACAAACTTATCAGATAATCCAAGCTTTTCAATAAGTTTTAAGGACTTATCCCTCGGATAAAATTGATCAACATTCGTGCCATTAGCTATAATGTGAATTTTTTTATCCGGAATACCACGGCTAATCAGATGTTCTTTAAAGGCAGGCGTATTAGGAATAATGAGATCTGCACTTCGATAAAGACTCATCTCTACTTTATGCAGTGCATCAATGATCTGCCGGTTTTGAATTGCACCTACAGCGAGTATTGACTCCGGCCAGAGGTCACGAAGTTCAAAGACCCAGGGTTTGCGTTTCCAGAAAGAGAGAAACCGAGCAGCCCATGTGGTAAAAAATTGAGGGGAGGTCGCTATTACCACATCAAATTTTAATGAAAGTCCATAGATAGATGAAGCTATAGCTAGTGAAAAATAGTCGATAGACCTTCTGAAAACACCGGAATTGGATGTGATGTAACTAAAAAGCCGGATCACCTGAATGCCTTCCATCTGCTCCTTTTGAATAAGGCGGTTTTTATAACCTGAATAAATCTCACCTCTTGGAAAGTTTGGCTGTGTGGTAATAACCGTTACATCCGCTCCCTGCCTCACCCACTCTCTACAGTGTTCATAGGTTCTGGTAGCCGGAGCATTTACTTCCGGCGGAAAGTTATCCGTGATGAAGAGGAGTTTCATGATGAATTTGTCTTTATACATCTCTGGACAAAACGAACCTTTATCCAGTATTAAATACTTGAGAATAATTAATAATTTTTAAGTTCTTATATGATTAATATCATCAAAGAAGTCCATTATTTTATCTATAATATAGATCAAAAAGCCTTGTGAATCATCTCAAGTTTTTGTTCAGGATTAGGATAATTAATGAGTACCGCTTTATATACACCTTTAAACACAAATAAACTACCTGCAGCGGCCCCAATTACTCCAAATTTACTTATCAATTCCTCAAGATCATCCAGTGAACCTGCGCCACCTAATGCAGTAATAGGTAAATTTACTTTGGATTTTATTTTATCAATCAAATCATAATCATATCCCTGCATCACTCCGTCTTGATCCACAGAATTAATTACAATTTCACCGACTCCTTTTGCCGCTAATTTGATGGCAAAATCAACAGGATCCAGACCGGTCGATTTAGTCGCATTATGAGTAAATATTTCCTGTTTTTTAAATAGTCCCCGTTTCTTGATGTCCATTACAGCAACAACACTCTGATTTCCAATCACTGATCCAATCTTAGAGACCAGATCAATATCATTGATCAATGCAGAACTCAAAGCAACTTTTTCAGCTCCCAAATTGATAATCCTTTGAGCCTGATCTACATTTTTAACTCCGCCGCCATAACAAAGCGGCATCCTGCACTCAGATGCAATATTTTTAATTAACTGATAATCAGGTTCAACCTCATTCACAGAAGCATCAATATCGATGACCAATAACTCATCTGCTTCCTTTTCATTAAAGATTTTGACTGCGTTAAGTGGGTCCCCAACGTATTTTGGATCTCTAAACTGTACGGTTTTAACGAGTCCCCTATTGTGAACCAATAAACAAGGAATAATTCTTGGCCTTAACATTATAATTCGGAAAAATTTTTAAAAACCCGGATCCCGTTAGTATGACTTTTTTCCGGATGAAATTGAGTGCCATAAATATTTTCTTTCGAAATTGCTGATGTAATGGTATCACCATAATGGGTTTCAGCTAAAATATCATCTTCATTTTTGCAGACAAAATGATACGAATGCAGAAAATAAAAACCTCTTGCGGGGTCTATACCATTCAAGAGATCACTATCATACTTCTGTTGAACTGAATTCCATCCCATATGAGGCATTAATACAGCTTCTCCCTTTTTGTTCACCGGGTTTAACTTTTTCACCTCTGCATCAAACCATCCCAAGCCATTCATTGTCCCTTCATCACTTCTATTAGCCATGATCTGCATTCCTACACAAATGCCAAGAACGGGAGTTTTTTTAGCGAGTACACAATCATTTAAAGAATCAATTAAGCCGGATGAAATCAATTTATTCATTGTCTCATCAAAAGCGCCTACTCCTGGTAATATTAATTTCTCTGCTTTTGTAAGTTCTTCAGTAGAATTTGCAATGAAAGCGTGAACATTCAGTTTTTTATGGATATTTAAAATAGCCTGAATATTACCGGAACCGTAGTTGATAATGCCAATCAACGCTTTCCCCCTCTCTCCATCCCAAAAAATCTCATGACAATTGCACCAATATTGTATACCCCTTCAATGGATCGATAGTCTTTATACGTTTTTTTGGGCATAGAGAAATATTGGTTCAGCTCATCTACGGGTATTCTCAACTTATTTGCAACGTACTCTAATTCATGGCTGATCGTTTCGGGGTCGTAAGCAGGCTCCTTAAGTTCATCTAATGCCTCTTCTCTGGTCATTTGGCCTGTTAGTATCAGACTTGAAAATTGAACTTTTCGTGTATCAAAACCAAATCGTTCCGGCAGCCAGTAGCTCTCATAAAATCTAGTAAATCTGGACTCAAAGTGCTTTTGAGGATATGTTTGAAAACCGAATTTTTCTTCGAGCAGCTTTATAGCCTCATCTTTGTAATACTTCAGATAGTCAAGAGGCCTATATATTTTAATTCCTTTAATAAATGGTAGATAAATTTTACTTAAGAGTACATTATTGATCGGATAACTTTTGAGCTTTCCAGTGCCGTGCTTTTTGTATATATCTTTTAATTGGATGTAATCAGACTGATAATACATCCATTCAATAGGATTTCTCACACACTCCGTAGAAAAATTACCGCCTGTCAGGATATATTTAATACCATGTTTATGGGCAAATTTATACATGGTTGAAAAGTATACATGATCCTGGGGCACATCTATATGGGGCACTCCGGATTTAAAAAATGCCAATTGTAAATCTCTGATTTCTTCCCAGTTGATGACTTCAGTATACAAATCGAGGCCTAATCCATCGATTAGTTTTTCAATATTGTTAACTGATATTTGAGTATTCCAGCCGGCATCCACATGAAAGACAAGTGGCCTAAGGCCATAATCATGAGCCATTTTATACAAAAGATAAGAACTATCAATACCCCCGCTTACACCCATCAGGCAATCAAAATCCTTGTTCTTTCCCTCTTTTTTTATGTCATCAACTAATTTTTCTAATTCTCTCTCTCTTCCCTTGCCATAATTCCAAACCGGTTCGATATCTTTGAAAAAGGTATTGCAATGGTCGCAAACTCCATTCTCATCGAAAGTGATTTTAGAGTCTGTGGTGTCCATTACGCAGTTACTACATAATGTTATTTTCATATTACATTTAAAATTTATTGTAGTTTTTGATAACCTAGATGTACTTTTCGCAATTAATTAGTTTTCTATATAAAGTAATTGACGGGAGTAATGTTAAATATCAAATGAGATTCATCTTTTGCATGACAGCATTAGTGAAATTAATTGAACGGTATTTTGAAGTCGCATTTAAATGATTAAAAAGTGCAATTTCTTTAAGTTCAGTAGATTTTGAATTGATAAGGCGTCTTAAACAAGAAATTAAGCAAGCCTCCATATCTTCTTTATTAATTACAAATCCATTGACTTCATGAGTGAAGATATCTAGTATTCCTTCTTGGCTAGAGGCCAATACAACACAGCCTGAAGCATAAGCCTCAAGTATAGAAATAGGTTGACCTTCCAGGAATTTTGAAGGCAGTATAAATACATGAGCTTCTTGGAATAATGCTATCTTTTGTTCATGTGAGATTACTCCATGATAATTAATAGAAGGATATTTTTTTATTTTTGATTTGAAACACTCTTCACTTTTGCTGTCATCAAAGTAACCAGCAAAATCGATTCTTAGTTTAGATTGTTCAGTTTGATCTAGCCCAATAAACGAATTTAAAAGAGTCATATAGCCTTTTTGTTCTTTCATACTGCTAATGTAGACTATACGTAAAGACATTGTCTCACTGAATTTTTCTTCTATCATTTTTTTATTTACAAACAGATCATCATTTGCAAAATTTGGAATTATGGAAATTTTCTTTGGTTCAACAATTCCATCAAATATTTGCTCATGTGATTTTCCAGACACTATAATGCCTGCAGACTTAGAAAGAAAATATTGGTTAATTCGATAAATTATTGAATACTTATCCCAAAGTTGTCTTTTTATTGTACCTCCGTGAAGATGAATGTACATTTTAGTTAATTTATCATAACATATTAAGTAAATAAAAAGATCTTTGATATTACCTGCTATTGACTCCGAAATAGTTATATATATTAAATCAGATTGATTCTTTTTATTTAATACTTCAAAAATATTATAAATTACTTGTATTATCCTTGACACACCTCTGCTATTTGCATAGACATCATTTTTACTAAAATTTATACAATTAACTTCATAAAACTCTTTCATTGCATCTAAAAGTGCACGCGAAGCAACTGATTGACCCGTTATTGGTGGGGGCAATGGAGCTAAAAAAAGTATTCTAATCATTTTATATCTACTATTTTGATACTTAATTTTTGATTTTGATAGTACATTTCAACATTTTTATTAGATTACTTCATGAAATATTTGAATATTAACATGTACATTGGAATGATTAAAATAAATATTCGATACCTTTTTTAATATCAATTTTCGGGTTCCAGTTTAGGTTATTGCGTATTTTATCTATACAAGCAATTGATTCTAAAATCTCCCCTTTACGATATTTATTTGTAAATTTAACTTTAAATTTTATAGGGCTGCGATCATAAATAATACTTACGAGCTCTTCTACAGATGTAGCTACACCAGTGCCTAAATTAAAAACTTCAAATCCTATATTTAATTTATTAGTGGCCAAAATTATCGCATTAACCGCATCATTCACATGGATAAAATCACGTTTAGGCCTTGGATCTGCTAAAGTAACTGTCCCGCCATTTTTTATTTTTTCTAATATTTCTGGGATCAAAAAATATCCGGTTTGACCTTTACCATAGATGTTAAATAGCCTAAATGAAATGCATTGAATCCCAAAGTCTCTGAAATAGGCTCCACAAAGTTGCTCAGATTGCATTTTACTTTGTGCATAAGGGTTGTGGGGATTTAAGATATGCTTTTCATCTACCGGTAAGTATTGTGGTGGACCATAGAAATAGGAGCTCATGTAAATGACCCTAGCATTCCATTTCCTTGCAAGCTCTAATGAATGTAAGGTTGCAATATAGTTTGTCTTATAGAACTCAGCCGGGTTATTAAAAGAGTCTGGAACAAATGTCTTAGCGGCTAGATGAACAATAATTTCACAAGGCTTAAGGTCTTTTACTTTTTCCCAGTTTGTAATGTCAAGATTTCTAGTACGACTAATTTCTGTAACGGTATGCCCTTCTTTCTTTAGCTTTGGTAGAAGGTGTGAACCAATAAATCCTGACGACCCGGTTACAGCAACATTCATTCGAATTTCATATTAAGATCGTTTATTTTTTCAGATGCAATTTCATAATCGGCTGGTCGGCCGATATCAAGCCAAAATCCAAAGTATTCATAAACCGTGGCAGGTTTGTTTACTTCAAGTAGTTTATGCATCAAATGATCGAATCCAAAAAAAGTATCTTTAGGAATATATTTAAGAATAGCCTTATTCACCATATAAACCCCCATACTCACTAAAAAGTCGTATTGAGGCTTTTCTTCAAATTGAGTAAGCTTGTTATTTTCATCATGATATAATAATCCATAATCGATCAATTCCTTACGACGATGTGATGCAATTGTGAATATATTCTTTTGATCTACATGGCTTTGCCAAAAATCCGAAAAGTTTAAGTCCGTTAAAACATCCCCGTTCATCACTAAAAAATCATCTGGTAAATCACGCACAAGCGTTAGTGGCCCCATAGTGCTTAATGGTTTAGTTTCAAATGTGTAATCAATTTTAACCCCCCATTTGGTACCGTCTGAGAAATATGCTTTTATAATGTCGGCCATATGATTTACAGTAATAGTAATATGTGTAAAATTATGAGCCTTAAGCTGAGTAATGATATGTTCAAGTATCGGTTTGTCTCCCAAAGGAACTAGTGGTTTGGGTAATGTCATTGTGTAAGGCCTTAGTCTTGTTCCCTTACCACCTGCTAAAATAATAGCTCGTTTCATATTATCTGTGTAGAACTTTCGTATATAATTTACTTTTTACATTTTGGAATCCAGATATTTTCCCCTTTCATCGTGATCAAAATGCGGAAGTAAATACCTAAATAGATCAAGCAATTCTTTTTTTGACCATTTCCCATCTGCTTTAAAAGCTGAAACTACTTCTAAGAAATGGCTGAGTTTTTCTTTTTCTATGTAAGGTTCAGATTTAATAATTCCAAATTCAGAGTATGTCTCAAAATCAATCTGTTCAGAAGCCGTATAGAACTCTTCAAATGATTTCTCCCCTGTCGTGTTGCTTGGAGTGAAAAGGCATGGCCATTTACCAGTATGAATTAACGTATCAATACTGCATCGAGCTTCATCCTCACTATCAACCAAAGCTATTTCAAAGCCATTATGAGCGAGAAAACGACTCGCAATATCTGTAAAAGTGATTAGGTGTTCATCATTTAACACTGGAAAAAATACATCTCTATTTTCTCCTAGTATGGTGGAGAATAGACAGATTAATCCACTTTCTTCAGGAGTAACAAAATAACGCTTCACATCATTAGGTGCTACAATCGGTTGACGCTTAACAAGACGCTGTTTAAAGCTATGTAAAAGTGAACCATCAGAGAATGCAACATTTGCAAAACGCGCCATCGAAATTGGAATATTTTCACTTTCTTGCATTAGAAACAGCTCCATAATCCGCTTAGTGGCACCCATCATATTAACTGGATTAGCGGCTTTATCGGTGGATACTGCAAAGTATTTTCGTACACCGTTTTTTTTTGCCCAGACTATATTTTTCAGGGTATTAAGGATGTTTGTTTCCACCATTCGCATTAGGGTAAACTGGTCTTTTTCACTGCGAACATGTTTGAGAGCCGTCAGATTCAGAACATAATCGAAATCTGTATTTTCACTAACAAATGCGTCAAATTGCCATGATCCAATATCTAAGGCAAAAGATTTAAATTCCCCTTCGATATACCCTAGTGAACTTCGGATATCACGCATCATCTCTACCAGATTGTTTTCCGAAATGTCGACGATATAAAGCTTTTTGGGATTTCTCTTAAAAATCTCCTTTGTCACTGCCTGTCCAATAGAACCCGCACCACCTAAAACCAAAAAAGAAGATGATTCTACCCGTTGCCTAATTAGATTGTCATATTGTTCCAAATCTTGCCGAAACAAAGGCTCTTCTCGACCAATAAGTTGTAAAATATTCATTATATCGTTTCTTTGTCCCTTAAAATAAATCGTTATAAAAATGATTTTTTATTGTAATTGATATAGGTCGCAATGTAAAACCAAGCACCATCACCCACAATCAAATTTAGACCAGCACCCTTGAGTATTGTGCGAGTCAAAAATTGAAATTTCGAAGAAAAGAATTCAACAAGCTCAACCAAAGACGTTCACTCAGAAATCTGACCCTTGAAGAAGTTATTAAAACACATCAACGAATTCAGAGAAACTCAAAACTTGTCAGCTTCAAACATTGAAAGGATGTTACTTATTTGCATTATAAAACCATCAATTTCATGATTCAATTTAGGTTTTAATCGAATAACGTGAAAGTATTTAAAACTTGTAACCGAGATTATAATGGTATATTAATAAAATAAATATAGAGATATTGGAAGAGAATTCGATACCTTCATTTATTTTAAGCCATCAAAATTTCTTTTCGATAAAACAAAAAATTAACATCATCTATCGAAAAAGAGTTAAAACCTGCTCCTTCAATTTTCCTAACGATTTCAAAAGTTTCATTTTGGCTACGATGCTCAATCTGTTGATGATGAAATTCTATAAATAACTGAGATACACCTTCTAATGCTTTGAAATCAAAATTGTTGAACATACTATATTCAGCTCCTTCAATATCAAGCTTTAATAATTCAATATGTTCTTGATCTATCAAACTTTTTAAGGATGGTATACTTAAAGCCTTCACTTTGTACTTAATGATTTTATCATTCAAAATATTTACATGATTATTAAATATCGAACCACTTTCATTGTTTTGGCTCTCATAGAAAGTAAGTTCATTATCAGTATCAGAAATTGCATATTGTAAATATTTCAAGTTTCCCACATATTTTTCTTCCAATTTTTTTAATAGTGGCGCATGTTTTTTTGTAGGATCAATACAAAAAGCCAAAGCATTATGATTTTCAATCATGTATTTAGAAAAATCTGCTTCATACCCACATCCAACATCTACTACAACTGGAGAAGTTGAAAAAACTGGAATGTAGATAAAATTGGGTTCAATAAATTTTACTCCTATTCCATTTGCTTCTAAAAGCCGTCTATATTTCATCAAATTGCGTGAAATATAGTTTCTTATTCTTGTGACAATTTTAGGTACCATTATCAATTAATTGAAAGTTTAATAGCTTTTTCAAATGAATCTATCATCAGTCTTACTGTAGAGTTCATTGTGTAATATTCAAAAGCATTTTTTCCCATTTTTTTTACATACTCAGTATTCGTGCAACATTTAATCAGTATCTCTTCCAAAGACTCAATGTTTTTTTTACAAATAAATCCATTCTTCCCATGATGAATATTGTTACTTTCACCACCTGAAATAGCATTTTCAGAGGTTACAAATGGAACACCATAAGCCATGCTTTGTAACACTGATAAACCCGCTTGCCCAAATGAAACCGAAACTATTGCTCTTTTATAAAATTCTTCAAGTTTACTTGCATTAGTTATCTTACCAGGGAAAAAAACTCTTCCATTAAGTCTCAAATTATTGTTTAAAGAAATTAATCTCTCTTTATCTTCTCCGTCTCCAATTAATACAAGTTTTATAGACTTAGGTATTTTATCTAGAATGTTTGCAAATGCTTTAATCAAAATTTCGTTTTGTTTTCTTAAATCCAACGAGCCTACAAAAAGAATGTAATCTTTTTTTTCATGTAGATAACATTGAATTCTATTATCAATATGGAAGGTATTATTTGCTACAAATAGATTCTTCCGATTTAATCCATATTTAATAAAATCTCTTCTAATCTTTTTGTTATAAAAAATAATAGGATTACCCCGTTTTGCTATAGATAATTTAACCTTTAGTGCTAACTCAGAAGTTATATTGGAAGATGATACACCTTTATCTAGCCCCCACCAAATCCAAGGCTTAACACTATCCAAATTAAACATAGCCCAAATTGAATTAATCCATCTTATATCAAACATCGCTATTATAATATCATAACTTTGTTTTGAGGCATGTTCAAATATGTCTGATTGAAAATATAAAGGGCCGATTTTATATGTTCTAACAATAATTTCTTTAAATCGGTCTTCAGGCAGAACCATAGGGATGCCCGAATGCAAAATTGTAACATCATAAACTTCAGATAATTCATTATAAAAGCTTTTCCTGTAATGCATTATCCTATTTTGAATTATTAATACACTTTTCATAACTAACTATTCTATACTGATTTTTTAAAATTTCAGATAACTCAGAAATAACAAATTCCAATCCAAATTCTATTGAATAATTAAAATTATTTATTGACAAAGTATTACTATCTGATCTATTAAATACTTCATCTTGAATTACGGCCGGGAATTTTTTTTTGTTATACAAATATTTATGATTTTCAATTGGATGATGTTCATTCCATGGTGGTTCATTTGGAGCTATGATTAAAGCACCATAGGTTAATGCATCAGCAATAATACCACTTGTAGAAAATCTATATCCTCTTGACTAGTTCATATGTTTAATATGATTTTCATTCTACATTCTAAATAGTTCAAGTTTGAACTATCAGAATATTTTTTTACAAACATTGATAATTTATTGTGCGTTTTTTGATTTGTAATTGTTTTTTCTAGCACAGAAGCAAGATTCAAATCATTATATAAATATTCCTTTGCCTCTGAAGGCAAACACTGATTCAAAGGAGCTTTTTCAGGGGCTATCAACAAAACACCATGTGTTATAGCATCTGCCAAAACACCACTTGTAGATAATTTATTTCCTCTAGATGTTGGGATAACTATAAATTTTGAATTTTGTAACAATTCATAATATTTATTGTGATTAGGCCTTATACCATAGTAGTAAACATTTATGTTCTTCCGAGCATCCAAGGTAAAATTTGAAGGAAAACCAATAGTCAACTTTTTGGAGGGGAATTTTTGACTGATCAAGCTCAATTCATCCATAAACTTTTTTATAAACTTTGATTGATATGCTTCGTTAGCTGCACCACCTAAAAATATGTAATCTATTTTTCTCTTTAAATAATCTATTTCCCCTTCTGAATTTAATAAATGACCATATGTCGGGTTATTTAAAACTTCAACATTTTTTATATCCAACATTTTACTCATCTCAACTTTTAAAAAATCAGCTAATACAATAAACTTAATTTCAAATTTAGCATCTAATCTTTCCCACTTTCTTAATTTATTATCTGAATTTTTTAGTTGTTCTAAATTAGAGTGAACAATGACATATATATCACCCGAATATATATACCTAATACATTTAATGATATAATAAAAAAGAGTATTATCGACACATAAGAAAAGTATTTTATTTGGTGTATTAGTAAATATTTTTATTATTAATTTTGCATATGCTAATAAACCAAACCATAAATAACTATAAATATTTATGCCAAAAAGTTTACCATTTAAAGGCCGTGAATTCATATTTAGACCTTCATAGAAAGGGTGTTTTATTTGAGAGTATGAAACTATTAGGTCTGAAATATTACAATTATTCCGTTTGAGGGCTTTGATAATGGTAGAGTTAAAAGCAACATGACTGTCAGTATTATTAACTGGATCGATTATCAAAATCTTATATTTCATAAACTAGTAGTTTAAAGCTTAACTCAAATTTCATTATTGTACATTTTAATTATCATTCTTTTAAAATCATGTTTGGGCTTCCAGCCAGTGCTCAACAGCTTTGAGTTGTCACCAATTAACGTTGGTTTTTTCCTGTTTACTAAAGATGCATCAATCTGAATATTCTGCATAATTTTTATTTCAAGATGGTCTTCAAGTATTAGAAACCAATCTTTAACTTGGTGCCCTATACCGGATGAGATGATATAGTCATCAGATTGATTTAGTTGTACGAGATGCCATAGAGCTTCAACATAATCCGGTGCATATCCCCAATCTGTTACTGCATCTAAATTTCCTATAGTTATCTCATTAATTTTACCATCTTTAAAATCTCTTACCTGCTCAATTATTTTTTTTGACAAAAAGTAGTTTTTTCTGAAAACTGATTCATGGTTATACATGATTCCAACACTCACGAACATATTAAAATTATTTCGATAGAATTTTGCAGCATTCATTGATGCTAATTTATTTAATGAATATAAACATGTTGGTTTTGCAACTGTATTTTCACTTTGTATTTCTGAATTACATCCTGAAAATATTAGAGAGGAACTTGTAAATTGAATTTTAGTTTGTGGCGAGAATTCTCTACAAAGATCTATAATCTTAACAAAAGCTGAATAATTTATCGCAGTTGATCTGTTAATTTCATCTATTGAAAGATCTGACTTTTGTTGAGAAGAAGTGTGATAAGCTGCAAAATAATACAGTTCAGATGGTTTATAATACCTTATTGTTTCAATAAATGGTAAAAAATTATTTTTTGATAAGTCTACAAAGAGATTTTCTGCAACCCATTTATTAGACGGATTTTTAGATCTGGAAAATCCAATTATCTGGTAGTCTTTTTCTTTTAAGAAACGTGAAAGTAATATTCCATCTTGCCCTTCAGAACCAATAATAAATGCAACTTTCATCAACCTCCTACTATCTCAATCTCCGGAAATGGGAAAATTAATTTACCGCCCTGTGCAATAAATTTTTGCTCACGTCTTACAATACCATCTTTAAAATGCCAAGGTAATACAAGATAATAGTCCGGTTTCATTTTAATTGATTCTTCCTCAGATATGATTGGAATATATGTACCCGGTGTATAGCAGTTAAATTTATCAGGGTTTACTTCAGCAATACATGTAATGTCTTTCTCCGTAAATTCACAAAACTGTAAAAGTACATTCCCTTTCGTAGAAGCTCCATATCCATGGATTCTTTTGCCATCAGATTTGAGTGCATCAATTAATGTACGAAGTGATTTTCTGTGCTGAAATACTTTTTGCTCAAATTCTCTGAATGGTTTTGGTGAGTCAAAACCCATTTTCATCTCTTCTTCAAGCAACCAATTAATGAGTACATCATTCGACTTCAATGATGACTTCTTCTTGACTGCACTAACTGCAAAACTACCCCCATTCACACCATTCATCTGGACATCGAGAATTCTCAAATCAGATCTATCAAGTATGTACTTAATATTATGTAGCGTATAGAACTCAAGGTGCTCATGGCAAATTGTATCATAAGAATTAAGGCGCAGCATAGATGGCATATAGCTCTGTTCAAAATGCCATATACCATCTGACGTAAGCGACTCGTGTATGGATTTTGCAAATTCGATTGGATCCTCCAAATCATAAAACATAGCAATTGATGTGATCAATTTTGCTTGTTTTCCATTTAATTCAGTATTTAATGAGGAGGATGGGAAAAAATCAATAATTAGCTTTGTATCATTTTTATAGAAGTGACTAAATTTTTCACCCGTTGGATCTACACCAATTTTTTTGAGTCCGGTAGTTTCAAATGCTTTTAAAGAAGTCGCATCATTACTACCCACATCAATAACTATATCTCCCGATTTTAAGTCTAAATATTTTTCAAGATTCCGAATCTTATTTGTTAAGTGAGAAACCATAGACTGATTAAGGCCGGATCGATATCCATAATTTTCACCATACATTTCATTCAAGTCAAAACAGTGGCCCAGTTGCAAAAGTTGGCTTTTTGGAGACCAAACTAACTCAAGAGGCCCTTTTGTTATTTCTGCACTCTTTTTTTTAGGAAATACTCCGGTTAAAAATTGGTCCCCCAGATTAAGAACATTTATTAAATTTGAATCACCACTGATTCTGCAATTTGATATCTTTTTCATAATTTTAGTTGTGATGTCGGCTTCCCCATAAACTGGG
>DEMS01000015.1:143951-149333 GCA_002359315.1 Bacteroidetes bacterium UBA2664 | reverse complement strand
CGGGTAGTTTTTAGTAGTCCCCGAAATGGTAGTGGAGAGATTGGTGAAATTATCTGTTGATAGACAAGTAATTGTACTTACCCATAGATTATCATTGGTGAGCTTGTTGGATCAATTTTCAAAAAAAGCAGGAATTAACTCACATTTCATTGGAATTAGAAGTGAAATTTGGGGCACTGGAAATCCTGGAGATATTCCCATAAACGTAAAAAAACCACATAGGGTTTTAAATACATTAATCACAAACCGATTACCACCAGCTAAAAGAGTTTTTGAAGAACTAGGTGGTGAATTTTACGATCCCTTAGCAAAATCAATGTGTAGTGACTTTCGCATATTACTTGAACGTATGATTGAGGATGTGCTTCTGTATGATATTATTCATCGTTTTAGAAGATCAGTACAAACAGATAATAAAATTTTAAACTTGTCTAAAATTACCAATGAAGACTGCGAATTATTCGATAATCTAATGACCAAGTATTCGAAGTATGAACATTCTCAATCGAGAGAAACTCCTTTAAATATGCCTGATCCCAATGATTTAGAAACTGATTTTCAAATATTAAAAACATGGCATGATGATTATATTCAAAGATAAACGAGTGTCTTAATGAAAATCTTCCACATCGCCGACCTCCACCTTGGACTCCGTTTCCAAAACCACCCTGAAGCTCAGGAAACACTGGTCCAGGCCCGCTATGAATCCCTCGAAAAGCTAGTGGGAATGGCGAATGAAAAAGATGCAGATATTCTTGCCATAGCCGGAGATTTGTTTGATAAAACAAGCATGAAGGTTTCCGAGATTCAACGTGCGGTACAGGCGATCAACCGATTTGAGGGAAATGTTGTGTTGGTATTGCCCGGCAACCACGATTACATCACGGCAGACAGTCCGCTTTGGGATCGGTTCAAAAAAGACGCTGGTGAAAGCGTTTTGGTTCTGGGTGAGAAAGTGCCTGTGGATTTGAGTGAATATGATCTGAGTGCGATCGTCTATCCCGCTCCATGCCATGCTAAACACTCATCGGAGAATGCTATCGGATGGGTGAAAGATGAGGAAAAAGGCTCCGAAAAAATACATATCGGTATTGCGCATGGAAGTATTGAAGGGGTCTCGCCCGATTTTGACCAGCGATATTATCCAATGACCGTCCGAGAGTTACAGGATTCAGGAGTGGATATCTGGCTAATGGGACATACCCACATCACCTGGCCGGAGAAACCAGGTAAAAAAGATATGGTCTTCAATCCCGGTACACCGGAGCCGGACGGGTTTGATTGTCGGCATGAAGGCCATGCTTTTCTACATATCATTGATCAAAAGAAATCTATACAAACCGAAATATTAAGTACGGGGAGCTACCGGTTTTTACGAGTTGAGCACACATTAAATCATCAAAGCGACATTGAGAAGCTGCTGAAGGAGTTTCAAAAAGAGGAGTATAAAAAGAGCGTTGTAAAACTTTCGGTTGCAGGTCGGCTGGATCCGGACCTGTACGATCAATGGCTGGAGCAACGCCATCAAATCCGTGACTCTGTCCTGGAACTGAAACTGGATGACACAAACCTGAGAAGAAAAGTGACTGAAGAACAGATTCGCAAGGAGTTTACCGAAGGTTCCTTTCCCGAGCAACTACTCTCGTCTATTCCGGAAGAGAAAGAAGACGAACTGCAGATGGCCTACGAGCTAATCCGGGAGGTGAAGGGATGAAACTAAAGTCCATCAAACTACATCCATTTGCAGGTATTCGCGAAAAAGAGATTTCATTGGATGCCGGACTGAATGTACTTCTTGGGCCAAATGAAGCCGGGAAATCAACCGTGTTTCATGCAATTTTAAATGGACTACTAACAACCACATATCTGACGGCCAAACAGTTAGAAGATACCATGGGAAGTTATTTTCCGGTTTCGGGTGGAGATACTATCCGGGTCAGTCTTACGCTTGAAGATGAAAATGAGTCAGAAATCCGGATCACCAAAACCTGGAAAAAAGGAACCCGAAGTGGTAGTGCAAGCTTACACCTGCCTGATGGATCAGAAATCACTGATGAGGAAGAGGTACAAAATCAGATCGAGGAGCTGTTACCGGTTTCTCCGGCTACTATTAGAACCATTCTTCTTGCCGATCAATCCGGACTTCACCATACGATCAGAGAAATGGAGAAGCAGAATCCCGTCCGTAAAGAGCTGGGTGATCTTTTACGACAGAATTTAATGGAGACCGGTGGGGTATCGGTCGATCGTTTTCGGGAGCTTTTGGATGTCCGTTATGAGGATTTCTTTAAGCGGTGGGACCGGGATCAGGATTATCCGGAAAATAACCGGGGGATCAATCATCCCTACAAAGTTGGTGTCGGTAAAATCCTGGATGCATATTACATAAAAGAACAGTTACGTAAGGACCTTGGAGAAGCGCAACAGTTCGAGAACAAACTGGATCAGCTTAACGAACACCTTTCCGGGTTTATTAACCGTCAAAAAGAGAGGAAAGAAGAGTATGAGAAACTCGAACCACTCAAGAAAGGAATAAACCAGAGAAAGGATAAAGAGCAGCAAGCGGAAAATGCAGAACTGAAGAAAAAGAGCTTGCTTAGTGTAAGCAAAAAGTGGCCGGTGTTGGAAGATCAAATAAAGACCTTAGAGCCCAAAAAGAAAGAACATCAGGAGAAAATTGATAAACTTCAGGAAGAGCAGAAGAAGGCTCAAAATAAGCAGCGCGCCGAACAACTCACTGCAAAAATCAAGAAGTTGGAAGAGTTTTCTGAAAAGGTAAAAGATGCAAAAAAAGAAGTTGATGAGGCTCAAAAAATTGAACCGATTGATATTCAGTATTTAAGAAAGCTGAACAATGAGATCGGCAATCTGAAGTCCCGGATTGATGGAGCCCGGTTAACCCTCCGCATTGTAAGTGAGTCAGATCAAACCTTAGGATTCAATGAAGCCGGTAAATCGGAAGAAGATATTGAGGTAAAAGCGAAGAAAACAGTTGAGAAAAAAACTTCCGGAGGATTTACTCTTTCCATTGATGGAGTGAAAATAGATGTGTTTTCCGGGGAAGGTGATCTTGAAAAGGTCGTGAAAAGTGTATCAGAAAAAGAGCAAGATCTGAAGACTCAGTTTGAAAAACTGGGTGTGGAATCCATTCAAAGTGCAGAATCCCTGGCTGGGCTTTACAGCCAAAATAAGCAGCAGTTGAATCAGGCAGAAAGTCTATATAAATCTGAACTGGGTGAAGATAATATTGAGGCATTAAAAGAAGAATTGAAAGAGCTTGGCGATCTGGATCAGGTAAGATCAGTGAGTGAAATTAGTGATGATCTTGTGGATGCCCGGACTGTATTTGAAAGCCTTAAAAAAGATGCGGATACAGCCCAAGATCAGATTACCGAATGGCAGAAGGAGTATGAATCGGTTGAGGATGTGATTATGGAGTTGGCGGAAACCTCCAAACTCTTGAAAGATTTAAAAGCAGAAATTGAAAAACTACCGGAATTACCGGCCGGTTACGATTCAGCGGATGAGTTTATTGAAAAGGTAGAATCACTGGATCATGAAATCCGTGATTTGGCACAAGAGATCAGTGAGAAAAAAATCGAGAAAGTTAATCTTGAGAAGGATGCTCCGGACACCTCATCCGAAGAACTTCAAAAAATGATGGAAGAGGCAGAGTCTGAATTTGAACGCACTCATAAAGAGGGTGAAACGCTTTCAAAGGTACGGGAGCGAACCCAAAGTCTTCTGGAGGCTATGGATGCCAATACTTACAGTGGTCTGGAAAAGAGTTTCCTGCGCTGGCTGCAACAAATGGTTGGTGGACGGTTTGAAGAAATTAATATGAATGGTGATATGCCTTCAACATTTAAAACAGATGATGGTCGGCCGCTTACCTATAACCTGCTATCACACGGAACAAAAGACACAGTCGCTTTGGCCTGGCGTTTTGCCCTTACTGAGCATTTCCTTCAGAAACTGTCCGGATTCATTATCCTGGATGACCCTATGGTGGACATGGACCCTGAACGAAGAGAGCTGGCCACAAAAGCGATAGAAGAGTTTGCCAAAGATCAGCAGGTGTTGTTGATGACGTGCCATCCGGATCACCAACAATATCTAAAGAGTCAAAATCTTGTGAAGCTATAAAAACAATATTAAAACATGAAATACTGGATATTTTATCGAATTCTATGAGTTCAGTTAGTTATAAATTCATATTTTTGACCTATTTAAAAATCCAAATTTTCAGAATCTCCGTAGATGCTTAAACATGCCTGAAACGAACCGAATAGAATATAAACAAGAGCTTACCGGAGACCTCGAAAAAGAAGTCGTTGCATTCTTGAATTACCAAGAAGGTGGTATTATTTATATTGGTTTAGATAAAAAGGGCATTGTAGCTGGTCTCCTTGATTCAGACAGCGATATGCTGAAGATTAAGGATCGCCTTAAAAACAATATTCTTCCCTCATGCATGGGACTGTTTGATGTGGTTCATGAAGAGCGAGAGAGCAAAGATGTCATAAAAATTATTGTAGCAAGTGGACCTGAAAAGCCTTACTACTTGAAAAAGTATGGTATGTCGGAGAGAGGGTGCTACATTCGTATAGGGACTGCTGCTGAACCGATGCCGGTTAAAATGATCGAAGAGCTATTCTCTAAACGCACTCGGAATTCTATCGGGAAAATCACTTCTCCACGGCAAGACTTAACATTTGAGCAACTTAAAATTTATTATGAAGCTGCGGGTAATGCTCTGAATAAACAGTTTGCCCGAAACTTGGAACTTTTAACCGAGGATCGAAAATACAATTATGCTGCTTATTTATTGGCAGACCAGAATAATCTGTCTGTTAAAGTAGCCAAATATAATGGAACAGGAAGGTCAGATTTAGTAGAAAGTAATGAATACGGACAGGAATCATTAATCAAAGCCACGAAACAGGTTTTAGACAAAATTGATGTTTTAAATACCACTTCAACTAAGATCACACCGAAGGAACGGGAAAATACTCGACTTTGGAATCCAGTAGCATTGCGTGAAGCCGTAATTAATGCTTTTGTCCATAACGACTACTCCAAAGAGGTACCGCCCAAATTTGAGATATTTTCGGACAGAGTCGAAATTACCTCTGCGGGAGGGTTGCCGGAAGGTTTAAGCAAGACAGAATTCTTCGAAGGATTTTCTGTTCCACGAAACAAAGAGTTGATGAGGGTATTTCGGGATCTTGGTCTGGTTGAACAGTTAGGATCGGGCGTGCCCCGTATTTTAGAAACCTACTCTAGAGACTGTTTTAATTTTTCTGATAATTTTCTTCGAATGGCATTTCCGGCTCCTGAAATGGACTATTCTGAAGGCACCCCCCATGATACCCCCCATGA